>JBOGOU010000129.1:0-47294 GCA_050748205.1 Pyrinomonadaceae bacterium | reverse complement strand
GTACAAACGCTCTTGCGTCACCTGCGCTTTTCCAAATCGTAGTCGCGCAGGCGGCGGTAGAGGGTTGACGGCGAGATCCCCAGAATTTCTGCGGTCTTACCTCGATGCCAGCCAGTCTGCTCGAGGGCAGAGAGGATTTGCTGGCGCTCCACTTCACGCAGAGAAGCAGGCGAAGCCGAAACAGGAATGCCGGTATCGGCGTCGGAACCGGACGAAGACGGTGTTAATAAGACTGGCATCGCAACTGTTGGTCGTGCAACTTCCGGAGGTAATTCGGCGAGCGTGATGCGGCCATTATTCGAGAGGATCACCGCGCGCTCGAGACAGTTCTTTAATTGCCGCACATTTCCCGGCCAGCCATAAGAACGGATCGCTTCCATGGCGTCTGGATCGAGAACGGGTGGACTCGTGCCCCCCACCTGGTGCAACAAGTGACGCGCCAGCGGCTCGATGTCCTCCGGCCTGTCGCGCAATGGAGCCAGGTCTATCTGGAATCCGTTGATGCGATAGAGAAGATCAGAACGAAATGATCCGTCTGCCACAACCGATTCCAGGTTGCGGTTCGTAGCCGCGACAATACGCACATTAACTTCGACCTTACGTACACCGCCCACTCGGAAAAACGTTCTTGTTTCGATTGCTCGCAAAAGCTTCGCCTGAAGCTGGGCCGGAAGCTCAGTTATCTCATCCATAAAGAGTGTGCCGCCGTCTGAGAGTTCAATGAGTCCAAGTTTGCGACCTTTCGCGCCCGAGAAAGCGCCTGCTTCGTAACCAAAAAGCTCTGATTCAAGCAGCGACTCCTGAAATGCAGCACAATTAAGATCGATGAAAGACGAGTTTGCCCGACTCGATAAACGATGGATGGCGTGAGCAATCAGCTCTTTTCCCGTTCCAGACTCTCCGGTTATCAAGACCGAAGCGTCTGAAGGAGCAACCCGCTCCACAAGGCGAATGGCTTCTTTCATCAATTGCGACACGGAAACAATCTCCGGTAAAGCAGATTGCCTTGCCAGCTGTTCGCGTAATCGCAGGTTGTCGACCCGTAGGCGGCGCTTTTCGGCCGCCTGTTTCACTCGGACGTCCAGCTCAGTGATTGTGTAGGGTTTGGTGAGGTAGTCGTATGCACCGAGTTTCATGGCCTCGATCGCAGTTTCCACCGTCGCCTGGCCAGTAAGCATGATCACCTCGGGTGGATTCGGTCGTTCATAAACCCGGCGCAGCACTTCCATCCCGTCAATGCGCGGCATGTTGATGTCACAGAGCAAGACATCAACATTGCTCTCTTCCAGCTTTCGCAACGCAGCTTCGCCATCGGGAGCGGCTTGCACCCGGTAGCCCAGGCGCTCGAGTTCTTTTTGCAAGACGAGTCGCAGATTGACTTCGTCTTCAGCAATCAGAATGCGTGCTCCTTGCTGCTCGCTCACGCTTTAGTTTCTCCGAGGTCATCTGAGACCGGGAGAGTAATGGTAAACGTAGTGCCCACTCCCGGCGTTGATTGCACGTCGAGACTGCCGCCGTGCTCCGTTAAGATACCATAACAAACTGCGAGACCAAGGCCGGTACCTCGTCCCACCTCTTTTGTAGTAAAGAACGGCTCAAAGATTTTGGTGATGTTTTCGGGAGCGATGCCCACACCGGTGTCCGTGATCTCAACCAGCACCGCACCGTTTTGGAGGCGCGCCTCTATCGTCAACGTGCCTCCTTCCGGCATCGCATCCACGGCGTTCGTGGCCAGGGCAATTATGGCCTGCTGAAGCTGGCCGGCGTCTCCCGACAGTGGCGGAAGATCCTCGGCCGTTTGAATCCGAAACTCGATCTTACCGTCGCGCTGCTGGTGCGCCAGTAATCGCGAAGCCGACTTAATGACGTCGGCCAAATCGATGAGAACGTGTGCTGAACCCCGGGCGCGGCTAAAATCCAGAAGGCCGTTGGTGATTGATTTGCAGCGAAAGGCCTCGCTACGAATCAGGCTTAGATATTCTCGCAAGTCTTCAAGTGCTGAGGGGGAACCCCCTTGCGCAAACGCACCCTCCTGTACCCGCGATTCCAGGGCTTCCGCGCAAGCCGATATGGTGGCCAGAGGATTGTTTATCTCGTGCACCACTCCTGCGGCAAGACGGCCAATCGCCGCAAGTTTCTCAGCGCGAGCGACAGCACGGTTTGCCTCAACTCTGGTTGTGATGTCTTCTCCGACGGTAATTACATGTGAGACATGGCCAGAGTCATCAATCCACATTGGAATCTTGCTGATTAACCAATGATTGACTTCGCCGTTGGCCTTGGCGGTCTCTTGCTCTATTCTTTCGATTTCGCCGCTCTCAAACACGCGCGCAAATTCCTGCTCGAGCACGTCACGTCTTTGCAGAGTCAGAACGTTGAAGATGTTCTTGCCCAACGCCGTGCCCCGGGGAATGCCTAACTCACCCAACTCGCGATTGCGGTTCCACGCAACGATCCGGTAGTGGCTGTCGACGGCGTAAAGCGAAAGCGGGAGGCTATCGATTATTGCTTCGATGAAGCGGCGTTGAGCTTCGGCTTCGGCCGTTCGCCGGTCAACTTCTTTTGCGAGAGTTGTGGAGGCTTCGCGCGCCGCCTGGTACAACGCCGAGATATGCCCTGCGAGGGCCGCTTGTTGAGCGGCGGCATCGATCAGCCGGCACTCCGTTTCGCCGCAATCGTCACGACGATCGAAGGCCACAACGAGCGCCCCGTTTGTGCGACCGGCAAATCTCAGCGGCACGGCATATTCGATCTCGTGCACCTCATCACGAAGGAAAAACCGGTCTTTATCCGGCAATACCAGCGGCGCTGAGGCGCCGGCTGATACGAGCCAGGTCTGCAATCGATCCAGATTAATAAGTGACGTGTCTTCGGCGCTACCCTCACGATCGAAGACGCAGCCTACCTCGCAATCCGCAGAGAGCTTAACAAAGGCGGCGCAAAGCACTGCGTTGGTGCCTTCGTAGGTTGCGCCTGCAACACGTCGCACGAGTTGATCCGGCTCCAGCGCACGCAATAGGCCGCGACCGAGATCGGCCAGAAATCTTAATTCGCGGTTGCTTCCGATCAGGTCCCATTCTCGTTGAGCGGCGCGGAGCTGCGAATCCACTCGCGAAACAAGCTCTCCGGGAGTTGAAGGTTTGGTGATGAAATCGTCGGCGCCGGCAGCAAACGCTTCTTCCTTGCGACTCTCAGAGTCGCTACCGGAAAGCGCGATTACCGGTAGTTTCTTTGTGGCAGGTTGGGCACGCAGCAATCGACACAGCGCCAGCCCGTCCACTCCCGGGACCTCGAGATCAAGCACTACCAAATCGCAATGCTCTTTGTGAATTATCCGCAGCGCGGACGGAGCGTCGGAAACCGTTAAAGCGCGATATCCTGCATCCTCAAAGATCTGGCGCAGTCTCTCGCGCGCACTTATCTCTTCGTAAACAATAAGAAGCGTTGCGTTTTGTTTCTCGGTGCTGGCCGGAGCAGACATGCTTCAATCCTATAACCAAACGTCGCCGTGACGAATGATGATCTCAAGGCTCTTAGCGCTGTTACTCTTCAAGAAACAGCACTGATAGGGCCCCTTAGCGATTGAAAGCGATAGGGGACGGGAATGTCAAGAATGCGATGAAAGACTCAGGGGCAGTGGTTGGTCCGGCTCCGGTGCTGGCAATTCGATTAGTTTACAGAAGTTGATGCGAGGCCGTCGTTCGGGATCTCCGTAACCGCATTGGCGAGGATCGCCGCTTTAGTTGCTTTCTCGACCTTGTGAGTAGACTTGACACGATACATAGCCTGGTCCGCAGCAATGAGTAACTGGTCGAGGGTTTCACCGTCGGCTCCATAAGTGGCCGTCCCAATACTTATGCCGACGCGGGCTCGCCGGTCGGCGCGGACGTGCAGCGAAAATTGCGAGACTGCATTCTCAATGCGCGCCTCCAGCTCTTCTACCTGGCTGCCTACGAGTTCCTGGACTATCGCGACAAACTCATCGCCCGCATAACGCGCTAAAAAATCATACTCACGCAGTTGACTCTGGATTATGCGAGTGATCTCGCGCAGCATCTTGTCGCCTACCTTGTGGCCAAAGGTATCGTTTACGATCTTGAAGTCATCGAGGTCGAGCATCACCACCTGAAAAGGCCGGCCAGTGCGCCGGGCCCGCGACACCTCTTCTTCAAAACGAACGGCGAGATAACGGGCGTTCGGCAGCCCAGTCAGCAAGTCTGTCAACGCATTCGACTCGGCCTCAGCATGATGCACGGAATTAGCGAGGGCGTCTGAGGCGAGTTTTGTCACAGTCTCGAGCAGACGCATATGGTCGTCGGTATAGCCGGCAAGCTCGCTCGAATAAACAGATAATGCACCGAGAAGCATTTCGTCTTTCACCAACGGCAGCGACGCCATGCAGCGATATTCAATACCCCGTTCAGCCTCCTCAGCAGAGAAATCGAGGGTTGGTAGAAGCTGATTGACAGGACTGCGATTGGCAAGCGTAAAGCCGGTTACGCCCTCGCCCGGGGCCACGCACTTCGACTTCAGTGACGCTGCATTTTTGCCGGCCACATGAGTCGCGGTTGCATAACCCAACACCTCGTCATAGAGGTAGACGACACAAGTATCAAAGGAAACAACGTGGCCCACCTTGTCCACCAGAATTGCCAGTGTTTCCTCAATGTCCAAAGATGAACCAAAAGTGCGGGCTATCTCATACAGCGCGTAGACTTCACGGTGAGCATTTTTGATCTGGTCGTAGGCCATGTAGCAGCCTCGTTCTCTGGTCTGCGCCATGTCGATCTCGGTGAGTTTGAATGGTTCGAGATCTTTGCTCGCGGGCTGTTGCTGGGGCAGCCCGACGGCGGCAATTTGGACTTCGAACTCAGGCAAGTGCTTGATGAACAAATCGATCACCACCGGATCAAAGTGAGTTCCCGAGCCCCTCAGCAGCAAAGCAATCGCTTCGTCGCGCGTCATGCCTCGTCTGAAGGGACGGTCTTCCCTTACTGAATCGAAGCAGTCAACGACAGAGATGATGCGCGCCGTAATTGGGATCTGTTCACCTCTTAGCCCGTCTGGATAACCCAGGCCATTCCACTGTTCGTGATGGTGCCTTACGATAGGGACTACTGGATAAGGAAATTCGACTCGACTGAGTAGCTGCGCGCCTACAGTCGTGTGAATCTTCATTTTCTCGAATTCGGCGGATGACAGTCTTCCGGGCTTGTTAAGAATGTGGGCGGGCACCGCCAGTTTGCCTACGTCGTGAAGCAGTGCTCCCGCTCTCAACGCCGCTATTTCAGCTTTTGAAAGTCCTAGCACTTTGCCCATGCCCGCCGCGTAGATCTGAACGCGGCGCACATGACAATGGGTGGTTTGATCTTTCGCGTCTATTGCGGTGGCCAAGGCCTCGGCAGTCGCCAGATGCAAGCGATTGAGATCCTCGGCCTCCCGAGTTTTTACTTGAAGGCGTTCAAACGACGTCCTGAAGATCAAATAGATAGCCGCGACCAACCCTATGCCTACGAGCACGTAGGTCGCGTCGTTCTTCGAAACTGCGCTGTAAATCAGCGCGGCGCCCAGGTTGATTAGCTCCATCTACATCCTCAAAACGAGCAATTTGCTGCACGGCACAACTGCCAAAAAGAGCAACTAAACCGATGTCTCAAATGCACTAGCCGGAAGCAAAGTTGGGAGCAACTCAACATCACTTCCGGCTATTGAAGGGCAAGCGGCGGGAGGTCCTATTGCCCGCCATGCTGGGTGAGATTCGGTCATGGTCTCAAGGAGCAACTCGCGTTCGCATATTTCAAAATTGGCGGCCCGGACCCCGTGCGGAGAGTCCGTGAAGCCCTAAGGCTTCTCAGCCGCAAACATCCTTTCTCAATTGATGTGCCGTTCGCAGTCGTTTTGAGAGTTAGGCGAAAAACGGGAGAATTTGCAGTTTTGCTAACCAGCCGGCTCGTGGACAGAAAAAACCGAACGCCTCCTGAAGCAGTTTGACAGGTCAGTTTGGAGAGTTCGGTCAAGCTGAATAATAGGTGAGTTTGACAATGCCGATGCCTTGCGGGCACCCTTCGTTTTGGCTTTCAATCAAACTCTGTGGCACCGCATGAAAACCAAAATCTCTTTTTTTGATTTCTTAATACCGTGGTAGTCATCATCTAGTCCAGGCAGGACCTTTGGCAAACATATCCAGCATAAGTTCGGAGACTCAAAGACCCATCGGTTACATCGAGCTGCTCCGAAGCAATCGTGGCTTTCGTTTACTTTGGCTTGGCCAGGTCGTCAGCCAAATGGGCGATTGGTTTAATACGATTGCGCTTTACACCATCATCCTGAACCTCACGGGATCTGGGCGAGACGTGGGCCTCTTACTGGTGGCCCGCTTTGTTCCCAGCTTCATATTCGGGCCGCTCTCTGGCGTAGTTGCAGATCGATTTAGCCGCCGCTCAATCATGATCATTTCGGATCTGCTGCGCGCGGTTGTCGTTTTGGGCTTCCTTCTGGTTCGCCGCGCTGACCAGTTGTGGATTATTTATTTGTTGACAGTACTGCAACTCGGATTCTCCACATTCTTTGAACCAGCAAAGACCGCCGCTATTCCCTCGATTGTTTCCGACCGGGAACTGGTAGCTGCGAACACGATCTCCTCTGTGACGTGGTCGGTAATGCTTACGCTGGGGGCGGCAATCGGAGGCTTGATCACTGGTTGGTTTGGCACCAATGTCTCTTTCTTTCTTGATTCGCTGACTTTTATCCTTTCGGCCGTCTTAATCGCGGGAGTGCGTCTTCCTAAGCGCCCAGCAGGTGAAAAGGGCAAGCTGAGCGTGCGGAAGGCAATAGGGATCACGGATACGATTGAAGGAGCAAGGTACGTCAAACATCGCCCCCGAGTCCTGTCGCTCCTGTTGGTAAAACCGGCCTGGGGTCTGGGCGGCGGGATACTTACGTTGCTGGCGGTTTTTGGCGAGAGAATCTTCCCCGTCGGCAATAGCGCTGCCACTGGAATCGGCGTGCTTTTTGCAGCGCGCGGTATCGGCACAGCGGTAGGGCCGATTGTGGCCCGGCGAATCGCCGGAGAGGGCAAGAAACGCGTGCAGACCGCGATTGGCGTGGCATTCTTGATTGGTGGCTGCTTCTATATTGCCTTCGGCAGCACAACAAGCTTTGCGATTGCCTTAATCGTGCTGGGAGTAGCTCACACCGGAGGAAGTATTCTCTGGGTTTTCTCGACAGTACTGCTGCAGCGATACGTGGAGGACAACTTTCGTGGACGGGTGTTCGCAGCCGAGCTGGCGTTGCTCACGCTCACCATGGCTGCTTCAAACTATGCGACCGGCGAGATGCTGGATCGCTTTGGTCTCTCACCCCGGCTGGTGACGATTGGGATCGGCGTGTGGTTTCTCATTCCTGGGGTTGTCTGGTTTGCAACGCAAAGATGGTGGGACCGTGGAAAAACGGAAGATCAGGAAGTGATGCTGGTGGAGGAATTGGAAAGGGAGACGGCTGGTGTACCACAATAGCAGCTCGGCGCCCGGCAAGGATCAGGATGAAAACCAAGATTGGAGTAATGGGCTCAGCAGGTGACGCGGAAAAGGGGGTTCGCGGCGAATACTTGCGAGCCAGAGCCGAGGCACTGGGTCAAGCCATTGCGATGCACGACTCGATTCTCCTGACTGGCGCCACAACAGGAATAGTCTACCTCGTTGGTAAGGCCGCCCATGACGCAGGCCTACTTCATGTTGGCATTTCACCTGGAAGCTGCGAAAGAGAGCACGTTGAGCGGTACCAGCTCCCCACGGATGCCTGTGATGTTTTGGTTTACACTGGCTTTGGCTTGAAGGGAAGAAATGTCGTGCTGGTGTGCTCGTGCGATATCGTGATTTTCATCGCTGGTGCAATGGGATCATTGAACGAATTTACTATCGCACACGATGAGGGCAAGATAATCGGCTGTTTGACTAAGACCGGCGGTGTCGCCGATCAAGCTGACTTTCTTTTGCAAACATTCTCCAAACCAACCGGCGCCCGCGTAATTCAAGACGACGATCCAGAGCAGTTGCTTGCTGCCTGCGTGGCAGTCTCTAAAGAAAGGTGCGCTTGAACTTCTTCCTGAGCGCGAGGCTCAATCAATGGACTTCGGATTGAAGGGTCGGGTGGCGTTGGTCGCTGCCGCCAGCAAAGGCATTGGCTACGCCGCTGCGCGCGAACTTGCGCGAGAGGGTGCTCGCGTATTTCTCTGCTCGCGCGACGAATAGCACTGGCGCGCAGCCTGGCCCTGGGAAAATCAAAGGAAGACGTGATAGCCTCCTGGGCCACGCAAGTACCTATGCGCCGCATGGGCCGACCCGAAGAGATTGCCGCTGCCGTGCCCTTTCTTGCTTCTGAGCGCGCGTCATATATCACAGGCGTAACGCTACAGGTGGATGGAGGCTGGGTGCGTAGCCTTCTATGATCGACCATGAGTTCCAACGCCACCATAGAAGTCGTTTACACGACGATTGATTTGTCTGCAGGTCTAATGGATCACGCGGAATGGAATCGCGCCCGGCCCATCCAAATAACTCGCTATTGGTCAGGAGCTGAAGCCGAGGCTGGGCGCCATTGCGAGGCTCGCATTCTATGGTCGGATGATTCTCTTGGTGTTCGCTTTGTCTGCCGGCAAAACGAACCCTTGGTAGTCAGTCCAAATCCGCAAACCAAAAAGAAGACGATCGGACTCTGGGACCGCGACGTGTGCGAGATTTTCATCGCACCAGACTCACACGAACCGAATCGCTATTTTGAGTTTGAAGCGTCGCCGGCGGCGGAGTGGATTGATCTCGCAATTCATCTAACTGCTCAGAGGCGGGAGACTGACTGGGACTTTCATTCGGGCATGACGGCCTCGTCGCGTGTGGAAAAACACCAGGTAATCATCGCCATGCAGATTCCCTGGGACGACTGGATTCATAAACCCGGGCGTGGCGAAAGATGGCGAGCTAATTTGTTCCGCTGTGTCGGTAGTGAGAAGGATCGTGGATATCTGGCCTGGCAACCGACGCGCACCGACAAACCTAACTTTCATGTTCCAAAGGTATTCGGCTCGCTCGTTTTTGCCGTATGAATCCGAAGAGCACCCTTTACTTTCCCTCAAGGTACGACTTGAGACGTTCGCGATCTTCGGTGCGCATTTCCGATATCTTTACTCCGATCATGAAGCCCTGCTCGCCTGACTCGTCCTCGATGGGTTCGTAGCGGACTGGTGTCCCGAACAGCTGTATGGGCCCGGAAGGCAATTCCACAACAATCCGCAATGTCCGGTCTTCACCCGCCAAGTAATGTCCACCAATTCGTATCGCAGGCACCACTAGACACAGCCCATTCTTGCTGATGTCCCGCGTGGATCCGGCAAGAGCCGGCACAGCCCGCCGGCCGTTCACGTTCTTGTTCGCCTCGTGCAGGGAAACGGTTAGTGGCAGACGCTCGCGGCGCCGTGGTGAGCGGCGACGGTCGCTCGCATATTCACGCAAGCGGCCCACTAGTGATCGGATTAACTCCGGCATCTCGCGCACAACCTCGTGCCCCGATTGTCCTCAACCGGGAAGCTGTCCTGAATGTGAGGTAAAGGGCAATTGGGGGAAAAGCCAATCGTCACTGGAGCTATTGTAAGTAAATCACCAAGCTGGTTGCAATGGGAATTCCAGTGGGGCTCCCCGCGCAGGCTGATCCGGGCGGGCGCGGGGTTATGGATTGGCCGGATCGCGGAGGTTGCGGCGGCCTTTTGGTCTCCCAGTCGCAGGGTATTCACGAGCCATCGGACACGGAGTTTCTCATGAACTGCACTGACAATAGTCTGCAAATCGGCCCGCTTCCGCGCAAACACTGGCATTTTCCCAGAACACCCAGAGGCGTCTGCCGGAACGAGCCACCCAAAAAACCAATTGGGCCCGGTTGCCTCTTGATCAAGAGCTTAGCCTCATAAGTTCAAAACAAGACGCCAAAGGGCCCCTCACCGTCTTGCGGTTGAGGATCCGGCCCATCACGGTCGGATATTGCCTTCCTAGTTCTTTAGAGGCGAGGCAGGCAGAGGCTTGCCGCCTACATCACCACTTCTTGCCCCGGATGCGTCCAGGAAAAAGGACAGTTTTCCAGTTCGCCCGTATTGCTCTGGTTCGGCGGCGGCGCTCCAGGCCTTGCGATCCGGCGACACCGTAATTCGGAAGCGATAGCCAGTTGAGGCGGTGCCTTCGATATCTTTGGGCACCAGTCCCGCGGCGATTAGCCCAGGCATATCACCAAATTGTCCGGCGTGTTGCTGGCTGTAGACTACCTGAGCGAGAGAGATACGCGTGAGCATGTCCTGAACATCGTTGTGATGTGTATTGATGCGAGCATCGAAGAAGAACTGTTTTCCGGCTTTCTTAACAAGTTCCTGGTTCTCTCGGTCGCCGAGGATCCAGACCTCATTGACCTTGATCAATGTAGCCGGCTCTATTTTCTCCTTACCCTCGTTGTCCAGCACCGTCACAAACACCGTGGCTGTATCGCCACTTATCTGCTCACCGCTTACTTCCAGTTTCTCGGGAATTCGTTCAGTCACCGCTATGGCGGTCTTTTCGAAGTCAGGTAACAGATCGTCGTACTCTTTTTGAGACAACCCCTCGATGGCTGGTTTGTAGATCGACAGGGCAAAAGCCTCGCGAAAACGTTTCTCGCGCATTGCTTTGTAAAACTCGCGCACGGTTTCCGAAGGAGACCGCTGCACATTCTGTGGAAGCGCTGCGGATGAAACCGCAAAGCAAACCACAAAGGCACCCGAAACTACCGAGGAGAGCAGCCTGTGCGTTGGTATCGATAAGCGCATCCGAATTCCTCTATGTGGAGAAATATGAGGCGCGCCCCGTGCTAAGCAGCGCGCCCCTTGAGAAGCAATCATACTCCAAAATGTTGCTCGCAGGCTCCTTTTGGCCCAAGCCTATGTCCGGCTTCTCTTGCCTGCGAGTAGTTTCTCGCGGCCGACGAGGTACAGAATGATCATCAGTATCACAAACGGAATAACCGAAAGCACGTTGGCCCAGGCTCCATTATAGAAGGGATTACTTCCCCTCGACCACAACTCGATGGCGTCGGTTCTCTCCTTCCATAGGCCGGCAAAAAAAGCGATGAAGACGGCAGCCAGCGCGCCTCCGGCGATGTAGCCCGAAGCCATCAAAACGCCCGGACTCTTGTCCGTCTCAGCCACAAACTCTTCTTCGGTCAAGTTCTTGCTCTTGAATTTGACGCGAATGTACTTATCGACCAGCCAACGGATCATGCCGCCGAGGAATATCGGGCTTGACGACGATAGTGGGAGGTAAACACCAACCGCGAAAGCCAGAGAAGGAATCCCAGACATCTCCAACACGATGGCTATCATGACGCCCAGCAAGACCAGACCCCACGGCAGTCGCTGATTGAGGATGCCTTTGATTATGTAAGACATCAGCGTTGCCTTGGGAGCGTCGTATTTAGTAACAGACGAACCGTCAGGTCTAACCCGATGAGTGCCGTTGATTCCCGGGTCCACGTGGTAGACGGGCACGCCCTGAGCATCGACTAGATACTTGCCCGGCGGTCCTTTTGTTTCGTCTATCTTGTGCCAGGTCTGGTAAGCGTTGCTGTCGGTGCTGGCTTCGGGGCCCCTCAGTTTTTCTGCCGGACCGAGCTGCGACACATCAGCCCGTAAGTCTGCAGGGAAGTTGCGTTCAACCTTCTGAACGATCCTGCCGGAATCGTCTACCAGGTATTCACCTGGTTCCAGGCCCGCGACTAACGGCTTGTCTGCTTCATTCTTTAACAGACGATAATTTCCACCGCCAGCCGGCTTCGCAGTTTCGTTGTAGGCCGGAAGTGTCGAAAGAGTTGAGCTGTCGACTTGCGGTGCATCTTTGACTGCGGCAAAGGTTGTGCGTGCAACATAAACAGTGCTTGTGTCATTAAGCCGCAACAGGATTGGACCGAGGATCAATGCCGATGCCAGGGCGCCTACGAGAATCGCTATTTGTTGATACTTCGGAGTGGAACCGACAAGAAATCCGGTCTTGAGATCCTGTGAGGTCGTGCCACCGTTAGAAGCGGCAATGCAAACAATGCCGCCAATCGAGAGCGCCGTGACGTAATGGCTGGGCCCAGTCCAGCCAACTACCAAAAAAATCAAACAAGTTAGCAGCAACGTTGCTACAGTCATCCCCGAGATTGGATTTGATGATGAACCGATTTCGCCGGTCAGCCGCGAGGAAACTGTCACAAAGAGAAAGCCAAAGGCTACTATCAGGAGGGCCCCAAGGACATTAAACTGCAAATGAAGCTGCGGAAACAGCACAATCATCGCAATCAGGACCAGAATCCCACCGACTACAATCTTCATTGAGAGATCTTGATCAGTCCGGGGCACGTTCGCACTTGCGGCCTGACCGCCTCTCAAATCGCTGAGACCGCCTTTTAGACCGTGCCAGATGGTTGGCAGCGATCGGAACAAGCTGATGATTCCACCTGCGGCGACGGCGCCAGCGCCAATGTAAAGAACGTAAGCGCCGCGAATGTCGTCCGGACCCATCTCACTGATAGGTACCGTTCCTGGAGCGACCGCGGTCGTCATCCCCTCTCCGAAAAACTTGATTGCCGGAATCAAAACCAGGTACGCGAGCACGCCGCCAGCGCACATGATTGAAGCGATGCGCGGACCAATGATGTAGCCTACGCCCAAGAGGGCCGGAGAAATCTCTGCCGAAATCGATCCGGCCTTAAAAGGAGCTCCGAAGATCTTGCTCGGCACATCTTTCCAACCCTTGAACGCCGCCATCGCTATCTGGTAGACGAGTCCGAGACCGAAACCGGTAAAAATCGTTTTTGCTCCAGAAGAGCTTTCGTCTGACTCAGCTGCCATGGCCTTGTGCTCAGCAGAGGAGGCCGCGCGTGATTCTGCCGAGGCACCAGCTTTCAACACTTCGGCGCAAGCTGTCCCTTCCGGGTATTTCAGAAGCCCATGCTGCTGCACGATGAGCGCGCGCCGCAAAGGAATCATCATCAGGATTCCCAGCAATCCGCCCAAACAAGCAACCAGCATTACGCGCGTGATTTCGAGATCAAATCCCAAAATCATGATTGCGGGCATCGTAACGCCCACACCAAACGCGATTGATTCACCGGCCGAACCGGCGGTCTGCACGATGTTGTTTTCCAGGATCGTCGCTTCTCTGACACCGATTTTTCCAAGCAAACGGAAAAGGCTGATGGATATCACGGCCACGGGGATTGAGGCACTGACAGTCAGTCCGACCTTCAGGACCAGCCATAACGACGAAGCTCCAAAAACCATTCCCAGCACCGTTCCGACGATCAACGGAAGCGGGGTCAGTTCGCGTAGGCGCACGCCAGCGGGAATATATGGACGAAAAGTGGCGAGGTATGGATTTTCAGGCTTGGCCGCGACCCGATCCGGGAATTCATTCGCACCGATGCTTTCAGATGACATCTGAAGTGACCTCCGACTAAGTTTCTAAAACGGGGAGTGCGCAGGGGTTTGAAACGTCGCTACTTTACACGGCCCATCCTGTCAGGGCAAGCCGGTTTTACGACTAAACCATGGGATTTCTGAGTATTTGCGCTCCGTCAGGGTACACTCAAACGCGAACACTGGGACCGCGGGCGTCTCGCCCGCCGCGAGCGCCGCCAGGCGCGAGCCGCTCACTCTGCGCCAAAAACCTGTTCGCGCTGCGCGCTCATTGCGGGCGAGACGCGCGCGCTCCCAGTAAAGAGGTTGAGTCTCAGACACTATTCAGTGAGACAATGTCTTACGCATCTTCGGCGCGCTACATTTCAGCACCACTTTCCATTACAATTTCGAGCGTCCTTCAATTTCGCAAAGAGAGATGCCCTCAAACATGTGCCCACGACCACTCGCACTATTACTAATCCTGGCTTTTGCCCTTCCGTTTGGTCAGTTCGAACAAACGAGTGCGCAAAGCAACACGCTGCGGAGTATCGTACAGGCGACGAGCATCCCTTCACCACGAGATGTGTTGGGATTCACGCCCGGCGATGATCGAAAACTCGCTAGCTGGAACCAGGTGCTCGAGTACTTCGATCAGCTCGATAAGGCGAGCAATCGCGTGAAATTTGAAGCGCTCGGTAAGACGACCTTGGACAGGCCATTTGTGATGGCCACCATTAGCGCCCCGGAAAACCTGGCGAAGCTCGAGGAATACAAAGCCATTCAGGAGGCGCTTGCGGATCCACGGAAGATTGCCACCCTCATCAAGGGAATCAAGAGTCTGGCCGATCAGCCTGGCTTTGGAGCCGGGGTAACGGCGCCGATTGGAAAATCTCCCGACCAATTTGCTAAGCAACTAATTCAAAAGGGAAAAACCGTTGTCCTGATCACCTGCGGGATTCATTCAACCGAGGTTGGTTCCACTCTTTCGAGCATGTTGATTGCCCACCGGCTCGCCTCGTCAAACGACCCTGAGATTCAGGAGATTCTCCGCAATACAATCATCTTGCTTGTTCCGTCTCTCAATCCCGACGGCGTAGATATTGTCAAGAACTGGTACGACAAAACACTCGGAACTCCTTACGAAGGGACCGAGCCGCCAGAGCTTTACCACAAGTATGTGGGCCACGATAACAATCGGGACTGGTATGCCTTTACGCAGGTCGAGACACAGATCACTGTCGATAAGATTCATAATGTCTGGCACCCACAGATCGTCCACGATATACATCAGCAGGGTGCCTATGGATCGCGGCTCTTCCTGCCTCCTTATATGGCGCCGGTGGAACCGAATGTTCCGAAACAGATTGTCGAAGGCTACACGGAACTAGGGAATTGGATGGCAGCAGAACTGCGGGCGGAAGGCTTCAAAGGAATAACTACCAATTCAACTTACGACGCCTGGACACCCGCTCGCGCTTATTCGCATTACCACGGTGGTGTGCGCATGCTTTCCGAGACAGCTTCAGCTCGACTGGCAACGCCAATCACAGTCAAGTTGGAAGAGCTGCGCTCACGCGAGGGGTACGATCCGCAAAAGGAATCGGACAAGTTTGGCCCTGTCTGGCGCGGCGGCGAGTGGCACCTGGCTGATATCACAAACTATATGACCGCGGCGGCTTTCAAGCTGTTGAGACACGCGTCACAGAATCGTGAGCGATGGTTGAGCAGGTTTTACGAGATCGGCAAGGAGGCGGTAAGGCCGAGGAAGAATGGGGAACTCACTGCTTTCAGAATAGAGCGCGACGTCGGGTGGCTGGACAATTGGTATCACTTGATACGGCTGCTGGAACGTGGTGGCATCACAGTTGAGCACACCGAAGATGGCATCATCGTTCCGCTGGATCAGCCATACGGAAGCTTCGCCCATGCGCTTTTAGAAACGCAGAAATACCCGGACCTGCGGGACGCTACAGGGCACCCCATCGCGCCATATGACGTAACAGCTCATACGCTTCCGCTGTTGATGGGTGTTCGAGTTTTACCTATTAACGCACCTTTCAAAACGAAGCGCTTAAGAAGAGTCTCGATCGAACGGAGCGATTGGCTGGTCCCGCCCGGAAGAGTAGCGTTGTACAAATCGTACGTGCCTACAATGGACGAAGGATGGACGCGCTGGGTTTTCTCATGGCTGAAACCAGGCCAAACATCGTCATCGATCCTGGATTCCGAGATCCGTGCGGGGAACCTCCATTCCAGATATGACACCATTGTTGTCCCCGACCAACCTGCCCGCGCAATCCTCAATGGCCACCGCGCCGGGGCAATGCCACCCGAATACACCAACGGACTCGGGCAGGAAGGCGTAAGAGCACTGCGTGAGTTTGTCGAGCAGGGCGGAACACTCGTTTTCCTGAATCGAGCGTCAGACTTTGCGATCGAACAGTTCAAATTACCCTTGCGAGATGTCGTCGCAGGCTTGCCACGCACAGACTTTTATGTGCCGGGATCAATCTTGCGTATTGAGCTGGATACGTCGCATCCGATTGCCAAGGGAATGCCTAAAGAATCGATCGCCTGGGCCGAGGATTCGCCGGTGTTTGAAGTCGTCGACAAGGCGAGCGACGGGGTTGCTGCGTCAAGTGTTCGAGTTGTCGGATGGTATCCCAAAGATAAGGAACCGCTTCTTTCAGGCTGGTTGCTGGGAGGCGATCGCATCAAGGGTAAGGCTGCGCTCGTGGAGGTAACAATGGGTAAAGGCCGAATTATTCTCTTCGGCTTCCGGCCGCAATACCGGGCCCAGTCGCTGGCGACTTATCCCTTGTTCTTCAACGCGATCCAGGGGAACTAACTTTCATCGTTCGACACAAAATGCCGGCTACCTAACATATCGATTAGACAGACGTGAGTCCAACCATTGCCAAGACTATTCGAATTCTAGGAACAATAGCTATCATTCTGGCATGCGCCGGTTCCTTCAAATTCGCTCAGAAAGCGCACTCAAGGCCAGTAGAAGGAACGATGTAATAGATTGCGAGCCTCCAGCAAAGCTTCGAGTGACGGAGCCAAGCGGACGAGACGTCCGAGGTCCCAGTAAAGAGCTTGTACTAAATTCGGTGCGGGTTGAATGACTGCCGACCCCGGCGCTTGGCACTGCAATCGAAAGGGGTTACCGGTTTCTGAAACTTCGGGTTTCCGATAACGTATAGTCATTCAGACGACAAATGGCGGCCGAAAGTATATAGACGCCGTTTGTCGTGGCCGAAATGGTCACCTTTCTCATCACTTCCCTTTTTGTTCTAGCTTTCTTAGCGGTCGCAATTTACTTCTGGCAGAAGCCTGCTCCCAGCGAAACGGAATTCCTGCTACCTCCGCCTGAAGGCAGGGGCCTGTTTGCCGGTGACGTTTCAGAAAGCCAAACTACTGACGAGCATAAGCTGTTGTGGAAAGCACAACGCGCAGAAATCGTCACGCGTGCGCAGGCCGGTGAAAAGTCAGCTTTGCCTGATGCTAAGAACTCAAAAGACCCGAGCCTGTACAATGAAGTTCTGAGCGCTCTAACGGCAGGAGCTGAAGGCCCACAGCTACTCTCTTTGCTTTCATACCTTTCCCGGCACGACTTGCCGATTAATAGCGAAGCCGCCGAGAAATTCATTCAGTTCTGGAAAGGCGCACCAAATCGAAATTCCACTGCCGAGATGTTGCACGTCGCTGCCGTTTCTGACGACGCGCGAACCTACAGGATTGCGGTAGAAGCAGCGTTACAGTGCTGGACGAGCGGCCATCTGGCGGATGTATCCGCGCCGGAGTTAAGGTCTATAATCGATGGTGAATTCTGGATACTATCGTCGCAGACGCGAAGTTCAGGGGCGGGCTTCCTTCTGAAACAATCACTGGCCGAAGCCCGTCGCACGCTGGAAGCAGAAACACAACGTAACCTCCCTACCTGATTGAACCGAAAGAGGCAAACCCATGAACGATTTTGATATCGGCTCGATGTTACCCATGTTGTTAGGAGGATTTGTTCTCCTTATTATCCTGCTCATCATCCTGAAGCGGATCTTTGTAAACGTCGGCGCGCGCGAAATCGCGATAAAGGAACGGCGGTATCTGGGAGCGAAGATGCCTCCCGGCAGGGTCGTCGCTACGGAAGGTGAGGTCGGCATTCAAGCAGACGTTTTAAAACCTGGTCTGCACTTGATCAAGTTTCCCTTTGAAAAAGTCGTGCGCAAGGTGCCGCTGATTGAAATTGGCGCCGACGAACTGGGCATAATCGACGCAGTCGATGGCGAGCCAATGCCTCCGGGCAGGATCTTTGCTCCCGATCGCGCTCAAAATGCTCACAACAACTTCCAGGACCCGATTGCCTTTATTAAGCAAGGCGGCGTCAAAGGAATTCAGCTGCGAACGCTGCCACCAGGTTTGTGGCCAATCCACCCTTATCTCTTCCGCGTTTCCGTGGCTAAGACAACGGTAATCCCTCAGGGCAAAGTCGGCATCATCATCGCGGCGGACGGTGGCGCTCTTGATCCCGGCCGGTTGCTCGGTAAGGCGACCACCGGTCACCGCAACTTTCAGGATGCCGAACAGTTTATTGCTGCGGGCGGCCAGAAGGGCCCGCAAGTCGATTTGTTAACTCCGGGTGTCTACCGCATCCTCACCCAATCAGGGCCCATCGACGGGGGCTCCGACGTTAAGCCTGGATTGTTCAGCGTCAGACTATTTGACGCCACAATTATTAATGAAAACCAGATCGGTCTGGTTGAGGCGCTTGACGGCGCACCACTCAACCCCAAGGACTATGTCGCGGAGTCTTTTGAGGGCCACGATAATTTTCAGGATGCCCATGAGTTCATCGGAAGCGGCGGCCAACGAGGTCCGCAAAAGGACATCCTGCTGCCGGGCACTTACTACATCAATCCGCTGCTGTTCAAAGTGATTCTCGAGACGGCGAAAGAGGTAAAACCAGGCGAGGTTGCAGTAGTAGTCTCCAACGTGGGTAAGGATCCTTCCGAACAAGTTCGCAAGGAGATGGCTGCCAAGGTACGGGCTAGAATGGAGCGTGAAGAAAATGAACAGGCGGCGGTGTCGGCTGCCCGTCTCGACAGGATCGACGACAAACGAAGCGTCGAGGAGATCAAGGCAGATCTGATGGCAGGGGATCCCGCTGATCGCCGGCTCGATGAAGGCGCCCATGAAGCGTACGTAGTGCCTGAAGGTTACCGCGGCATACAGGAAACTGTTGTTGGTCCTGGACGGTACTACGTCAACACGCTCGCGATTACCCCGATCATCATCCCCACCACTAACCAGACTGTGGAATGGACAGCCGGCGAAGTCGCCAACACCTTCAATCCATTTGAGGTGATTTCGAAGGACGGCTTTACGATGCAACTGGAAGTGCGCGTTGTGTTTCGTGTAAAGCCAGAAGACGCGCCCTTCATGGTAGCGAAAATTGGCGGAATTGAACGCTTGATTCAAAACGTCATGCACCCGCTTATTGATTCGATCTTCCGCAACCAGGCCTCGGAATCTTCGGCAATGGCCTATCTACAGAACCGGCACGAAGAGCAGGAGCGTGCAGAAGCGCGAGTCAGAGCTCATCTTCTGAAGTATCACGTGGATGTGGTCAACGTTCTCATTTGCCATATCCACCTGCCGGAAGAGCTGATGAAAACGCAAACTGAGAAGATTCTCGCTGAACAGCGCCAGAACATGTTCAACGCACAGCGTGAGGCCGAGGAGAAACGAATTCAGTTGGAGAAAACCAAGTCGCAGGCCGACAATCAGAAAGATCTAATGGCGGCTACGGTTGGCGTGGAGATTGCTGGAAAGCGCGCCGAGCAACGCAAGGCGGAAGCGGACGGCGAAGCTCATTACATCTTGCAAACCGGCAAGGCTGAGGCTGAGAAAGTGCGACTAATGGGCGAAGCGCAAGGCGTTGCCTATCACGAACAGGTCAACGCGCTAGGCGCCCAGGGTGTCGCTCTGGTTGAGACGCTGAAGGTCATTGGCGAAAAGGGAGTACGCATCACGCCTGATGTAATGGCCTCAGGGGGTACCGGCGACGGTGCGGGCGGCATTGGAACTTTGTTGCTGCTGAACCTCTTCCGGGATAAGTTGAATCTCCCCACCAACGGTGAGCCGACGCGCACGAAGTAGGCTGCACCTTAACCAGGTGAGTCCACTCAAACGCGTACACTGGGACCGCGGGCGTCTCGCCCGCATGCGCGCGCTGCGCGAACAGGTTTCTTCTAGATTAGAATCTTGCGGGCGCGTTGCAGGCGAGACGCCCGCGGTCCCAGTAAAGAGCTTGAATCAAACATCAAGGCGGATGCCGGCGAGGGATCACTTGGCAAGATACATGCTGGCTGCCATCTTTGTAAGCTTCCAGACCTTGCTCCACTCGATCCGCCGGCTTCCGTTATCTCGTCCGCTCAGCTTGTCGAAGATCAGCCTCCGAAACAGACGTCCCTCGCGTCTTAACATGAACTCCTTCGCATAAGGCTTCGCCGTCTCAAAGAAGCTGAATTCGGGATCTGTGACAATGCCGATACCTTCCAGTGTCATCAGCGCGCGCGTGATGTAGGTGAAGTTTGCCGGAAGACGAAACGGGTATTCGTACATCACCTCGGCGAGGTCATAGGTGAGTTCTTTGAAGTTTACCTCGCCAAGCTTGAGATTCAGATAGTGTTTGAACAGTCCTTCCACAACAGGCCGGATTAGCTCGGGATCGACACCTGGCTTGAGGAAGTTGAGACTGATGATGTCCTGGCCGAGGCCATGAACATCACGCCCAACCACATGAAAGAAAGCATCGATCATCTGTGACTGCAAACTGGGCGTAATGCGGCCAACCATGCCGAAGTCGAAAAAGGCCAGGTGGCCACTGTCCATCACCAGCAGGTTCCCTGGGTGCGGATCGGCGTGGAAAAAGCCGTCTTCGAGCAACTGCTTCAGATAGGTCTTAACCAGCAGACGATTAACTTTCACGGGAGAGATCCGCCGCGCGCGCAACTCCTCCAGGGCAACTACCTTCGTCCCGCGGATAAACTCCATCGTCAACACATGAGTGGTCGTGTGTGACCAATGAATCCTGGGGACGCGGACGACCCGCCACTCGCGAAAGTTATAACGGAACCGATCAGCGTTTCGCCCTTCTTTCACGTAGTCCATCTCTTCAAAGATGGTGAAATAAAACTCGCGCAGCATTCCTTCCCAGTCGGCATTCTCATTTGCTCGCGGAAAGAGACGGTTTGTTAGTTGGACCAGCCGATAGAGAATTGCGATGTCGAAACTGATGATCTCTTTGAGATTGGGCCGCTGGACTTTTACCGCGACTTCCTGACCGCTGTGCAAACGGGCGCGATAAACCTGTCCCAGTGAGGCCGCGGCGATTGGCTCGGCATCGATCTCCGCGTAGGCCTCTTGCAGGCTTCGACCTAGTTCACGTTCAATTCGCTCATAAGCCTCGCTGCCTGGAAATGCCGGAACCTGATCCTGCAGTGTTGATAATTCCTTGATGTAGGAAAGCGGAAGGAGATCTCCGCGGGTTCCCAGTGCTTGACCGATCTTGATAAATGTTGGTCCGAGCGCAATCAGGTTCTCGCGTAACCAGACCGCCTGCTTCGCTAGGCGTCCTTCTTTCTTTTCGGAGCCATCAGCGCCACGGAAGACCAGGAACCTCAACACTCTCAGACCTCTATCCAGAACGCGGCTGGCGGCATCGCGGCCAAGTTGCCGCAGCAGCGCCAATTTCCCCAGATCACGAGCGAACTCTCGCTGCCGCTCTGAGGTACGGCGATTAAACTTCGCCCGAATGTCGTAGCTGTCCAGAAAGAGATAGAGTGAGAGTAAACCGAGCACACGACCTACGTTCGCAACGCGAAGCCAACCGCGCACCCCTCGTCCTTTGAGAATCTTCCTGACCAATTCGTCGGTTAGCGGCACCGGTGCGGCTACTGTATTGAGTTCACCCGCCGCGTTTGCGGGGAGCAACATTACCGCGCCGTTCGCCTCGGTATGTTGGCCGTTACCGTTATCTCTGAGCGCTAATGCTTGATTACTGTTCATTATTTGTTGGTTTCATTGACTCGAAGGCGGGCTATGCCCGCCTCTTTACAATAACAAATTTTGCCTGCCCAGGCCCGCAGCAAAGCCGCTTGCCAAAGGAACTAGAGTATCGACAACATATGTTTTGCGCCGGCCCGGTCGAAATAGCTTTCTGCGCGGTTGACATCCTTTTCGATTTGAGTTCTTAACTCTTCAAGAGATCCAAACTTCTTCTCGTCGCGCAGGCGGTAAAGAAAACGTACCCGTATCACGTCGCCATAGAGATCGCCCGACCAATTCATTACGAAAGTCTCGACTGAAGGTTCCGTGTCTGTTTCAAACGTCGGGCGAATGCCAACATTGGTAACGCTCCGGCGCCAGTGTCCGTCAATGAGCGTGCCCGTAACGTAAACACCATTCGCGGGTATGACGCGGTTTTGCGGATGCAGGTTGGCCGTCGGGAAACCAAGGACGTGGCCGCGTTCCTTACCCCGCTCAACCCGACCCTCCACCCCGTAGGGCCGGCCCAGCATACGGCGCGCGAGGTTCACGTTTCCCTGGGCCAGCAACGAACGAATCTTGCTTGAACTTACGCGCTGCCCGCGAATACCCACTTCGGGCACTTCGCCGGCAACGAAACCCAACTCTTTGCCGACTTGCCGCAGAAGATCGATGTTGCCCTGGCGGTTATGGCCAAATGCAAAGCCTCGACCCAGATAAACTTCTCGGGCCTGCAAACGTTCCTTTACAACATCAGCCAGGAAGTGTTCTGCGGGACTAAGGGAAAACTCTTTGGTGAAGCGAATAACGATCGTCTGCTCGATGCCGAGGACGCCAAACCCTTCGACTTTCTGGTCAAGCGTTTGCAGTAGCGGCGGCGCCGAAGCAGGATGCAAAACGGCGCGCGGGTGAGGATCGAAAGTGATCGCAGTCGGAACGGCTCCGACGGCGCGAGCTCTTTCGACCACCGTACGCATGATCAACTGATGACCGAGGTGCAGGCCGTCAAACACTCCGAGCGTAAGCACGGTCGGGCGTTGAATGTCAGCGTTGTCAGTGCCGTGAAAGAGGCGCATGAGTTATTGCCGATTTCCAATTGCCGATTTCCAATTTGTCTGCATACGCACGCGAAAAAGGAATACCGATGACCGAATTCGGACCGCTACACGGCGTGCCCACCCGTCTGAACTGAAATCGGCAATTGGCAATTGGCAATCGGCAATGTCACCCATCATTCATCACTTACAACAAGGCCATCGTATGCCCACTCGACACCCGCGGGCAGCTGCGCTGAGTCGCGCGCGTGCATTACGTCGTGAGCAATGTGCGTGAGAAATGTACGCCTGGGCTTCAATTCCGCGATGTAGTCGAGTGCTTTGTTGAGCCAGAGATGCGTCGGGTGCTCCTTAAATCGCAAGCAATCCAACACCAACACGTCGAGATTCCGCAAAGCCTCCAACGTCGACGCCGGAATCTCGCTCAAATCTGTCGCGTAAGCAAAGTCATTAAAACGGTAAGCCATTACGGGGAGGCGCCCATGGATTACTTCGAGCGGGGTGATCTCCAGCTCACTACCAAGACAAAACGGAGCGCCAGCCTGAACCATGTGCGGGATTACCTGAGGCAGTCCCCCGCCGAAATGTGAAGGTTCGAAAACATATTTAAAGATTCGGCGAATGTCGGGCCAGGCCCTATCGTTGGCATAAACGCCAAGCGCGCCGTAACGAAAATTCAAAGGCCGAATATCGTCGAGACCAAAAATGTGATCCGCGTGACAGTGGGTTATGAGAACCGCATCAAGGCGTTTTAGTTTATGACGCAGGGCCTGCTGGCGAAAGTCAGATGAAGTGTCCACCAACACGGTTTGGCCGCCGTGCTCTATCAGGATTGAAACCCGCAGTCTCTTATCCCGCGGATCATCTGACGCGCACGTCTCACAGTCACATCCGATTGACGGAACACCAGTAGAAGTTCCAGTGCCGAGGAAGGTTAGCTTCATGCGTCAAAGTCCAGAGTCTAGAGTCGTGAGTCCGAAAAACTCAAAACCGCTCGATTCATCGACTCCAGACTCTCGACTCCGGACTCAAAACTCATCAACCACCGATGATGTCACGGCCGGTGTAGGCGCGGGAAGTCTTAGGCGAAGCTGCGTTGGTGAGCGATACAAACTGCATGCGCAAGTCGGCGAGCAGGCTTTCAAGTATCTTCTCTTCCTGCACCGCAAGATTGCCCCGAGTCTTTTGCTGAAGCATCCCCAAAATATCAATCCAGTGCTTGGCCAACTCGAGATCTACTTCGCGCTTGTGGGTTACCGGATGCTCCATCATACCCAACGAAGACGCCGCGTTTGACGCAATTGACATGATGAAATTGGCGAAGCCTGCCGGATTGTCGGCATCAGGCAGTTCATCCTCTTCTTGTCCCTGCGGCTCGCGAGCTTCTGAAGTCGGGGGCTCGGGTGATGTCGACGGAGCGCTGGGTTGAGCCTCTGGGGTCACGGTAGGAGCGCTAGAGGGCTCGGCGGACGGTTCGACTTTCGGTTGCGCGGCCACCTCCGGCGGTAAGTCACGCGGAGTGCCATCGGCATTAAACAAGCGGCGGTCGGTAACCTTGAAACTAGTCTGTTCTTCGTTCATTCGCCCGTTGAGCGCACTCGAGAAATGCCAAGGTACGCTGAACTTTCCTTTATCTTAAGAATTAAGCGTGATGTTAACATCCGAATGACAACGCCGCAAGAAAGGCCATTGAATTTCGGATTGCGAATTGCGAATTTCGAATTTTGCACGAGGTAAGTTTTGACAAACAGACCAATGTCGAACAAAGGCAAGTCTACGACTTCTACACAAAGACGAGGGCAAGGCTGAAATTCGAAATTCCCGCGTAGACTTTAGACTTTGGACTTTGGACTTTGGACTTTGGACTCTAAACTACTTGTATGCCCGCCACTTTCGATGATTTGGTAACGCTAATGACGAAGTTGCGCTCACCCGAGGGTTGTCCCTGGGACCGCGAGCAAACTTATGCCTCGCTTGCACCGATGCTGCTTGAAGAAGCCTATGAAGCGTTTGAAGCGGTTGAAGAAGCGTGCGCAGGGAGACCGGCAGATTTGCGCGACGAGCTGGGCGACCTGCTCTTCCAGATAGTTTTCTACGGGCAGGTTGCCCGTGAACGGGGCGACTTCACTATCGAAGCTGTTACGGACACAGTTCACTCAAAGATGATTCGTCGTCATCCCCACGTTTTTGCCCAGGCACGCGCAGACACCACGGACGAAGTGTTACGCAGTTGGGAAGCGATTAAAGCCGAGGAAAAGAGAGCAGCGAAACCGGCAACCGGTGCGAACGAATCATCAATTCTTGATGGCGTTTCGGTGAAGGTCCCAGCGCTGATGGAAGCTCATCAGCTTTCTACCAAAGCAGCACGTGTGGGATTTGATTGGGAGAAGGTTGATGACATCTTTGGGAAAGTGCAGGAGGAGATCGACGAGTTACGCGCTGCAATGAAGATTCATGCCAGTTCTCAACTGGAATCAGATCACACTCGCGTTCGAGAGGAGCTTGGCGATCTGCTCTTCGCAGTTACAAACATTGCCCGTCATCTCCAAGTGGAACCTGAAGCAGCACTCAAGTTGGCAAACCGGAAGTTTCGGCGACGCTTTCGCTCAATCGAAGAGGGCCTGCGGTCGCGCGGCCAGAGCTTCGAATCAGCCACGCTCGAGGAACTTGAGTCGCTCTGGCAGGAAGCGAAGAAAAGTGATGAGTGATCACTTATCCAACCCGACCGAAAAAAAAGCCCGCTCAAAAGAGCGAGCCTCCCAGCGACCTTCCTCGAAAGACTCCTCAGGAGTTGAGACGTAACGAACGAAGGATGTTATTGAAGGCACTACTAAAACTCCGCGCCTCACTCTGCGGGGCAACAGCAATCATGTAGAAGAGATCGCCGTTGCGTAGCTGGGTTGTAACCACGGTAACTGTCTCACGTTCACCTGTTGCCTCATTAGTGTTGGTGAGGGTAGTTGTAAGTCCCGTGCGACCACCAACGGTCGTTCGTTGATAACCGGAACCCTGACGCAGATTGCGATTGCCCTGAGCGAGACTGCTAACCAACTCGTCCGTCGCTTGTCGCAGATCGCGGTTCTGAGTTCGCGCCACACCAAAATTTACCCCGTGAGTGAACACGGCCTGACCCTGGTGCTGGCCATAACCACCCTCGGGCGCAAACCACACCGAGTTGTTATCACCGATTTCGCGCCAATTGTCAGGCACACTGACGGTCAGAACACCTAGTTCGTTATATGTCCTGTAGCGAGAAGAAGGATAATCTACACGGCCACCGGGCGCATTCGTCGGATAGTTGCCTGTATTCTCGCCCGTCGGATATCGTTGGCCACTCTGCGCAATCTCCTGCATTGAAGGCGCTTTTGAATAGCCCCGAAGCTTCGCCTGAATACGCTCAAAGTCACGCGTGTCGCGAATCGGATTTTCCACCCTCAGATACTGGGCTTCCTGGTTGATTCGAGCGTAACGGTTCGCCGGACTCGGGTGGCTGCTCAAGAACCCGCCGCTACTGCCGCCGCCCTGGCGTTCTATTGTTTGGAACATAGCAGCCAGATCTCGCGGATCATATCCGGCGCGCGCCATGATTTGTGCGCCCAGAATATCAGCCTCAGTTTCATATTCGCGGCTGAACTTGAGAAAGTAGACCCCTACGCCTTGACCGGCGATCTGCGCGGCCGCTCCGGCTGGTCCACCGAGAATTGCTCCGCCAATGCCTAGTATGCCGGCCAGCAACCCATATTTTTGTCCTTTCGTGGCCTGGGCCGTCCCATGACGCAATGCGACGTGACTTAGTTCGTGGGCCATTACGCCGGCCATCTCACCTTCACGCCGGGCGGCTTCAATCATTCCGCGATTAACGTACATTGGTCCGCCGGGAAGCGCGAACGCATTGATATCGCGGGCATTCACGACCTTGAAATAGTATCTAAACTCGGGATGCTGAAACTCCGGCGGAATCGAATTAACCAGACGGCCGCCAACGCGTGCCACATAGTCATTAACTTCGCTGTCCCGCAGTAATGGCAATTGCTGCTCAGCCTCGGCTGCGGCTTGCCGTCCCAACTTAACGTCATCCTGAACACTATATTTATTACTGTGATACGTGATCTTGGTCTGCGAAAACACAGACACCGGCAACAGGAAGATGGCGCACACGGCGAGCCATGCAACCAATTGTCGGGATTTTTGGTATTTGATTTTAATCATCGTCTCCCTCCGTCTAGAAACCATTCTTTCAATGTAACCGCTGCTGGGCCGTAGGGAGAAGTGGGACTGGCCGAAGCTGTTTGATGAAATAACCTCAGGACCGGTTTACTCCCTCTCAAAGCCAAAAAAGTTGCCCACACAACACCATCTTAACTGCACCAAATCGCAACATTAGTACACCGTCCGAGGACGATTTCACATCAGACGCTGCAAAGGTCCTGCAATTTGCAGTTCCCTACGCTGCTGTAGCAATGAGGGTGCCAATGAACGAGCCTTTAACCCTGATTGCGAGGCTCGATGCGCTGGTTTAACCACTGGGCGGGCTCACCGATGGGGGCGATACGATGTGGCTCACCTTTCCACACGCGGACCATAGAGATAATCAAGAAAACGGTAGCAGCCAACTTAAATAGCAACCCACCGATCGAACTGTCAGTAATCGAGCCAATCACGCTGAAGAGCGTTTGCACAACCAAAATGGCAACGTGTAGCGCAAGACCTTGCGAGGCGTGAAAGCGAACCTGAACTTCTTTCCTCGGCACCAGGAATAACTCGACGAGTGAGGCGACAACTCCGATGTAAAACGGAGTATAAGGCAACATCATCGCCCATCTTTCAGGGAGTCCGATCCCCGTCACCGTACGCGTCGTTGGCTTCTGGCTAAATTGCGCCGGTCGAGGAAGATCGCCTTGATAGGGCGTTGGTTGGGAGTAAGTTGGCGGCACAAACACCGATGGATATGGGGCATCAAGCGGGGGATTGTCGTAGCGTCTTGTAGGTGCTTCTGAGTATACGTTCTTTCGCGCGCTCTCATTACCAGACGAGCCAACTTCTCTGGTTGCTCCTTTTACCTCACGCGTACCGCGCGGATCCTCATCTTGACCCCAGACCTCTTCGGTCTCTCTGACGTAATCGGGATCGAGCGGATTGGTATCGTATTTGGTCTTTTTCGTCTCCGGCATCAAGAACCTCTACGACTATCTCAGTTGTGCGGTTCCAATCTTACTCGTCCGCAACTGCATACTCAACCTGTTCCCAACACTGCTGTTGCTCGGAAATCTTGAAGGCATTTAAGGCAGGTTTGTCACCGCCAAGCCCGATGATCAAGTACACGGCCGAAGGGTAGTAGGCAAGCCGCACATCGGTTTCGGAGGGTGCCGGTTCGGCCGCACGAGGATGGGAATGATAGATGGCCAGAAGTTGTTCGCCGCGCTGGCGCATCTCTCGCTGGGCCTTGAACAGTTCTTCCGGAGCCGCTTCGTAAGCAACTTCGCAATTGAGGGCAACGTTGCGGAGGGGATAGATGGTTTTTGCACGCCCATTTTCGCCGCCGATCAACCCGCAACACTCGTCAGGATCGACTTTCCGGGCGTGGGCCACAATCTGGTTAACTTGAGAAGTCGCGAGGGTGATCATTATTGGTCTATTCGTCATTACGGAACCGGAAGCGGTAGCGACCGGGTCATTTTCCATTCCTCATTTGTCATTTGTCATTGACCGTCTTGAGATAAGGAACAATTCACGAACTCCTACGACACTTCACCAAGAATGATCTTTAGTTGTATTTCGGGTGATTTAGTGAATCGTTTTCTCAATGAAAAATGACGAATGACAAATGAGAAATGGAAAATGACCCGGTCGCTACCGCTCCCGGTTCTGTACATCGACGATTCTAAGTTTCAACTCCTCTAACTGTTTCGGATCGACTTCTCCCGGGGCATCGATCATGAGGTCAGCAGCGGAAGCGGTTTTTGGAAAGGCCATGACGTCGCGAATGTTCTCCGTCGGCACAAGTACCATCATAAGTCGTTCGATACCGGGAGCGATGCCGCCGTGTGGCGGTGTTCCATATTCCAGGGCATCGAGGAAAAAGCCGAAACGCGAACGGCCCTCTTCGGTGGACATACCCAACGCTTTGAATACCAGACGCTGCACGTCCCGCCGGTGAATACGAATCGATCCACTGGCCAGCTCGACGCCATTGATAACTGGATCGTAAGCCTTGGTTCGAATCTTACCCAACAACTCAGACTCTCCGCCCTCCACGGCACGTTCGAGCAGTGGCAGGTCTTCGTCGATCGGGGACGTGAAGGGATGATGCATCGAATAATATCGGCCATCCTCTTCGTGATACTCAAACATGGGGAACTCCGTGACCCAAAGCGGAGCATAAACGTTATCCGGAATCAGCTTTTCGCGACGCGCTACTTCGTTACGTAGGGCGCCAAGAGTAGCCGCTACCATCTTGGGTTTGCCGGCGACGATTAGTACGGCATCACCTTTCTCGGCTGCTGCCTCTTGCGCGATTCTCATTACTCCTTCCTCGCCCAGGGCTTTTAGAAGAGAAGACGACAATTCAGCGCCGAGTTTGATCCATGCGAGTGCCGGGGCGCCGTAGCGCTTGGCAAACTCCTGCAACTCGTCAAGCGTTTTGCGCGAAAGACTGGTCCCACCGCGAACTGCGATTCCCTTCACGACGCCGCCATCCCCCAGGGCTGTGGCATAGGGGGCGAAAGTTGTTCCTTCAAGCGCAGGCGACAGATCTCGCAGTTCCATTCCCTGAATGCGCAGGTCAGGCTTGTCTGAACCAAATCTTTGCATCACTTCAGCGAAACTGAAGCGAGGAAAGGGCACAGGCAATTCAACTCCGATTAGCCGAAACACTCGAGCAAAGAGTCCTTCGACCAGTGTGTAAATCTGATCGGGAGTCGCGAAGCTCATCTCGATATCGAGCTGCGTGAATTCGGGCTGCCGGTCCGCGCGGAGATCTTCATCGCGGAAGCAGCGGGCAATCTGAAAATATTTATCCAGACCAGCAATCATGCACAATTGCTTGAAAAGTTGCGGCGACTGCGGCAGTGCAAAAAACTTGCCCGGCTGAATACGTGACGGAACGATGTAATCGCGCGCCCCTTCGGGGGTCGACTTAATCAAAATTGGAGTTTCGATTTCGGTGAAACCTTGTGCATCCATGTAACTGCGAATTTCAGCCAGCACCCGATGTCGCAAACGCAGATTTGCTTGTAGCTGCGGGCGGCGCAAATCGAGATAGCGATACTTTAGACGCAGGTCTTCGCTGGCCAGGGCATCTGAGCTTACGGTTTCGAGTTGAAATGGCAGCGTGCGTGCGTCGTTGAGTATGTACAACTCTCGGGCGCGTACCTCTACATCTCCGGTGGCAATTTTTCGATTGCGCTGACTCTCCTCTCGCAACAACACCTCGCCTACGACTGCGATTACATATTCACCCCGCAGCTCTTTTGCTTTGGCGTGGGCCTCGGGTGCGTCGTCGGCATTGAACACAACCTGTGTCAGCCCTTCACGGTCGCGTAGGTCGACAAAGGTGAGGACTCCAAAGTCGCGGCGTCGCGCCACCCAACCCATCAGAGTTACGGTCTTGCCAACGTCTTCCTGGCGCAGGCCAGCGCATGAGTGTGTACGTTGTAAGGTTCCGAGGTTATCCAGCATGGTTTCAGGATATTAACCGCCAAGACGCCAAGAACGCCAAGACAGAGAGAACAGACTAGACGCTCAGAATGGAAGAGCTTCTAAGCAGCTTTGTCTATTCCTGCGCTTTCCTGGCGCTCTTGGCGCCTTGACGGTTACTCAGTCTTTCGTTCTGCAATCTCAATCAAATTGTCACCGGGGTCGCGTACGTAAAAGCGGCGCGTACCGGGAACGGGACGAGGATCAGGTAAAATCTCGACGCCCGCTGCCACGAGGTGTTTCTCCGAACGTTCGAGATCTTCTACCAGAAAACATATGTGTCTCGTGCTCATCTGCTGGTCGGTGATTTCCTCGAGTGACAGATGTAACTGTAAGTCGCCAAACTGATACCATGCGCCTCCCCGACCTCGCGAAGCCTCCGGCTTGGGAACCTCTTCAAGCCCCAGCGCCAAACGATAGAAGTTCTTGGCTGCCTCTTCCCGGGCGCGTGGTACCGTTACATTTACGTGATGAAACCTGATGATGCCTGATGACATTGTTCAGTTAGTCCTCGCCTGAAGGTTATCGTTCACCAAGTCTGCGAAACTTTGGAGTGCGCCGGCAGAGCGAAGCGGCGACGGCGCTTTGGGTAAGCGGCGATGGCGCTTTGGACAAACTGTAAGCGGTTTCTTTCTCGAGAGGTCCAAGCTATTCTTCGCAATCCAAAGCGGTGTCGCGCTGCGCTTGCCACCGCACTCCAAAATCACTTGCGCTCAGATTCGTCGAAATCCGCCGCGGCATCAAAGCGATGCTTAGCTCCAGCGCCCTTCTCCTTCAGATGCTTATTAAATTCCGCCGACTTGTTTTTCGGTATGCTCAGCGACTTCCAGTCGGCTGACCTGAAGTGCTTCGCCAGAAAAACTATCTGCCCGATGTGATAGGGATAGTGTGCGAGCTGACGATTGAGGGCCCGCACCACAGTATGTTCCTCACCACGAATCGTTACCTTGCGCTGCAGATCTTCGGGCCGCAATGCTGAGATTGTCTCGAGCGTGCATTGCCAACCCTTTTCCCAGTAGGCCATCATGTCGGCCCTGGTTGTCTGCGGTTCAATAACGAATTCCATGTCTCGATTGCGATCGGGTTTTTCTCCGTCAGTAGTTAGAAAATCGGTCCAGCGTGAAAGCATGTTGCCGGCTATGTGTTTCATGATGACCGCGATGCTGTTTGACTCTTGGTCGATAGTCACAAAGAACTCATCGTCGGTAATCTGATCCAGAGCCTTCTCCGCAAGCTTTTTGTAAGAACGAAAGTTGTCGATAGCGTCGTCGAGGTAATGTTGGTTTATCTGACTCATCTTGCACGACCTACTTCGGATGCTCCGCGATGTTATGTTGCCTCACTTTGGCAATTTGCTGGCTTAACACCCGCCACTTGATGACGATGGCAATTTTTTCCTCGAACGAGAGACGCGCCAACTGACGTCTCCGCCTCGCTTTCTTCTCGAACAGTCGTGAAATGTCAGGATACTTGTTCATCTCAGATAATCATTCTCAAATGCACTCCATTTTTTGACCAAGTCATGTCTCCTAAGGATGCTGTTTAGTCTTCTCCGATTCACGACTTTGTGCTCAAGAAACTGTTGTATTCGGGCATAATCTTTCAGTCGGCCCGTTTGGAGCATAATGGCAACCAGGTGTTCCGAGGTTATGACCCGAGTTGTTGTTCGCTCAAATTCTGTTTCCTTTGCCTGCTCTAATGCTTCCTCTACCAACGGATTGAATACCGGCAGAAACTGAACCGGCCATCCTTCAATGTCAATCGTCTCGCCCTGAACACTATATCCAAGATCTGAAAGATATCTGTACAAGGGAGCTAACACTGCGAGGTTTGAACCAATGCTTGTAGCACTAAAAAAGATATCCAAATCATTTGTGTTGATTGGTTCGACATAAAAGATTGCTGCGACTGCTCCACCGATAGCGTATTGCTCGAGCACGCCATCCTCGACCATTCTGTTCAGAACTCGAAGCGTTTTCTCCATCGATATAGAAAGACACCATCAGTTTTGTCAAAAACAAATCTTCTTGTCGACGAACGGAGAAAATCATATGTCAGACAAGATCCCGCGTAAGCTGTCGGCTCCTTTTCGCGCCAGTTCTTCTTCTGTCATACGAATTTGCCTTATAGCGGGCAGCATCTCCGTGATGACATCAGCGACCTGAGTTTGGGCAACCTGCTCGCCCTCCACCCAGATGATGCCTTTTTCGTCAATGACTACCTCTAACAGTCTCTTGCGAGCCTTGCCATAAGCGCGCTGCTTATGAATCTTGTCCGAAGGTTGCGGGTAAACCAAGACACGCAGTTCCGGGTCTGCAACCCGCAAGTCCCTCGCTATAGACAAGCCCAAGGGGGAAAACTCTTCTCCCGCGATCGCTATCATCACATCTACCGACTGACTCGTTAGATCCGATGGAAACATTTGGCGCTCATTCATAACTACAATTATTCTTTCCAGGCCCAGAGAGAAACCGCAGGCGGGAACGTCCCGTTTGCAGAACATACCGATAAGATTGTCATACCGACCGCCGCCTCCCAGGCTTCCCGGAAGGTCCTTGACGTTAATCTCGAATATCGCCCCGGTGTAGTAAGAAAGGCCGCGTGCAAGACTCGGATCTATCTTGATCCTATCCGAGAGGCCGCTTGCCGTCGAATATTCTAGAATAGCCTGAAGCTCGGCCACGCCCTTAGCGCCCTTCTCGTTTGCGCCCACAAATTCGACCAGCCGCCCGAGAATCACGGCATTGAGTGCCCGCTGCTTTGCTGCAGAGTCATCACCAATCGCAAGGTCGGCAGCGTGCTCTAAAGCTGACAGTTCAGTGAAAAAATCGAGCAGCCTGTTCGCCACGGCTTCGGCGATACCGCGATCTTTCAACTCCTTTGCGACGCCAGCGCGACCGATCTTGTCAAGCTTGTCGATAGCGACTAAAGCTGCCTCATGACGTTCGAGCTGCACCCCAGCGCAGGCAAGCAACCCGGTTAGCGCCTCACGATGATTTATCCTGACAGCGAAGTCGCTGAAACCAAGCTTTGCCAATGCCTCACCCGCCGCGGTGATTAGCTCGGCCTCAACAACCATAGATCTCGAACCAATGACGTCGACGTCGCACTGATAGAATTCGCGGAATCTCCCCCTGCCTGGTCGATCCGCTCGCCAGACAGGTTGGATTTGATAGCGTTTCAGAAAGCGTGGAAATTCATTCTGATATTCTGCAAAAACGCGGGCCAGGGGTACGGTCAAATCGTAACGCAACGCGAGATCGGCCTCCCCCGTACCCGCGTGTATTCCGCGTTTGAGGATCTTGAAGATGAGCTGGTTCCCTTCCTCGCCATACTTCCCGAGCAGCGTCTCGATATTTTCCGCCGCCGGCGTCTCGAGCGGCTCGAACCCGTAACGCTCATAGACCTCCTTGATCACGCGGATAACGTATTCCCGCTTTCGCACATCAGCAGGAAGAAAGTCGCGCATGCCTCGCGGGGGTTGTGTGTTCGATCCCATTTGTTACTGGCGGTCTTCGGTCTTTGGTCTTCGGTCTTTGGTCATTGCTCGCTCTTATACTTGCTCGTGAACTCAACGTAGTTCTTCCAAAAGAGATCCAATCCCGCAATCTCTTCCTCGGTCAGCGGTCGCTTCACCCTTGCGGGTTTCCCCATCACCAGCGAGTGCGGGGGAATGATCGTTCCTGGCGAAATCAATGAGCCTGCGGCAACCAGCGACTGCGCCCCAACCCGAGCATCGTCTAACACAATCGAGCCAATCCCAATTAAAGAGCCGCGCTCGATATAGCAACCGTGCAACGTTACGCTATGGCCCACGGTGACCTGATCTTCAAGTATTGTCGGATGCGCGCCTGTGCGAGTGTGAATCACGCTATTGTCCTGAATGTTGGTGCGGTTGCCAATGCGAATGTAGTACATGTCGCCGCGCAGAACTGCGTTACACCAAACAGAAGACTCCTCTCCGATGTGAACGTCACCGATTACTTGAGCGCTGAGGTCGACATACGCGCTCTGTTGAATCTGCGGCTGAACACCGCGAAACGGTCTAATCATATTTTTGAGCCAATAGTAGCACAGTAAAAGTAGCATAGACTTTAGTCTGTGCAACCGTGAACCACAGACTGCTCCGTGAAACAAGTCCGCGGTTTCTTGCTCTTGAACAAAGTTTGACTGCGAACACGATCCACGAAGCCACACAAACCAACACGAAAAGCCTAGTGTCATTTCGTGAGTTTTCGTGGATCGTGTTTCCGTTTTGGTTGCGGCTAGACCCGCGCTGTGCACATATAATTGACAGCCACTGGACCACCATGAGAGATTGCGGCCGTGACCCATTACCCCCGAATGGAAGTAATCACAGCCAGGCCGGTCCCTCTGTTTGCCGCATGCATATCGATCTCGCTGCTATTGACTGCCTGCGGCGGCGCACTCTTTAAAGTCAAACCAATAGTGGAACTGCCGCCGCTGACGGGTGACGTAAAGAGCGCAAGCGGAGGCGGAATCACGCTCAAGGTGGCGCCCCTGCTGAGTGACGAAGAGAGCCAGGAACTATTCGAGGCTAATCTGCCGCTGAGTGGGGTGCTGCCTTTACGTGTGGAGCTAACGCACGAAAGTGGTGTGCCGGTGGAACTAAAACGCGCGCGTTTTCGTCTGCGTGACGCTGAAGGCAAGGAGTGGAAGTTGCTATCTGCCAAACAAGCGATCTCGCGGATACTGAGCGCGAATGGGGTCTACGCCTACAATCCTAATTCGCGAAAACAATTTGAGCGGGAGTTTTCGGCTTACGCCATCGACTTGAAGACGCCTTTGTCGACTTCCGACCGTCGCCGCCAGGGGTTTCTCTTTTTCCAAACGCCCAATAAGGAACCGGTCGCGAGTCCGCGCGGCCTTGTTCTGCTCATCGAGCGACTCGCCGAGCCTGTCGAGGTCAAACTGAATTGACCTGTTGAAACAGATGTCAAACAAAGAGCGGCGGCGGGCTACTCACTGGGACCGCCGACGTCCCGTCCGCAGCTGGCTTTGGCCCACCCGGATAAGCGCTGGCTCCTCACTGGGACCGCCGACGTCCCGTCCGCAGCTGGCTTTGGCCCATCCGGATACGCGCTGGCTCTTCACTGGGACCGCGGACGTCCCGTCCGCAGCTGGCTTTGGCCCATCCGGATACGCGCTGGCTCTTCACTGGGACCGCGGACGTCCCGTCCGCACTAAGCGCAAAGCGCGAACAGTTCTTGACGCTAATTCAATCCAGCATCTAACGGAGCCTTGCGGACGAGACGTCCGCGGTCCCAGTGAAGAGCTTGAATCGCTCTTGTGACTGACCTGCTGCACTAACCTGCAGCACTGATCTGCTGCGGCCTCTTACCGCGGACCGCTCGCTCTGATCGTTACCTCTGTGCCCGATGGCAGGCTAAGGTCGTCACGGCCCTGAACGTAAACCGATCCGGCGCCCGCGCCGGCGCCGATGATCGAATGAACATACCTGAGACAGCGCAAGCGGTGCTTACAAACGTGATCACTTTCTATTCAGTTCAATCCGTGCGTATCCGTGTTTATCTGTGGCCTGAGACTGGGGGCTGGCCTGCGTGCACTGCGGCTAGAATGAGCCGAATGTCAGTAATTATTCTTTGCGTGGAACTCGACGTTTACGGTTCAGGTGGAGGGGGCTCATTGGTTCCGCGCTCGCGATTGAAAGGTGATTGCGGTAGCCAACTCGGCATTTGGTCCTGGTTTGCGACGCGTAGCCCGAGAACCAAACCAAGTGCGGCAATGGTGCGTGGCCCATCCCAGTTCCATTCGGGACGGATGATGTCGGTAGGTTGGTGGTAATCCGTTTTCTCCCACTCTTTCAATCGGTTGATCCAGGAGGAAACGTCACCTTCGGGCGCTCCCAGTATCATCAAACCAGGGACACCTTTCTTCACAAAGAAGTAGTGATCGGATCGATAAAACGACTTTTCTTCAGGCATCGGATCAGTAATAACTCTGAGACCGCTCGCCACAGCCACATCATTCAGTAGTGTTCCCAGAGACGAATGCTCAGCGCCAAATCCCACCAACGTTTTGACGGGGCCGTAAACTTCGGTTCCCATGCCGTCGAAATTGAGATTTGCGGCCACCTGCTTGATCTTCCACGTGGGGTTTTCGACCCAGTAGCTTGAACCATAACCTCCATATTCTTCCCCGGTCACTGCGAGAAAGATAATCGATCTCCGAGGACGTGAAGTCGACCGCGTCAAGGCTTCTGCGACGGCGATCATCTCGGCGACGCCTAGAGCATTGTCGGCCGCCCCGGGATAGACTCGATTTCCCTGGCCAACTCCGTAGGCATCGTAGTGCGCGGTGTAGACCAGCGCCTCTGCTTTGAGCTTTGGATCAGAGCCTTCGAGCAAGCCAACTACGTTATTGCTCAAACCCTTCGCCTTTTTCAGACGAACAGTTATCTTCGCGGACTGCTTCAAACTGATAGGCTTAAAGTTGTCTTGCTCCGCTCGTTCCAACGCCTGGCTGAAGGTTACCTCGGAGCCCTCGAACAACTTCGTAGCCGCCTCGTTACTAAGAGTAATGAACGGGGGTAAAAAGGACGGCATTTCCTCACCGTCAGCCCGTTCAAGCTGGCGGCGCGTAAGATAGTCAGCCATCTCCGAGTAAGGGTGTTCCGTTGTGCCAGTGTTTACGAACACCAGGCCTGAAGCTCCCAGCAAAACCAAATTTCGAATTATGGTTATTTGAGGCCTTGCTTTCTTCCACGATGGCTTGTCCACACTTCTCGGAGGGCCCTCAAGCAAAACAACTATCTTTCCTTTAACATCAATTCCAGCTAGATCGTCGCGCTTGGGAACGTTGGAGATGAGGCCGAAGGCGACAAACACCATTTGGCCGCTAACGCTTTTGTCGCCACTGTAAGGAGGTGTTACAACGAAGTCGCTGCCAAACTTGAGTGCCCCCTCTCCGATCTTGAAACTCGTCTCCGGCAACCAGTCAGTTTCGCGGAACTTGATCGACTGCAAGTAACCTCTGCTGCCCAGCGGTTTGAGCCCTAGTTTTGCAAAACGGGCGGCAATGTAATCGGCTGCCTTGTCGCCGCCAGGCTGCATCGTTCCCCGTCCTTCCATCTCCGCGGCCGAGAGCGCCGCGGTAATTTCCTTAATCGTGTCTACCTTAACGCTCGCGCTGATGTCGCGCTCTTCAATTGAAAGACTTAGCGCCCTGGGGGGCGCGGCAGTTTGTGGTAGCCGTGCTAAGGCGATTGAAGAGAGCAGGATGATTGAGAGCAGTGCCGCAGAGAACTGGCGACTAAAGAACTGTTCAAGCAATTTCTTTTTCATTTCTTACAATTTCCGGTTGATGAAATACTTGCGGGCGACATAAGGCGGAACACAGTACGTTATTGAATTTTACTGTTTCTGAAGACCTCCGTGGTGACAATCATCAAAGTCGTGAGTAAGTAAGGCCTGTTTGACCCTGATATTTGCCGCCCCGATCTTCGTATGACACGTCACACTCTTCGTCTGACTCCAGGAAAACCACCTGGCCGATGCCCTCGTTGACGTAAATTCGCAGCGGCAGATCTGCAAGATTGGCCAGCTCCACTACCAGCCGCCCCACCCAACCCGCTTCGAGCGGTGTTGTGTTGACGAGCAATCCGGCGCGAGCGTAGGTGGATTTACCCATTGCTATTCCCGTCACCATGCGTGGCATGCGAAATGTTTCAACGGTAACGCCGAGAGCGTACGAGTGTGGTGAGAGGAGATAATACTTGGAGCCGTCATCGGCGGTGCGCAAGGGTGGTTCAACCAGCGACTCGTCGTCGAAAGCCTTGGGATCGATCTCGCGACCATGAATGGGAGAGAAAACACGAAAGCCATCATCGGCCAGGCGCATATCGTAGCCATAGCTCGACGCGCCGGCAGATATTATGCGGCGGCCATCGACGTGGCGAACCAATTTCGGTTCGAATGGAGAAATGAGCTGACGCTCTTCGGCCATCCGACGGATCCAGCGGTCTGATTTGACGGTCATGATGAGACGAGAGGATACAGTGACGGTTGATTCGTGACAAGCGGCGATTCATTGACGATTGCCAATTGCCGATTGCCGATTGCTTAGTCTCTAGAACATGAAGTGGGAAGGAACCACAGATGATGTCATTTCCAATTGTTAGCTTCCCCTAAACAAACGCGCAGTACCGAATTGGCAATCGGCAATCGGCAATTGGCAATCGGAAGTCACTTCTCGCTCATCCCTGCCTTCTTGATGCTTATCACTCCATCACCCACAATAAATTTGAAAAAGGCGCCGCCTGCGCCCGCGCGAGCCTTCATTATTCGATCAGTGATGCCGGGACGTTCGCGCGCCTGCAACTCCACAAACGAGTTCTGGATCTGACCCATCCGCAAAATCTCCGCGTCCAGGTCGCCATTGAAGCCGGTCGGCAGCTCAACCGTTAAATCTCCGGCGGCGATTCGCAATTCTGCGCCGTTCCCCCGCCAGCTGCGTACCGAAATCCTCAGGTTTATTTTTCCAGTGGCAAGCGTGGCGGATACAGTGCCCCCGGTCAGGGTCATCTGCGTCTCGCTCTCAGTGGCGGTCAACCTTATTGCGCCTTCAACGCCGGCCAACCTTATCGCGCCGCGACCAGCATTGATCTCGAGATCGCTCGCCACCGGCACGCGGATTCGATAGTCGATCTTCCACGGCAGACCCAGTAGGGTTTTGGGAAACTTCTTGGCGACGCGCCGCATGAAAACTTTGTCATGAGTTCCGGTAGTCAGGATTCGGAGATGGTTCAGATCCTCGTCCAGCACAAATCCATTCACGGTTGCCAGGCGGTTGAGGTCCTCTTCAGTTTCCGCCTTCAGCTCAATATCGGCGTAGACTTCAACCTCGCTGCGCGGCCAGCCCTCAATCGAGATTGAGCCCTGGGGAGCGCCGATAATGGTTATCGTTCCGCCATACCCGAGACGGCGAACTTCACGTCTTGTGCCCGTCCGGGTCAGCAGCGGCGTGGCAACCTGACTTGAATTCTTAGACTTCTGTTGGGCCGGTGATGAGGGGACAAGCACAGCCAGGACAGCGAACAAAAAAGCAAGTATAAGAATTTCGGATTGCGGATTTCGGATTGCGGATTTGAAGAGCAGGAATTTCGGATTTCGAATTTCGGATTTCGGATTTAAAGAAATTGTGTAATTTGAATTCGCGACCAACTCAGCAGACTCCCGGCAGAGCCATTCTCGTTGATTGTGCATGTTTAGAGAATCCGCAATTCGAAATTCGCAATTCGAAATTCGCAATTCCTATTCTACCATCCTAACGGAAAAACTAATGCGGACATTCTCAATCGTCGATCAAGAATAGTCCGCATCAGGGAAATGCCGTTGTAATAGCTCCGGGCTATCTTCGCAGGAAAGTGATACTGCCTTGAAAATTCGTCACGGTGACGGCTGGACGTCCATCCCTCACATCACTGACGAATTTCCGGCCGTCGCCAAGTGACTTGAAGTCTTTGTTCCAGAATTCGTTAAGCGAAATCTGCCTGGTAGGCGCCGCAGCTGTAAGATTGAATGCCGTATTGGCAGGTATGCGAATGCTAATGTCTCCCCTGGTCGACTGAAACTGATATGTGCCCCCTCGCGAAAACTCCCCATCGAAGAAGATGTTTCCGATCATATTTTGGGCCAACACTTTTGTGGAACCAATCCCGGACAGGGTGATGTCTCCTTCCGAAGAGACATGGGCCCGCACCAGATCGCCGCGCACATTGGTAATAGTAATGTCGCCGCGGCGCGTTTCAATATCAACGGAAGAGTTCAGCGGGACCTGGATCTTAAAATTGACGTCGCCGACATCGCCGCGGCCACGATTGTCTCCCATAACGTCGATGGCCAGGCACTGGCCCACCAGGCGGGGAGTCATATTGGCGGTCGGGGAATCCAACGAGGCAGTGACCTTTATCTCGTCGCGGCTCCACGATTCAACGGTGATTTTTCCCGAAATGTTCCGCAGTTCGATACGAACATTTTTCCCCGCCGGATAGCGTTTAGTGGAAACCCGTTGGGCCTGCGTGACGAGAGGAGTGGAAATACCGGCCACCAGCAGAACTAAAAGGACACGAGCGCCGCGAAGTACAAAGCGCGTGGGCAACAGTCGGATACTCATTTCTGTGGGGCTCTTCAAAGGCACAACTCTTACAAACTAGCGGGGAACCTCAAACCTCTGGTCCAGATCATAATTCTGAAAACTCTCTCAGCAACGCCAGCTTCTCATTGAGAGCGGCGTTGAGCATTTCTTCGGAAACCTCGTCGTGTGGATTACGGCTCAATTCGTTGAGCGAATCGTTGACAGTTTGATCGATAACTTTCAAATTACGATCAAAAGTATCACGCATCTCCTGACTCCAACGTGCTTTGTTCAGTTCCACGCGTTGATTCCAGTAGCTAATCGCCTGTTGCTGTTGCCACAAGCGATCGCTCGGATTGCCCGGGGCACTAAAGCCTCGCACCTCGGATTGCTGTCTTGCGTCTCCCGCGGAATCCCAGCGACGCAAACCAACAACAGTTGCCAGCGAAACAACCAGAACTATGGCCGCTGCTGACGCCGCAAGTTGGGGCATTGAGAGTTCCCAGCTGCGGTTCATCCAACCGGACCAGAACTTCTTGCCCTTTGCCCCCGCGCCGGCCGCTGCCGCCAACGTCGCGCTTTCGGCTTCAATCACATTGCGAATGCGCAGCCACAGAGCGTTTTCGTTGGGAGGCGCGCTGTATTCTCCACGATGGATCCGGCAAAAAGCAACGATAGACTCAAGATCATTGCGCACTTCAGCGCACGCGAGGCAGTCTTCCAGGTGCAAACTCAAGGTTGATTCATCTTCGCGGTCGATAGTTCCGTCGATAAAATCGCCGATCAACTCCTGGCACATTTCGCAGTTCATTGTCTTACAACCTCTGAATCTGCCACGCTGATGCTGATCGAACTCAGCGACTTCTTGCGTGACATTCTGGTTTCGAGCAATCAAGGGGAGACTGCATTAGAGTTCCTCTGTAGCGCAGCGCTCGCGTAAACGACAGGCAGTGTCGCCGGTTCAAGTAAGTCTCGAACCACAGCAAGCGTTGTTGGAAGCTATTCCTTCGTTTTCTGTTGCCTCAGCAAGCCTCGCAACTTCATTCGAGCCTTGTGCAGTTGTGACTTTGACGTACCAACCGAGCAGCCCAGCATCCGTGCAATTTCTTCGTGTTCATGTCCTTCAATGTCGTGAAGGGTGAAGACGGTACGATATCCAGGCGGCAGCTGCGAGATAGCTTTGTCGAGCGCGATACGGTCAACCACGGGCATTGCGTTGGGGTTCTCAGTGCCCTTGACTATCTGCACGGGGGTTTCACCGTCTTCGGTGGTCTGTTCCATCTTGACACCCCGTTTGCGGAAGTGCATCAAGACCTGGTTAACAGTTAACCGATGCAGCCAGGTGGTAAAAGCCGACTCGCCACGAAAGCTTCCAATTTTTCTAAAGAGCTGAATGAAGACCTCCTGTGCAAGGTCTTCAGCCTCCGAGACATTTCCGGTCATCCTCAAGCAGAGCGAGTAAACCCTGCGATTATGGCGCTGATAGAGTTGCTCGAAGGCCCCCATGTCGCCCTGGGCGGCACTCTGGGTCAGGCCGTAATCGGTTACCTGTGGTGTCTCGGTATCGGCTGCGGTCACGTGGTTCGTCTATTTGGTCAAGCGACTAGGGAACCCAAGCTCCCACTGCTTATTCGCCACGACTATCACGGTTCCGCCGTATTTCAAAGGAGCGATACCTTACTCACGTATTCCCGACACGGGAAGGGTGCGAGCTCTTACAGGTACCCTCAACGCGGGTGTGATGCGGCGCTTAGAGCGCGTCGTTGCCTTTCCCGGGGCTAAAAGTTACGGGTTTTCTTCAGCCGCATCAACACTTTCGCTTTTGGCCTCGCTATGCCCAATAAGTGCGGTTCAGGGAGTGATAGCGCACAGCAACGGCCGTGCGAACGAACCGGATCTATCAAGAACCCTCAAGATCTGCAATTGTGCGGCTTACGGTTCAGGATACGGTCATACGGCCACTCTGACAAGCCCCCCGGCACGCCGAGGCTAATTCTCTTACTCGTGGAAGGGCCCTTTGCGAACGGGAGGGTCTGACACCCTTCAAATATGGATAATTGTCGTCAATACGTATTTTTCCTCCTGACAGTGCACTACTCCTTTGCCTGCCTTTTTTGAACTTCTGAAGGTTTGTACTTAAGATGCACCCTTCAAATGAACGACCCACAGCAGACGCAGACTCGTTCAGTGCTCCCGCTCTTCATCCTCGCAATAGTTCCCGCGGCGTTCACTGGTGTAATGATTTTCAAGTACTGCGTTGACGTGCCCTTCTGGGATGAGTGGCATGTAGTTTCGCTGCTTGAGAAATTCGCTCAGGGCACGCTTTCTTTTAGGGATTTATATGCTCAGCAAAATGAATACCGGCAATTCTTTCCCAATCTCGTTTTCGTCGCTGTTGGCTGGCTTACCCGGTGGGACGTGAGGTACTTGATGGGGATTAACTTTCTGACGGCCTGTCTCGTATCGTTTAACGTTTACCAGCTCGGCAAGCATACGCTTGCTGGTGAGCCCTCTTTGAGACTTTGGACATACCTGCTTGCGAATCTGCTTATCTTTTCCCCAATCCAACACGAAAACTGGTTACAAGGGCAACAGTTCATCTACTTCGTCCCCGCGGCCTGTCTTACCTCGTGCATGCTCGTCGCTTACTCTGGTCGTTTCCACACGGGAGCAAAGTTCCTCATCTGCGGCGTACTGGCTACCATCAGCACCTTCTCTTCGGCAAACGGAATCTTGTGTTGGGTGGTTGTGCTTCCAGTTCTGGCATGGTCTTCGAACCGGAGTGAGTTGTGGGGGAAAAAGTGGTGGATACTTGGTTGGCTTGCAGCGCTATGCTTGAGCGCCTTCCTTTACTTCTATGACTATCGTAGCTCTTCGGGACGGCCACCACTTTTCACAGCTCTGTCTAACCCTGGCGCAAGCGTCTTGTACTTTCTCGCCGTTTTAGGTAGACCCCTGGCACTGGGGCGACTCGCTTTCGCGGTCTCAGTTGGGTCGATCCTCGTTATTCTATTTGTTTGGTCAGCTCTGCAGTTCTGGGGATTTTTGAAACATGACGCCAATGAAGCTCGTCGCGCCATTTGCTGGTTAATGATCGGAACGTACTCGCTCTTGACGGCAATACTAATCACCATCGGCAGAGCTGGTTTCGGCTTGGACCAGTCTCTTGCAGCAACGCGATATAGCACCTTTACTATCTATCTGGCTGTTGCGCTTGTACTCCTATTCGCCATAATTCTCAGTAACCAGGCCCAAAAAGCTGATTCGTTACATACCAGACTTTCATACACAAGAGTTCGTCGCTTTCTGTGCGCTCTACTCATTGTGCTGCATATACCGATCTACCTGCTTGGTATTAGACAGATGAGCAGTTTCAGAGTAGCATTGCTGCATTCGAAAGCCTGCGCGTTGCTCGCTAATGTTGTCTCGGACGCGTGTATTACGCAGAAGGTTTATTCGAACTTCCAGGTTTTCAAACAACAAATCAATACTGCCGACCGCTTAGGCTTCCTACGCCCGGACTTAGTGAAAAGCAACCGGGTTCAGGACATCGAGGCGAGGGACGCTGGTGCTCCTCGCAACTATGGGTCGTTCCAGGGGCTTATTCATTTAGAGGGTGATAAATACATTGCCTCGGGATGGGCTTTCCTCCCACACCGGGGCGAACCTGCCGACGCCGTAGTCCTGGCTTATGAACGAGTCGGCGACCCAGCAATCATATTTGCGATAGCAGACTCGAACAGGCAGCGGGATTTCATATCCGCCCTTTTGGGACGGGGCGTTTATGGCGATTCACGCTGGAGTGAATCCTTCTCGGTCAGTGGGTTTGGTCCAAACCGAACCACCCTCACAGCCTGGGCCTTTGATGCTTATACCGGAAAGGCCTACAGGCTGGACGGCTCGCAAGTCGTAGAGAAGCCGGCAAGTCCGGAGCGGCATTAATTTATGACGAGTGCGCAATCCAGGTTAGGCATTAGTGTCTTCTTCCCGGCCTTTAACGACGCGGGTTCGATTGTCCAGCTTGTTAAAGATGGGCTTGCGGTTCTGGAGAATCTGACAGACGACTATGAGGTTCTCGTTATCAACGACGGGAGCACGGACGCTACCTCAGTTGTGCTGGCTGAGCTTACGCGCTCTGAGCCTAATGTGAGAGTAATTCATCACGAACGAAACATGGGTTATGGGACAGCTCTTAGAACAGGGTTTCGCAACGCGAAGAAAGACTTGATTTTCTACACGGACGGGGATGGCCAGTATGATGTGCGTCAACTGTCCGAACTGCGTCATTTGTTGATCGAAGGAGTTGACGTGGTTAACGGATACAAAGTCAGACGCGCCGACAATAGTAGTCGCAAGGTGTTTGGTGCAGTATACAACCAGATTGCCCGTTACTTGTTCCGGCTTCCCATTCGGGACGTCGACTGTGATTTTCGCTTGTTGCGCAGAAGCATCATTCAAGATTCTGACCTGACGTCGTCGAGCGGAGCAATATGCATAGAGCTGGTTTACAAGTTGCAGGCGGCCGGCGCGGTGTTTGTTGAAACGCCTGTCTTTCATTACCCGCGCGTGCACGGGGAGTCGCAGTTTTTTACCGTCGGCCGGGTGGTCCGAACAGTCCTCGATTGTTTCTCACTTTGGTGGCGATTAGTAGGGTTGCGTCACTTTCTCAGTGTTCGCGACGATTCCACAGCGACAGCGCCTCAGACGAAGGTCGCGGGATGAATGTACAGATCCCTGAGGTCTGAATAGCGACATGCTTGATCTCTACAACATCTATAAGGGCTGCTCCGTGCTGGTTACCGGCGGGCTAGGTTTCATCGGCAGTAACTTGGCTCGCACGCTCGTCAATCTCGGAGACGTGAAAGTCTCAATCATCGATTCGCTCATCCCCGACCAGGGCGGGAATCTCTTCAACATTGATGGGATTGAAGACCGCGTCGAACTGCATATAGCGGACCTGCGAGATGACCAGTTAATCAACCACCTGGTCAGCGGCGTTGATTACATCTTCAATCTCGCGGGGAACGTGAGTCACCTGGAGTCAATTCTGTTTCCTTTACGCGATCTGGAGCTGAATTGCGCGGCCCAGTTGACTCTGCTCGAAGCTTGCCGGCACTACAACCCCCACGTGAAGATCATCTTCACGAGCACCCGCCAGGTATATGGCAAACCGCTTTACCTGCCTGTCGACGAACAACACCGCATTGCTCCCCTGGACGTCAATGGCATCAACAAGCTCGCCGCAGAACACTACCACCTTCTTTACCACCGCCTTTACGGCACACGCGCGGTCTGCCTCCGTCTGACTAACACCTACGGACCGCGGCAACTCCTGCAACACGATCGTCAGGGCTTCATACCGTGGTTCGTTCGTCAAGCGCTAGAGGGCAATGTGATTCAGCTGTTCGGTGATGGCAAGCAGCGTCGTGATCTGAACTACGTCGACGACGTGGTGGAAGCACTCCTGCTGACTGGAGCTTGTGAGGCCGCCGAGGGTGAGATCTTTAACCTGGGTGGCGGGGATCCAATCACCATTGCCGAACTGGCTGAAGAATTAATCTCGCTCACAGGACGTGGCCGGGTGCGGGCGGTTCCTTTCCCAACCGAAAGACAATTGATTGACATCGGCAACTTTTACTCAAGTCACAGCAAGATAGCGTCGGCAACCGGCTGGCACCCGCGAACAGGGTTACGCACAGGTTTGGCCCGGACGATCGAATTCTATCTGGAACACGGCGCGCACTACTGGGAGCCTCATGCCGATCTCGTTCATAGATCTAAAACAGCAGCACAAGGAGATTGAGGTCGAGCTGAAAGACGCGCTCTCGCGTGTGCTGAGCGGTGGGATCTTTTGCATCGGCCCTGAGGTTGAAGCCTTCGAAGAAGACTGGGCGCGTTTTTGTGATGTGCAGTCGGCCGCTTCTGTGGCTTGTGGCACGGATGCGATCACCCTGGCGCTCGTCGCTTCCGGCGCGGTGAGAAAGGGCCAGGAGGACGAGGTCATCGTTCCGGCGCTCACGGCCGGCTACACCGCTCTCGCTGTCTTGAATGCGGGTGGCGTGCCGGTCTTTGCCGATATCGATCCGCAAACCTACACGCTCGATCCAAACACCCTCGAAGAAGCAATCTCGCCCCGCACGCGCGCCATTGTGCCGGTGCACTTGTACGGTCAGATGGCTGACATGCCCGCTATCTGCGATGTGGCCGGGCGCCACTCACTCGTCGTTGTAGAGGATGCTGCGCAGTCGCACGGTGCACGCCTCAACGGTAAGTCTGCTGGTGCTTTTGGCCATGCGGCTGCTTACAGTTTTTATCCGACCAAGAACCTCGGCGCGTGCGGTGATGGCGGAGCGGTTGTCTCTAACGATGTGGCGCTAATTGAGCGAGTCAAAACCCTGCGGCAGAGCGGACATCCTGCGGCGATGCAAGGCGAAACGGAGGGACGCAATTCGCGACTTGATGAGATTCAAGCCGCATTGCTCCGGGTGAAACTAAAACGGCTCGCGGATTGGAATCGGCAACGGCAAAAACTCGCCGGGATTTACTGCGAAATGCTGCAGGCTGCGACCCGGTTGCGACTCCCTCATGTGCGCCAGCCAGAAGCCCACGTATTCCACTTGTACGTCGTTGAGCACTCGGATCGGGACAACCTGCGGGCGAACCTTGCAGCGAGTGGGATCGACACAATGATCCACTACCCATTCCTGCTCCATCAGCAAAAGTTGTTTCGGCGCAACGTGAAAAAGCGATTGTCCGTCGCGGAGCGGGTTGTCGGGCGCATGCTTTCGCTTCCCCTTTACCCTCAGCTCAGTGAGGACGACGTGCGTAGCGTCGCAAGCACGATTCTTGAATTCGAAACGAGGGCCAATCAGGTCAGAACCAGTTAGGTCTGAAAACCTCACAGGTCAGGAAGGTGGGCTTGCCCCCGCCCA
>JBOGOU010000128.1:0-34603 GCA_050748205.1 Pyrinomonadaceae bacterium | reverse complement strand
TGGCTGAGTGAGTTGAGCGGGGGCGCGCTTCGCTTTGCCCCCTTCCCAACTTGTAAGGGTTTAACACACAAGACTCTCTGACGTTGAATCCCTGTTCCCCGGTTCCCCGTTTTATTATGGCAGCGCTTCGACGATAACGAAGATGCGGAAGTTGCCGGTCTGTTGCACGCCCACCAGGAACTGCAAATTCACCGAAGCACCTGCAGCAAGCGGCGTCCCGACGGTGATCGTTCCCGCCGCCAGCGTCGCGTTGTAACCAGCGCCGTTGGGTTGCGTGGGCGGCGTCTCCAGCGTCGTGCCTTGCACCGTCACCGTGCACGGCGCCGTTGCGGGTGTGCCCGTGGCCGCGCAGGTGGCCCCGTCATTGACCGCCACTCCCATCAATGCCCCGGAAGTCCGCCCGCGTATATCTGCCGTCCCGGCAGGCGGCGGGAAGGTCGTGATGTCGACAATCCGGAACCGCAGCCGGGTCACCGGCGCGCCCGTGGTGTTCACTATGCGACGCCGGATTGACAGCGTACCAAACGTCGAGTTGTTGGGTATGTCGGGGGTCAGATCTCGGACCCGGTTTGGCGGGGTCGGCCCGGACACTGAAGCATCCAGCAGCACTACGGACAGATCACGCTTGATCGGGCTGGCCAGGTTCTCCGGCCCGGGCGCGCCCAGCCGCTGGCCCGCACCCGCGCTGGTCCCGTTCGTATCGACGAAGAGGAAGTCAGCCGCGTTGTCGTTCGTGTCTTTCGGCGTGCCCGGCGTGAAGAGCGACCGGAAGAAGCTGTGCTGCCCCAGCGAGGTCAGGTTCGAGTTAAGTGCGGCGAGGTTGTTGCCCTCCGCCAATAGTGCGCAGAGGTTGGTCGTGTTTGTCCCTTCTCCAACGGCATCGAGCCTCGTCACCGTCGAGAGATTGAGGATGTTCGTCGTGTCGAAGAGACCAATGTTGGCGTTCATGTCGATATCCGCGGTGAGCGTCGCATTGCCTGTCGCGTAAGCGGCGAGCGAGTACGTGGCTCCCACGAACAAGTAATGACCACGGGCCGGGATAATCGTCCCGTTCGGGATCGTGCCAACGAGTACTGGAGTGGCGTCACAACTTCCCACACCCATCTTGAACAACCCGAACCCGGGTGACGCGTCGGAAGCCGTCACCGTGAGCGGCGTATCGGTGTTGTTATAGATCTCCACGAACTCGTCTGACGGCGCATTACCCGGGCCCGGTCCAAACGTGCGCAACTCAGAGATGAGCACCGTGCCTGCCGGATTTGCGACCGTGATCGTCCCCGTTCCCGTAGGAACGACGATATTAGCCACCGTTGGATTGGCCGAGATAGTGACAGTGAAGTTTTCGTCAACCTCGGTGGCGTCGGCATCCGAGTTGACGGTGATCGGTATTGTCTTAATCTGCTCACCTACAAGGAAGGTGATGCTGCCCGCAGCAACTGTGTAGTCTCCGGGCTCAACGGCCGTACCATTAGCCGTGCTGTAGTTAATCGTGGTTGACTGCGCCGCCGGAGTTGATAGCGCCACCGTGAAGAGCATCGAAGTGCTACCGGAGGTCGGTTCCGCCACCTTCGCATTTCGAATGAACACATCGGGTGGAACGGCGATTGGTGTCACGGTCGGGTCTGCGCCGCCGCCGACTGACGGATCGTCAGTGAGTACTGGGCCACCACCACCACCGAATGACACAGAGCCCTGGTTCGAAACCTGTGGTGGACCAGAGTATGGATTCTCTACCTGCACGTCGAAAATGAGTGTGACGGATTGGCCCGCCGGCAACGTGCCGACGTTCCAGGTCAGGCTCGTGCCGCCGGGTCCGATGACGGGCGGATTGCCGCCGGGGTCGTCCGCCGGCTTGGGTGGAGCGATCGGCTGCGGTTTGGCATTGCCTTCCGTCTCCACTGGCGGGCGACGAGCGACGGTTGTTTCCACAGTTGGCTTCGTCGTTGCTTTCACCGTCTCCTCACGTGGCGAAGAAATGAATGGACGAGCAGTGATGCTGTCTGATGCAGCGGTCTGCGGCGCAGGGGCGCCGGGAGTGCCAACATCGCCCGGAGCGCCGGGGCTGCCGATCTCGCCTGGCGCGCCGCCTGGTCCGGGGATCTTATCGCCGAAGGTCTCAGGTGCTGCCGGTGGTGTGGCGCAGGCTACGTTGAAGCTCACGCCGGCGTCAGCAGTAACGGTCACTCCGCCATTGGCTAAGGTTACGGCAGCCGCGCTGGCTTGTTCGACATTGTGCGTGCCGTTTGTCTCGTTGATGTCAATGATAGCGAGAACCGCCGCGGGGAAAGTGTTTCCGCTGATGTCAACGCACTGTGTCGGCGCGACTATGTCGCCGACGTCGTTAGCGTTGGTGTCGAAGCGCATCTCGGCCGCGCCTACGAAGTTGGTGTCCACGACGTTGTTTAAGACCGTCGCACTCAGGTTCGAGTTTGCCTTTGTGCGAGTGAAGATGCCCGGCGTGTTAAGAGTACCGGCATTCTGGCCGGCGCCGTTGAACACGGTGTTAGCGGCAATCAGGACGTTCCCGTTGGGGGAGTTGTTGCGACGGCGCTCCACGCTGATTCCCCTGCCACTAGCGAGCCCAACGCCAATACCGACGCGCGCGTCCGCGCCGGTGCAGGCACCGGCCACGCGAAGCCTGCCGATGCAGTTGTTGGTGATCTTGGCGTTGACCGCACTAGCCGGCCCACCCGTGTTAGCCATGTCGAGGAAGATGCCGCCCTGTTGCACGTTGGTCAGAGTGTTGTTGTCAACTACCAAAGTGTTAGGGACGTTACCCGCGTCGTCAATGAAGATGAGAACCGTGTTGACGGGGCCACGGCAACCGACTGCGCCGCCGGCGCAATTGTTCGCGCTGCTGCCGACGTTGTTGATGTTGTTGCCCTGAAGGGTCAAGCCCAACTGGTTTCCCGCGAGGGTTCCATCATTGTTGATATTAATGAGGGCCTCACCGCTTGAAGCCGTAATGAAGACGTTATTGAAGGTGTTGTTCTGAATGAGAAGCGTGGATTTGGCGGCTTCCAAGACGCCGGCAATCAGGTTGTTTTTGCCGTCGGTGGGAGCGTTCTGAAAGGTCGAGTTTTGCACTGTAAGGTTGACCGTAGCCGTCGACCCTACGGATGCGCCCGCTGAGCTCTGCAGCGCCGTCCCCAGGATGTTCGAGAAAGTGCAGTTGGTTGCCGTCACCGTCATGTTGGCTGCGTTGCGCCCCTGGATGCCGATACCCCGGTTGCCAATGGCGTTCTGGAAGGTTGTGCCGTCAATCGTCAGCGTTAGAGCCGTCGAGGTGGTGTTGGTGAGATAAAGACCGTCGCGGCTCGCCACGTTGAAGCCGGAGATGGTGCCGCCCGTGATGCTGCTTGTGCCGGTCAGGTTAATAGCCGAGATGTTGTGGCCGCCGAAGCCTGCGCCGGTTGCGCCGGTCACGTCCAGGCCGGGCGTCGAGATGTTGACGCCAGACAAGACGAGGGTGGAGGAATTGCGCAGGTCAATGCAATCGTTACCGCAGTTTGAGAGCGTGCCGCCGTTGAGAGTGAAGCTGCCAGTATTGTTCGTCAGGAAAATGGCGTCGCCATCACCGTCGGTATTAGGGATTCCGTCTGTGTCGGCGTCGTTTTGAGCCGTGACAAGGTTGGCGTCACTGATGGTGGCGGTGGCGACGGTGACTACCGAGGAGGAGTCTTCGACGCGGATTCCGTAGCCACCGGCAGCAGACGGGTTCGGGATGTTTGTGGTGCCGAATTGAATGTTGGTGGCCGTTGAGTTGTCAACGAAGACGCCTGTGCCGGCGCGAGTGTTGATCTGGGTGGTCCCCGTCACTTGAAACTTTGTGCCGCTGATATCAACTAGCGACACGCTGTTTGAGGCGCCGGTTGTCGTGATGCTGGTGAACTGTAGATTGATTGGCGTGCGGCCCGCCGGGCCGTCAATTTCAATAGCCCGATTGCCCGCGCCGCTCGTGGTGATGTCGCCGGTGGTGTTGGTGAGCGTCCCGGTGTTGTCGATGGCCACGAACGCGCGTTGGGTGGAGTCAGGAGTGATGTCGAGGTCAGCAAACGTGATGTTGCCTGCGTTGCCGTTGCCAGCCGTGCCCAGGACAACGCCTATGCCGCCCGAACCGTTGACGACTGAGTTGCTAAAATTCATTGTCCCGCCGGCGGCAGTGTTCAGCACCTGGATGCCAATGCCGCTCGGGTTTTGGATGTTGGTGGCGACGCCCGGGTCATTGACGGTCAGGTTGCCGCTGACAAAGTTCAGGTTGACTCCGATGCCGTTGCTGTTGGTCGAGTCTACGTTGTTGAGCACCATGGCAAGCGGAGTGGGGCTCACGAGACTCAGGCCGACGATCTCGATTGTCACGTTGCCGGTGGCGGTGATGTCGCCGCTTGTCGTCGTGAGCGTTCCGGTGCTGTTGGTTGACTGAAGTGCGCGCTCGTTTGCGTCGGGCGAGATGTCGAGGTCCCCGAAGGTCACGTTACCGGCGTTGGCGTTAAGGAAGACGCCGGTGCCGGTCGCGTCGACGTTCGCGTTACCTGAGTTGTTGGCGGCGGTATTGCCGAAGTTCATCGTTCCGCCGGCGCTTGTATTCTGCACCTGGATGCCGGTGCCGGTCGGATTTGTAATGGTAGTAGTCGTGACCGCCATGTTACCGCTGACGAGGTCAAGATTAATGCCCTGCGTCGTGCTGTTGGTCGAAGAGACGGTACCGAAGTTGAGCGTGATCGGAGTGGCCGGCGCGCCCGCCTTGGTAATGTTGATGACCGGGCCGTTAGTGGACGCAATGTTGCCCGCGTTTGTGGTGACGTTGATCTGGCCGCCGTTGTTCGTGCCCACAAGGCCGGAGCCGTTCGAGGTCGTGATGGCCAAGCTGTTGAAGGTGACGTTGCCGACGTTGCCGGCAGCGGCACCACCGAGGTTGACGCCCGTTCCCGCGTTGCCCTTGTTGACAGTCGTAGCGGCGAACGTAACGGCGGTCCCACCCGCAAGGCTTTGAATATCGATGCCGGTGCCGACCGGCGCGGTTTGGGCCGCTGCCGGGATCGTTGTCGCGCCAGTGATGGTGGCGTTGCCGCCGCCAACGGCGTGCAGAAAGCCGGCGCCGCTGTTGTTCGAAATTGAAAGCGTGCCGAAAGTGCGCGTGCCTGAAGAGTTGTTCTGAAGCGAGACGCCGTCGGTGCCGCCTGAGACGGAAGTGTTGCCGAAGTTGATGTCGGCGGTCGAGGTGTTGACCAGGATGCCCTGCGTGGTGGAGCCGGAGACAGTAGTCGAGCCGAAGACGGCCGTGCCCGCGACGCTGGTTAGCGAGATGCCCTGCCCGCCGCTGCTGGTCGTCGTAACACTGTTGAAGCCGGAAGTTGCAGCAAAGGTACCGGTTGTCAGGTTGAGCGCCTGGCCTGTTCCGTTGAGCAGAAGGTCGGGCGAGGCGTTGTTGCCGGCGGTCAGTGTTCCGAAGTTGTTACCAAAGATCTTAGCTCCCGTCGTATTGCCGACTGTGAAACCGCGCAGCAGGTTCCCCTGCCCGAGCGAGACGCCGTTAGTGGCAGCGACGGCGGTGGTAATTATTGGATTCGCACCGCCGGTTGCAGGCAGCGCGTCGCTGTTCGGGGGAACGGTGACGCCCGCGATGTTTGCCACCGTGTCAGTTGCGCCCTGCCCGATTAGCCGCTGATTGTTGAGCAGCGTATTGCCACCGATGTAGTTGCCGCTGAAAAGGAAAACAATATCGCCTGGATCATCGGCCGCGGTGTCGGAGAAGCAGGTCTGCGCGCCCGAGCTGGTGCCCGTGTAACAGTTGAAAGGCGCAGTAAGGCGACCGGTGCCGCCCACGGGAGCGGCGCTGTTGACGAACCAGATCAGGCCGGTAACCGTGAGAGTCACCGTTACTGGCTGGGAACTTCCGTCCGCGTCACTTACGATGTAGGTGAAAGTGTCGGAACCTGTAAAGCCTGCCGGCGGATTGTACTCGAAGCTGCCGTTGCCGCTAGCCGCTGTCACCTGACCACCTTGCGTACTGTTCCCCGCGAAGGGGGCCGTGTTGTCGCCGGCGAGCGTTGTGATTGTCAAACCTGCGTTGGTGTCGGTGTCAGGGTCGCGGTCGTTCGCAAGCAGATCTGAGAGTCCATCCGGTACTTGAATACGGACGTTGCCGAGGACGCTGTAAGCATCGGCAAAACCGATGGGGGTGGACTTCGGCGTGCCCACGATCGTGGTGTTTACGTCAACGGTATCGCTGAGCGTGACGTTCGTCGCTGGGTCGGGGCCGGTGTTTGTGATGGTGACGGTGTACCTGATGATCTCACCTGGCAGCGCAGGGTTGGGAGCGCTTGGATAAGTGTCAACCTTAGTCGCCGTGATGGTAGGCGCGAGCCCAGCGGCCGCAACTGTCAGCGGCACAGGCATCGGGGCAAACGGGTTCGCTGTGGCGTCCGCGTTCCGCGGGACTGCTTCGCGCGCGCTTTCGCGCGCAATATCAGACGTCTTCACAGGAAGGTTCCAAGCCGCGTCACTGTTAAAGGCCAGCGCCATCGGCGCAAGCTGGCTCGTCAGCAGCATGTATGAGAGTAGGCTGGCGATAAGGGTCCGGACGTGACGACGATAAGAGGTCGGCGTGTTGTATTTCATAACCCTCCTTGGGATTTTGTCTGTATCGCCCGTGCGGGCGCTAGGGAGAAAGGCGAAAGGCGTGGGCGAAGTGCCTGGAGCATTAGAATGTCCGAGGGTTCAGTGGGAAGGCCGGCCCGGTCGGTGACCGGCCTTCGCATAACTAGTCAACTCTAACTTCGCGGTGGGAAGATTCCCTGCATGGCGATGCAGAAGTTCACGACGAGAAAGGGCATCAGGTTATTGTGGGGGAAGCTGGCGCCCGCCAGGGTCAACGCCTGCACCGACATACCCGTCAGGTTGTTTGGCGCGGCGTACCTCGTCTCGCCGGCCCCGAAGAACCTGTCGGCGGGACCGTTTTCGTTGTTGTTCTCCTCCGAAGCCACTAGATTGTGACTGTGAATCGGCATCTCTGAATCAAGCAACGTCACCGTCGTGGAGCCCCCGACCTGGCCCTGGTCATATAGGCTGAGTCCTTGACCCTGACCCCAGAACAGCGGCACGCTGCCTTCGAGATTGGGAAGTGCGAAGGTGCTTTGCCCGTTGCCGCCGTACATGGTGCCCAGCAGGGAGAAAAGCGCAGTGTTTTGCGAGATGGGTAGAATTTGGCCGTTGCACTGGGCCCAGCCAGTCGGAGCGAAATTGAAACCGAACATGCGTATCTCTGCGACGAATGGGTCTGACATTTTAGTCTCCTCTTTTACTATTGGCTCGGGAAAATTCCGAACAGCGAAATAATAAAGCTGATGCAGAGATACGGTTGGAGATTCTCGTGCGGCTGGCTCCCGCCATCCGGCCCGATGGACTGGTTGTTCAGGTCAATCGGGGAGGAGGCGCTCGTATAGATCAAGCCTGCCCCCTGCGCCGGGACGTTGCCCCCTGGGGTCTGCACCGTAGCCGTATTGTTCGAGGCCAGGAGGGGATGCGAGTGTATCGGGATTTGTTGGACGGTTAAAGTCACCTGCTCGACGCCGGCCTGCTCGCCGAGTTGGTAGGTGATGCCATCCGACCCGGTCCCCGCGTGGATGGGGATGCGGCTTTGCAGATTGGGAAGGGCAAAAGTCTCCTGCCCGTCGCCGCCGTAGGTTGTTCCGATAAGCGTGAAGAGCGTGTCGTTCTCCGAGATCGCCATCAGCTGACCATTACAGAAAGCCCAGCCCGCCGGCGCAAAGTTGCCGCCGAACATCCTGATTTCTCCGACAAATGGATTTGACATGAGTTTCTCTCCTTTAGTTCCGTGAGGGGAATATCCCCTGGAGGGCTACGATGAAGTTCAACACCAGAAACGGCTGCCGGTTTTCGTGTGGTTGCGAGCCACCCGTGTTGGTGACTGTGGCGGCGTTCATGGCCACCGGATTTCCGAATGGCCCATAAGCTTGGGCGACCGACTTCGCTAGCACCACGGCGCTGGTGGGAGCCGCATCCGTGCCCGTGTTGTTCGTCGCCTGGAGCACATGCGTGTGCTGTGACATCTCGGAAGTGGTCAGCGTGTGAAAAGCCTGGCCGCCGCTTTGTCCCTGAAGGAAGTCTGAGTCGACGTGCACGGGCGCGCGACCACGAAAATCGGGGAGGGCGAAGTTTGTTTGCCCGTTGCCGCCGTACATCGTGCCGAGGAGCGAGAAGAGCGCCTGGTTTTGGTTGATCGGCAACAACTGCCCGTTGCAAAACGCCCAGCCTCGCGGGGCGAAATTCCAACTAATGATCTTGATCTCTCCTAAAAACGGTGTGGACATAGTTCACTCCTTGTGGGTTGAGCTTCGAGAGCTATTGTCAACCGGCTTGATGAGATTGCCCGATTCGCGCAAGGTGCCGAAAAGGAATGTCGAGGAGTCAAAAATTAAGGTCTGCGCGCCTGAAGTACTGGTGGGCGAGTCCCGACACTGGGCTCCCTAGCGCGCAAAAAAAGCGAAAAACGCCTGTTTTGAAAATCGAAGCGGCGAAATTCTAACCGACGAGCTTGAGAAGATCAAGACGTTTCGGGTCTTAAATTTTAGCTATTGCCAAAGGCCGAGGAACTTTATTAGACTGTTTCCGTGGGCCCTCAGGCCCAAACCAAGCCTCAACTACACACTCCTCAATAACAGAAGCCTCACTAATCGAAGCGTCTCACTCGCTTCCACGATCTAGTCAGATCAGATCCCTACCCGGATCATAAGGAGAACAACCAATGTCTGTTTCACGACGTCGCTTTCTGAGATCAGGGGCCCTGGGCGCCTTGTCTGCGGGTCTAATTCTCAAGCCCGGCAGTTTCGCCTTCGGCCACCACTCGACAAACTCGAATCCTGGTTCCGCTTCCGAAACACCATCTCAGGCCGCAAAGAACCAGAGTTTCAACTACAGCCGCGCCAACTTTGAGCCCCATGTCGGCAGCACCTTTCGAGTGGACTTGGGGAACCGGACGGTCAACCTTAAGCTTATTGGCCTGGCGGACTATCAGCCGCGCTCTAGCGCCGCTGCAACCTCAAAGACGAGAGACACCGAATCGTTCGTGCTAGCCTTCCGCACGCCTCGGAGCCTTTCTTACCCTTCGAGCATTTACAAGCTCGAACACTCTGCAATGGGCAAATTCGATCTCTTCATGACGCGCTCCGAGGACCATGGCAGTATGTCCTATATGGCGGTCATCAATCGCATCGTTTAAAACGGCTTTCACCCCGGCCGCCTCACTATGACCCGGGGCGAATGCGTGACACGTTGAAAGCGATTAAGTAACATTCTTCGCATGGAGAATGACGACTTAAGGATTTTGCTGCCCGCTGGCGGCACGGTCTCGCTTCGCACGGTGTCGCCGGAGGACGAAGAGTTCCTGCTTGCGGTCTACGCCAGTACACGGGCGGAAGAGCTGGCTCAAGTGCCCTGGAGCGACGAGCAAAAGACGGCCTTCGTGCGCTGGCAGTTTGACTTGCAGCGGAAAGAGTATGACGCAAACTACCCGCATACGGAGTACAACGTAATTGTGGTAGACGGACGCCGTGCGGGAAGAATCTGGATCAGCAGGGACGACGAACAGGTGCGGCTGCTCGACATTGCTTTGCTCGAGGAGTTCCAGAACCGCGGTGTCGGCACCGTTCTGCTCAGAGGGCTGATAAACGAAGCCGCTAGCGGCAACAAAGCGCTACGGCACATGGTGTTCACGCCTAACAAGGACGCAAGGCGGTTTTACGAACGACTGGGCTTCGTGGTCTTCGAGGAAGTCGGCGCTTACCTTCACATGGAATGGCGTCCGGAATCCTCAGACAAGACTTAGAAAAGACAAAGCGGCGATCTACTAGCCGCGGATAAGCTATTTGAAGTAGTTAAAGACCGCCTCGTAACGGAAGCCACGCTCGTCGCGGCTGATCGGGACGAGGAACAGTTCGATAGAACCCATTTTTTTGTGAGTTAGCGGGTAGGTCGCCTGGGGCACGAAGACGTCGGCCGGCCCCTGGAAGAATAACGAAAAACGTTCCATCCCGCGTTGCTCGCCGGGCTCGCCCTTGTTCGCATAACCTTTCACTTCAACCAACTCCAACTCGACGGGATGCGGCGCATCGATGTGGACGCGAAACTTAGTGTTGACGTGTTGCGAAAACTCGCTCTCCGTGAGGCTCGCGGCCATCACTCTCTCCTTGAGTATGGCTGATAAGCCAGCCGTAGCTCATCATCATGGCACATAAGAGGATGAGCCATTTGCGCTTATTACCGCCTTGTCTGCGGGTTTAGTTCCCGCAGTTCCGGACAGCGTCATTGCCGATCGTCCATTCGATACTGCTCGTAGCCTGAACTGTCGTAGTAACGAAGCATCCGTCCTGATCTTCGGCGATGATCTTAATCGTTGGTTGCTCCCACGTGATGTTGAGCGTGCGCGTCGCGCCGGGACCGATCACCGATTCATTCAGTTGGTCAGACCCCCAAAGATCATTTTCTGCAGGCGACAGGTACAGGTGACGAATCTCCTTTGACGAGTTATTCACCACGGTGAGCGTCGTTGTCTGGGCCGGGGCTGCGGAGAGCAGTATCAGTGTACCCATGGCCAAGAGCCCAGCGACCAGCATCGCCACGCGAAGGCTATTTCTCGTATTTAGAATTGCGGTTAGGATTTTCATTGCGTCCTCCTCTCAGATCAAAAAACAAGTCAGATCAAAAAACAAGCTGAACCAAATAGTTATACTCAACAGGCGGTTCGATGGACGCGCTGTCAGCTTCTGATCTTGCCGCGCTGCGGAACGACCCTTCCGCGGCAGCACGTCCATCGAGCCACGTTTGGCGTGGTTGTTTAGGTCACGGGCAACTGCTGTTGACCGTATAATTCGGCCCGCTGTCGACTGCGGGGTTATTTGGCGATTTGCGGACAGTTACTTTAGCTGTCGCCGTGGTAAAGTTGCCCGCCGCATCTTTTACCTTAAAGGTGATGGTGTATACACGACCGTCGCCGCTGCCAGAACGTTCGGCCCGTAGCTGAGCCGACTTGCAATCAGCCGCAATGACAATGTCGTTTAATGTGTTGCCGTCACCTGCTCCATCTTCCACCTCATCACTGGTGATCTTCAGGATATAGACGCTGTTAAGGTTCACGCTCGGGTCGCAAGAATCGCTGGCACTGAGCACGAAGTCAGTAACCTCGACGGTTTGATACTGGTGATTCGGTGGCCACAACGTCATTTGCACGTTGGGATCGAGCGTGATGGTTGGCGGCGCCGAGTCGGGCGTATTGGTGATTGTCCCTGTTGCGCTGCTTGGTGAACCCACACCGTAGCCCGCTCCCGGAGTCACTGTGAATTGGACGGTTTCAGGACCTTCCACTTCACAGTCGGTAAGCGGCGTTACAGTCACTGTGGCAGTGGAGTTGCCGGCGCCGAAGTTAACCGTAGCGGTCGGTGGTGTAAACGTCGCCGCACCACTCTGCGAGTAGTCGGCCGGGAAGGCAGCGGTGCCGCCCACAGAGAAATTAACGGTTAGCGCACTGACGGTTGGGCCCGTGCGCGTGAACGTGTAAACAAGGTTCGATCCGCCCTCCGCCGTAGACGTGGGAGCCACGACAACGCTGACAAGAGTGTCGTCGTTGAGGATGGTTCCAGTGGCTGAGCTGGGGCTTACGACGTTGTAGCTGGCCCCGGCGGTCAGAGTCAGGATAACGGTCTCGTCGGGCTCGGCAGTTGTGTCTGTCTCCGGATCGACTGTTACGGTCGCCGTCGGACTGCCGGGAGTGAAGGTCACCGTTCCCGAAGTTGTAGTGTAGGTGGTTGCGCCTGTCTGGGTGTAATCGTCTGGCGAAGTGCCAAAGACTGCCGTACCGCCAACCGAGAAGTTCACCGTCAGCGCGCTTGCAGTAAATCCAGTGCGGGTGAATGTGTAGACGAGGTTGGTTGCACCGTCTTCTGCAACTGACGCGGGAGACACCGTCACGCTCACGTCCGCATCATCATTGCTGATCGTGCCAGTGGCTGAGTTGGGCGACGCGACGTTGTAGCCCGCTCCCGAAGTTAAGGTCAGGATAACCGTCTCATCGGGTTCGATGGTGGAATCGGTTTCGGGATCGACGGTCACTGTCGCCGTCGGACTGCCGGCACTAAAGGTCACGGTGCCCGTCGGTGGGGTGAAGGTGGTCGCGCCTGTCTGTGTGTAGTCGTTAGGTGACGCGCCAAAGTCGGCTGTCCCACCCACCGAGAAGTTCACCGTCAGCGCACTGCTGGTGACTCCGGTTCGGGTGAAGGTATAGACCAGGTTCGTTGCACCGTCTTCAGCAACTGATCCCGGAGACACTGCAACGCTCACGTCCGTATCGTCGTTGGTGATCGTCCCGGTTGCCAAGGCGGGTGTGCCAACGGCATAGCCTGTCCCGGACGTTACAGTAAGGATCACTGTCTCATCCGGTTCCACGTCGAAATCCGCGGAAGGATCAATGGTCACTACAGCAGTGGAGCTGCCACTGGGAATGACCACGGTTCCGCTTGTGTTGGTAAAGGTGGCCGCACCGGTCTGTGTGTAGTCTGGCTCAGTGAACGATGCGGATCCGCCCACGCTGAAGTTTACGGTCAGCGCATTGGCGGTTGAACCTTCGCGCGTGAACGTGTAGTCGAGGTTCGTTGCTCCGTCCTCCGCAACTGAACCAGGTGAAACTGCAACCGTGACGTCCGGAAGATCAATCGGCGTTACAGTTGGGTCGGCCGCGCCGCCAACGGTTGGGTCATCTGTAAGCACGTCCGAGAAATTGGTGCCGGACACAGTGCCCTGGTTTGAGACCTGGGCCATCGCTCCCGTGAATGGATTATCCACGGTAACTCTAAACGTTATCGTAACGCTCTCGCCGGCTGGCAGTGTGCCAATTGCGAGATTGACGTCAGCGAGCGTGGCAAAGCTAGTAGCACTAGCGCGGTTTCTGGCCATTGTTGCTTTAGCGTTGCGTTGGGTGATTGCGTTCTCATTTCGATCCGCCCTTGCAACGGATGCGTGGTGCCTCTCAGTCTTTCCGGTCCTACTTGTGTTCCCATCAACCGCGGAAATTAGCTCATGAGTAGGTTGAACTTTGGCTTGGGTCTTCGGTTGTGGAACTGCTTGCCCTTTCGCGCCGCTGTGCCGCGCAAGGTAGTCTCTAATCGATTTCCTAAACAGCATTGCAGATGGCGGAGCGGCACAGGCGACGCCAAATGCAACGCCTGCGTCGGGGGTTACGACCACGAGACCGCCATTGGCAGCCGTGACGGCCGCCGCACTCGCCTGTTCGACATTGTGGGTGGAGCCCGCAGCCTCGTTGATGTCAATGAGTGACGCAACTCCGGTCGGGAAAGTGTTTCCGGTAATGTCGTCGCATTGAGTCGCGGTACCGGCGGTATCCAGTCGCACATCGGCCGCGCCCACGAAGTTGGTGTCGATATCGTTGTTGGTCAATGTGATGCTACTGATTGTGTCGTTCTGCGCCCGCGCAAAGACTCCGGGAGTATTCAGAGTGCCGGCACTCTGGCCGACGCCGTTACGTATCGTGTTGCCGTCAATCAGCACGTTGGCTTGTTTGGCCCCCGCGGTTCGTCGCTCCACGCCAATTCCCCGGCCATTAGCGAGGCCAGTGCTGAGACCAACCCGTGCGTCCAAGCCCACGCAGATACCGGCCACGCGAAGCCTTCCTATGCAGTTATTGGTGATCCTGGCGTTCACATTGCTGGCAACAACTCCGGTGTTGGCCATGTCGACCAAGATGCCGCCCTGCTGCACGTTGGTCAGAGTGTTGTCGTCAATGATCAGGGTGTTGGGAATGTTGGCCCCATTGTTAACCAGAACTAAGATCACGTTTAAGGGACCGCGGCAGGGCACTGCACCGCCCGCGCAAGTAGAGGCGCTGCTGCCCACGTTGTTGATGTTGTTACGTTGAATGGTCAAACCCAACTGGTTTCCGGCCAGTGTTGCGCTGTTGTTGACGTTGATGAGTGCCTCACCGGTGGAAGCAGTAATGAAAACATTGCTGAAGGTGTTGTCTTGAATGACAACAGCGGATTTGCCAGCTTCGGTGACACTGGCGAGCAGGTTAGTCTTGCCATCAGTTGAGGAGTTCTGAAACGTCGAGTTTTGCACAGTCAGGTTAACGGTTGCAGTTGAGCCCGCACTGGCGCCCGCTGAGGTCTGAAGCGCCGTTCCTGAAATGTTTGAGAACGTGCAATTGGTCGCCACGTTGTTTGTTGGACCGCCAACCGTCACTGTCATGTTGGCCGCGCTGCGTCCCTGGATTCCAATGCCGCGGTTGCCGGTGGCATTCTGGAAGGTCGCCCCTTCTATCGTCAGCGTTAGGGCAGTCGAGGTGGTGTTGATGAGGTAGAGGCCATCGCGGTTCGCCACGTTGAAGCCGGAGATCGTGCCGCCTGTGATGCTGCTCGTGCCGGTCAGGTTAATCGCGGAGATGCCGTGGCCACCGAAGCCGGCGCCTGTTGCGCCGGTTACATCCAGTCCGGGCGTCGAGATATTCACATTTGAGAGGACGAGGCCGGAGGAGTCGCGCAGGTCAATGCAGTCGTTACCGCAGTTTGATAGAGTGCCGCCGTTGAGGGTGAAGCTGCCAGGGTTATTCGTAAGGAAAATAGCGTCGCCATCGCCATCTGTGTCAGGGATGCCATCCGCTCCGGCATCGTTTTGAGCAGTCACTATATTTGCATCGCTGATTGTGGCGCTGGCGACTGTGACAGCCGCGGATGAGTTCTGGACTCGAATTCCGTAGCCCCCCACGTTGTTTGGATTAGGAATCGAAGTTGCTCCAAAGGACATCGCTCCGCTTGAATTATCGACATTGTCGAGCAGGATGCCGGTTGCGTTGCGGCTATTGATGTTGACCGCACCAAACTGAAGTGAAGGTGATCCGATATTTGAGACATTGGAGATCTTGATGCCCTCTTGAGTCGCATTAGTAACCGTGGTGGAACCGCTTACCGTGAAGGTGCCGCCAACGTTATTCAGGGTGACTCCATTTGTGGTGCTGTTCGAAGAACTAATGCTGTCAATGGTCGCTCCCAGCGTGCCGGTGTCCAGGTTTAGAGCACGCCCAGTACCTGAGATCGCAAGATCACTCACCGTCAGCGTGCCAAAACCAGTACCTGAAATGCCGGAACCAGAGGTACTTGAGTTACCTATGTCAAAGCCGCGGAGATAATTTCCTGATCCCAGCAGAATCACACTGCCGGCTGCGTTTACGACTGTAGGCCTGACGCCGCCCGTTGCCGGGTAGCTATCGCTAAACGTCGGTGGCGTAAGTCCGGTGATACTGGCTAATGAAGCGGTAGCCCCTTGGCCTATTAATCTTTGATTGTTCAGAAGCGTGAGGCCGCCTGTGTAGGCGCCTGTATAAAGGAAAATGTTGTCGCCAGGATCGTCAGCCGCGACGGCATCGAAGCTACCAACACCGGTGAGCTCGATGAACGGATTTGTCAGGCGGCCGTCACATGGACATGAAGCAGCGCTGTTAACGAACCAGATCATGCCGCTGACCGTGATCGTAACAGTAGCGTTGTTGCTGCCTTCAGAATTGGTCAAGGTATAAGTAAAACTATCGCTCCCCTCAAACCCGGGAGGAGGGTTGTACGTGAAACTGCCGTCTGCGTTCAGGGTCACATCCCCGCCATTGGCGCTTACCGCCGGGAAGACAGTAATTGTCGCGGTGGGTATGCCAAGAAAGTCATTTCCAAGCACTCCGGGCGCTGGTACTGAAATTCGGACATTGCCCGTAGCTGCATAGCTGTCGTCAACGGCGACCGGCGTAGCGGTTAGACTTCCGCCGACGAAGGCGGTGTTTGGATCGACCGTGTCAGTAAACGTCACGCCGGTGGCGTCCTCACCGCTCGCACTGATGACGACGGTGTACTTCAAAGTGTCACCGGGGTCGGCGTTGTTATCACCATCGACGTCTGTAAACAGTGAGTCCGTCTTGGTGGCCGTGATCGTTGGTAAAAGCACATTGGCGAGGCCGTAGCTACCTCCCCACCTGTGATGCAACAGAGCGCGCAGGCCCTGCTTGTCCTCTGCTTCGAAATCGGCCACACCGGGAAAGAGAACGTGAGACGCCTTCGCATCTCGGGATAGAAGTCCTGGCGACGTTGCTGCCCTCTCTCCGAAAGCTACCTCATACGACCCTCGCTTCGACACAGTGTTGTCTGATCGAACAGGGATCGATGAAAGACGAAACACCGCAGCAGTTAATGCTATCGCTGCCAGAATAGCGATCAGCAGGGTTCTCCTGGTCGTGATGATATTTAGCGCAGACCTCAAGTGGCTCGGATGATTGAAAATGTGCGGCATGGGAGGACTCCTTCGGAAAAAGCGCTGTAATCGGCATCCGCATCACAGCGCGGAGGATTTAAAAAGCTGAACGTAAGAGATGCGAGGTAACGAGAAACCCCGTGCGGTTCGACTCCTAAAGGTCTTCAGCGAGAACAGGATTCGCGAACGGTACAACCAAGACAAAAATACGTGTGACTAACAGATCTGGAAGGTGAATGGGAACATCACAAAAGAGAGAGAGAGAGTTGTGGCAATCCGGCTATAAGGACAGAAAGTGACTCCCTGACTCACCTAGACTTTCGACAAGTAAAGCGCCACTTCTTCTACTCCAGATGAGTCGCCAAGTCAACTCTAAATCCTGCAGCTCAATCTGAACCAATGCGTGGCGGCAAAGGAGATTGATTTCAAATCGATCTTACAGCATACTCCTGCCGCGTTCTCACGCCCGAAATTCTCAAGCGGTTTCCAAAACAGCAGGAACGAAACATTCGCTCACTATGAAACACAACCTCAACTCACCTGTACGTTGTCGTTCGTTTTGCAGATTGTTGTAAATCCGTGATTCGCGCCGCGTACACGCTAAAAAAGGAGAAAACAATGGACGCGCAAGCAATAATTCAGAGCTATGGTCCGCTACCCTTGAAGCAGGCGTTTTCTGCACCTGCCGACGGTCCGGTAGTTTTCTTCATCTCGGGATCGGCCTGGTCGAGTAGCGCTAACTCCTGGATTGGCATCTCAGTCCAACTTGACGGTACCGAGATCGGAACGGCTTCGGTTTACTGTAACGAGGTTGCTTCTCATCGCGCGTTGATTAGTAATCTCGTAACCGTCAATTTATCTTTCGGTAACCATACAATCTCGATTACACCGACCACACCAAACACCAACACCGATCAGAACGATGCCTTTTTTGTGACTCTCATGTACTGACTGTCGGGCCAACCTTGAAGTATGCTTGCGGCAGCATCCTCTACTTTTTTAGATGCTCTCGCAGATTCAGGTTCCGAATCAATCGGTGTAGATAATTTGGATGGACTCCGAGAAGCTTGGCGGCTTCCGTGTAACTGCCTTTTGCCTGATCCATGGCCTGCAAGATGATTTCTTTCTTGGTCTGCGTAACCGCCTCATGATAGCCGGCCGCGGAACTGGTCGGTAACGGTTCAGTCTCCAGCACGGCTTCGGGCAGGTCTTCCGGAAGGATTCGCTCCGTTGTGCCAAGCACGACCGCGCGTTCGATGGCGTTTTCCAGTTCGCGTACGTTGCCCGGCCAATCGTAGCTTACCAGCCGCGCCTGGGCTTCGGTGGAGATGCCCAGTACTTTGCGATTGCATTTTTCTCCGTGCTTCGCCGCAAAGTAGTTTGCGAGAAGCGGAATGTCCTCAGCGCGATCTCGGAGAGATGGCATAGTTAATTCCACGACATTGAGACGGTAATAGAGGTCCTGACGAAACATGCCTTCAGCAATGGCTTGTTCGAGATCTCTGTTCGTGGCGGCGATCAGCCGGATGTCCACTTTCAACGAACGAGTCCCGCCCACGCGTTCGAATTCGCGCTCCTGCAGCACGCGCAATAGTTTCACCTGCAACGCAGGCGAAAGTTCTCCGATCTCGTCGAGAAACAAAGTCCCCTCGTCAGCAATTTCCAAACGTCCTTTCTTCATGGAGAGCGCCCCTGTGAAAGCGCCCTTCTCATGGCCAAACAGTTCGCTCTCCAACAGCGTTTCCGCCAGCGCTGCGCAGTTGACCGCGATAAATGGCCGCGTCGCGCGTTTGCTGTTCTGATGGATCGCCCGCGCTGCCAGCTCTTTCCCTGTCCCGCTTTCACCCGAAATCAAAACCGTGGCATCTGTCGGCGCAACTTTGGAAATAAACTGATAGACCAGTTTCATTGGCGGGCTTTCGCCAACCATGTTGTGTTCGATATTGACGTCCTCGAGCAGCCGTTGGTTTTCGCTTTCGAGCCACTCGAAATGCCGCGCATTTTCGATAGCCACTGACGTGATAGCAGCAATCGCCGTGACAAGCTGCAGATGATCTTTGTCGAAGTGGACGTCTCTCTCGTTGGTGTCCAGGTAGAGCACACCGAGTGGACGATCCATCATCATTAGCGGCACACACAAAAGCGAACTGAGACGAGCGCTCATGAGACTGTCAGAGACAGGCGCTTCCTCCACCGTCGGGTCGCTGATTAGAATCGAACTACCCTCGGCTAAAACTTTCTCGGCAATCTTGCGACTGATCTTTATCGTCTCATCAGGACCAAGCTCGCGATCCAGGCCAAACGCTGCAGCGGTTTCCAGCCCGTTGCCCTCAGTGAGGAGAATCGCGCCGCGTTGCGCCGGTATGACTTCGAAGAGCAGTTCGAGCAAAGTCCTTTGCAATTCTTCGAGGCCACGGATGGCATTGATCGTCGTGCTGACTTTCATCAGCGCGCTCAAATCGCGGGCCATCAGGTAAAGCGCGTCGTTGAACCGGACCTGCATTGTTGATCCGCTGACAATCTGCTGATCGTCAAGCTGAACTTCGCTGGACTTTGACGAGGAGTCACCATCATGCAGAAGGAAAAGAAACTGTGAATCGCCGATGCGCACACGATCGCCGTGTTGAAGTTGACGGCGTTTAATCGGCACGTCGTTGATAAACGTGCCGTTGAGACTTTCGAGATCCGATATTACAAACTGCCCGCCTTCCTTCTCGATCTGAGAATGGCGTCGCGACACGGAAGGATCTGCGATGCAGAGATTGGCTGCGGTTTCTCGTCCAATCAAGAGGGGGGCATCCTCTAACGGGAAGACACTGCCTTTTAGTTTTCCGGCGATAGCTGCGAGTCGAGGATTCATTTCACGCGTTTAGACTGAGGAGTTTCTGCCCTGCCTAGCCCCTCCGCGAGCTATCTCGGGGACGGACCCTGGATGGCGGCAAGTGTACGCGTGCCCGTGCCCAAGGGGCAACATGGGTTAGAACCTGGGACTTTGGACTTTGGGCTTTGGACTTTGGACTCAACTCTGGCAGCCCATTCAACTCAAAAGAAACACTCAGGTCTGAAAACCTCACAGGTTAGGAAGGTGGGCTTGCCCCCGCTCAACTTGCAACACTCTTCAAGGTTAAGGGAAATCTCAGCCTTGAATAATTCCTCTTAGCTAATAGCTGCTGCAACTTGAGCGGGGGCAAGCCCACCTTCCTGACTGTGAGGTTTTTAGAGTTGAATTTTATCTGTTAAGGTGAATGGCTGAGAGAGCTGAGCGGGGGCGCGCTTCGCGGTTGATTAGCAAGACATAGGTTCGCTTTGCCCCTTCTCGACCCGTTAATTTGCCCCGGCTACTGACTCCCCCCACAACTAGCGAACGCAAGAGGCGCTATTTTGCCACTCACTTACCTAACCCACGTCAACCTGCGTGGCATCCTGTTGCTAATCTGCGTATTAGTCGCCGGTGTCAGGCAATCAGTGTTGCCACAAACCGCCTACGACTTTCACGAGTCGGAGCGCTCAGACAAACTGACCGGCGGGCACGTCGGGCACGCCGATTTTGAGCCTGACCAACCCGACATCCGAGTTACTTTGAATGTGCCTTCGTTTCGCCTGACGCTATGGCAGAACGGCAAAGAAGTGAAGTCGTATTATGTCGGCGTTGGGCTTAAAGACTATCCAATCTACATTGGTGATCGTGAGGCGACCGAAATCATCTGGAACCCACCCTGGATACCACCCCCCAGCGACTGGGTGGGCGAAAGAAAGGGTGTCCGTCCAGGCGAGTTCATCAAGGCGAGTGATCCACGCAACCCGCTCGGCAAGATGAAAATACCACTGGGCGATCGCTATCTCATCCATCAGGCAGCCAAAACAACCGACGTTGGCAATCTGGTCTCGCACGGCTGCGTCCGGATGTTGAGGTCCGAACTCTACGACCTCGCCGAGAAGATTGTTGCGGCACGAAGCTGGCCCGTCTCGCCCAGGCGCATCAAGACTGCTAAGCGCAGCTCGCGGACGCTGGTTGCGCGGCTCGAAGAACCCGTGCCCGTGGAGATCAATTACGACACGCTGGTTGTCGAGGGTGGAGTCCTTTACATATACCCAGACGTTTATGGACGCGGCACGAATGATCCTGCGCACTTGCGAGCCGAGCTTCGGTCGTCAAGAGTTGACGTATCACGACTCGACGAAGAGACAATGAGAGGGATGCTGTCTAAGGTAACTCGGCGCACGCAGTTTGTCGTGAACACGAAGAGCATCGAACAGGGACGTGCGCTCGAAGACGGGCAGGTGCTACCTCTAATACCGCCTCATGCAAGAAAGTCAGGCAGGAAGAAGTGAACATTTTCCATTTTTAATTTGACATTTTTCATTTGTCATTTATGAACATCTCTTTCCGTGAGATCCATACTCGTGAGAGCTACCTCAACTTTCACCTCATAAGAAAAGATTCACTCCTGAGAGTCTCTCAGAAATGACAAATGAAAAATGTCAAATGGAAAATGTTTCGGCTTCCCTTCTGGGTGCCTACCTGACGTATTCCCAGTGCCACGGCTCATAGTAGTAGGGACGGAAACCGAAGTGTTCAGCGTTGCGGACGAGCCATTGGTAAACGCGTGTCTGAATTTGGATGGCCCGGTTTGCATCTTTGGTGTCGACCGGATCACCGCCGACATAAAGATCGAGAGCGCGACCCGTGAAGTGCGGACTGTTGATGGCTAAACCAGCGCGACCCGCCTGTGGCGCCTCCATTCGCAACTTTTCCTGGTATTCCCGAGTTCGAAAAGACGAGAGGATCTTCAAATATTTCTCCGCTGCCGCAAGTTCGCCATTGCCGGCAATTTCGAGACCGAGTGAGGGGTCGGTAGCAGCCGCGGCAACCATGCGTTTGTAAGCTGCATATGTCTCGCGCTCGACCTGCCGCAGTTCATCGAGTCGCTCGTTGTCGTAGAAGTCAGACGCGCTGGCCGTCACGAGTTGCTCGGGTTGGGCGGAAGAGCGGTCCTGGAGCCGTCTCGCTTGCCACTCAGAAACCATCGCATAAAGCGACTCTTCGTCAAGAACGCCGCTGGGCTTTAGGCCAGACTTCGTTTGCCAGCTTGCAAGGGCCGAGGCGAAGCCACCTGAATCCACGTCGTGCTCGGTGTTTAGCAGGTGTTTGATGAGCGGGGTGTAGAGATACCAGCCGCGCTGTTGCCTGCCGCCAAATAACCAATTCAGTTCGTTACGAAGCAGCGCGTTGCGAGCGGCTGCCGCAGCGAATGCCGCAGAGGGCAACGCGCTTTTAGGCGCGGCTTCAACGCGCCGGTCGCGAACCATAGACGTGGGCTTAACGCGCGACTCAGCCGGAGCACCTTCAACAGGCTTGCTTGCGACTGAGGACTGGCCGCGGCTTGTTCCTGAGCCCAGCGACATGACGGCGAACAATGCCGCCAGGGCGACGAAAAACATTGCGATCTGGGACTTTGAATACTTCATGCTTCTTACCAGCGCACCGGGATGATGTCAGGGCCGGCGACGTATTGTCCCGCAATATTGGGGTGGCCCATCATCTGACCGCCCGGGCGATTGTGATCAACGTGTATGCCGTACCACACCACGACGTCGGTATCCAGAACTGATTGCGCGGTGACAAAGGAATCTAGAAAAGCCGACGTCCCGGAGCGCACAGAGCTATCGTCAATCTCATTCTTGCTGAAGAGAAGGGCCCAGACATCTCCTTTACCGTACGTGTCGCCGAAGGCGGTGCCGTCGTTGCCGCCGGGCACGATCTGGTAAGAGCGGCCAGTGGTCGGGTTCTTGACAAGCCAGTACATTCCCTTGCTGCGGTATTGCTTCACCTCGGTAGTGAGGGTCGGGTTAATAGGATCGGGTCTGGCGCTGGAGGTTGATCCCTGAATTATGCGATTAGGAATTGTGCCGTCAATGTCAAAGTCTAAGCGCCAATAAGCGTGGTGCACGTGTCCATTGCAAGTACAACTGTTAGAGGTTGCACCCATCCCGTAACGCGGCCTAAGTGTGCCATCCGAGGCAAAACCCCATTCCGAGATGTAGCGATACCAGCCCGCGGACATTTCACTGACGAGGGTCACCTGATTGCCTTGCGTGTAGAAAGCAATACCCTGGTGATTACCGGTGTCGATACTGGTGTCGAGTTGCGTAGTGGCTGGAACTGCGCAGGAACGAACTCCAGGCGCTACATCAGTGCCTCCCGTCGGGTCCGCGTTGAATTGGCTTTCGTTGTATTGCCAGTCGCGGAATGGCCCACAAGTGTTACCATCGTAGCTAACATTGAGGATCGGCACGTGGGCGCGCCTCAAGAGCATCTTGCCTCTGTACTTGACGCTTTGCAGTTCGATTCCCGAAGCTTCCGACCCTGAAGACGCAGACGGCCTAATGGCCAGGAAACTCCACAACTCAGTGCCGTCCTGTGCGTTTATCGTGAACTGATACTGTCCCGCGACGCCCCGGCCGGTCGACGTGCCACCGGACGGCGGGCCGCAGACAGCGTTCGGCGCAGCCTTCGAAGTGGGCGGCGCGCCCTCCGCAAACCTCATCACCGTACCGCGCGAAAGATTCACGGCCACCACTTCATTCGGCAACTCAATCGTCTTGTCCGTGGGGTCTTTCGCCATCAGACCGACGTTGACGGTACGCTCAACGCGCCCTTTGGATTTTGCTGGGATGTAGAGCGGGGGCATCGGCGGATAAACCCGCAGGCGCCCGTCGACGATCGCAGGACCGAGTTTGGAGTCTGCCTTCAGAAGATCGACGGCCTCGTCTAACTCTTCGCCGCTAGGCAATGGCTGCCACGTCGCCACGTTCACGGTGACCCGGTCTGGACGATCAAAGCTGCTCTCTGCCACGATGGTAACGTTGTTGGTATAGTCGTAAAAGGTGCCGCGGTAGCGGTTGGGTGGTACAGGGTCAGAAGTCGCCTTCTCATCTTCCCAGACAAGATCGAATGAGAGCATTCGGCTGCGTGTACCCTTCAGGTAGCGCAGCAATTGAGAGTGCTTGGTGAGCCTCGCAGATGCCTTATCGAGCATGTCCTGCGTTGGCCCCCAGGGCGTGACCTGGACCTTCAACTGTTCCGAGGAGGCGGCGGTGTGCTCTCTTCGGTGCTGGGTCTGAACCACGTTGCGCGCTCGGGAAGGGCCGATAGCGGCAAAGAGCAGCGCGACCACTACTGGCACAGCAATCACAAAAACAAAGAACCATCGTTTCATTTTTAGTATCCTTGAGTTGGTGATGTGAGCGCCTCGCCATGCCTCATGCGGCGCTACGGGCCGCTAGCATGTGCCGCACCTAACGGTGCACTCAAACACGGTTTTTGGCTGCGGTCCTCTTCGTTACCCAGATTAAACCCCGGGGAAACTTCGGCTTGCGAAAGTTATTAAAAGACTCCGCAAAGCACCTCGCGGAGCTGGAACGGACATTCTCGCCTCGGAACGCTCACCCGAAAGGGAGGGCAAAATCAGGGTCGGCGGCCGTGCCTAGTAGCAAATTATGATACTCGTGCTGGGCCAGTCAAGGCTGTAAGGAGTCGGGTAGTGTCATGTTTTGAGTCTTCTTTGGCGTTTCTGAGTGTTCTCTGCGCCTCCGTAATGAATAAATCTCAAAACGCATACTCCGCTGTTGAAAATTCCCATCGCAAAGCCGCGTTCGCGGGCAGGAAACCACTCAGCGATGGCTTTGGCCGCGCCGGGCCAATTCCCAGCCTCACCGAGACCCAGGACAAAACGAAAGAAACTGAGACTGGCTAATCCGCGGGCGAACGCGTGCGCTGATGCGGCGATTGACCAAACAAGAATTGACAGAGTAAATCCGCGCCGCGTGCCAATGCGATCATAGAGTTTGCCCGATAATCCCTGACTGGCAGTGTAGGCTATGAGAAACCATGTAGTAATACTCGCGAACTGAAGATTAGTAAGTTGCAGCTGTGTTGTGATCACCGGGGCCAGAACAGAGACTGTGAGACGATCGATGAAGTTGATCAGGGTGGCGAGAAATACCAGTCCCACAATCCACCAGCGCAAGCCTCGTACGCCGCTTTTTCCAGGAGCGAACGCGAGTCCGGAGATCTCACCTTCTGCCTTGTCCACTCGCACCTCTTTTTCGTGCTAATAGCTAAAGAAACTGGAACACCCTCCTACTTCTGCAGTTTCTCAATCACGTCTATTTCGCTGTAGAAGGTGTTGCCCCAATCGTCATCTGTTTCGAAAGCAAATACACTTGCGGGCCGCGCGAGTTGGGATGCCAGGAGTATGAGTTCACCGAAGCGATTTCGATGACGGTTCCCAGATCCATACGAAACCGCCCGCCTGTGGTGCCTGCGTTGAAGAAGAGATTCGCCGCCGGCTCGTCTGGATTTGTTGGCAGCAGGCCGTCGGTAAGGGCGTTTAAGTCCGCGCCATTTGGATCCAACTCACCAACAAGCAGTAGCCATTTCGCCTTCGCGCCCGCATCATCACTGGCAGGCGTCGGTACCGTATTGAACTTGAAACTGCCGGAAGCAGCGCCGTTGTAATCAATTGTAACTGTGACTTGAGCCTGGACCGTCAGAGTAAGGCCCAATGCCGCGGTTATCATGATCCCGAGATGCGTTATGTTGTATATCAGCGGAGATCTCCGTACGGCTCTTGGCATATGCATTAGCCGCTATTTCAGAATGACTGGTTCAGAACCTCCGTAGTAAATACCGTTGAAAAGAAACTTGAACGTTCCGTGCGGCTGGGCGCGGAAGGTGATCTCGGGTCCGAACAAGAAAAGTTTGCCCTTACCCACGCTGGCGTCAACCACCGCTATACCGTCTTGCAGGTATTTCTGGCCCCAGGCCCAACCGCTTCGCAAGGGCTTGTCGCTGTCGAACCAGGCCACAGGTCTCGCAGCATAAAGGGTTGCTTCGGGCTTGAGGCGAAACACGGGACTGTTGTCAAAAAAGACATCGACCTTTTCAGTGACTCCGTAGGCCAATGGATTGGTATTGTCAACGCGCACTTGAAGAACCGAGCCTGGAATGAACAGCTTTTCGCGCGGTAAGGACCTCTCGGTACCATCCGGCAGCCTTTCGACAAGCGCGCTCGCAATCGGAAGCCCGGCATGATAAGCAATGTTCGCAGAAGTACCGATTGAAAGGACAGTTCCGCCTGCTTCAAGAAAGCGACGCAACTGAGGAACGGTCCGGGCGACCGTTATGCTTCCCAGCCGCTCACGATACTCCGCGGGAATCGACTCGTTTTCTGCCGTTCTTTCGGTTGAACTCTCGCTTGCTCCTCGAGCGTCACGCGCAGGAATGCCTCCTGTTACAAAAATCAACACGTCAAACTTGCCGGCTAGATCGGCACTATCAAGTGTCTGCGGGTAAACCACTGTGAATGGAAACTCAAACTTCTCCAACAACCAGCGCACCCAGCCTGACGGCATCGATCCGCCGTAGCGGTCCCAAAGTCCTATGCGCAGTGGTCTAAGTTTCAGAGCTTCGCCCAACGGCCTGGTGGATATGCCCTCAAAGGTGAGACCGACTTCCTGAGAAAGCTTCTCGAGCTTTCCAAGCGTCGAAGTCTTTGCGGGAATGTAGATCGTTCCTGGACCATACGCCTTTCCGTTAGCCGTAAACGGCTGCTTCAGCCAGTAGACCTCCTCAGTCGAGCCAAGCAAGCGATTGATTGCGACGAATGAGTCGTTAACTTGGTGGCTCAGCAGGAAACCAGTGGCGTTGGAACTGTTGCTTACTTTACCTGCTGGAGGTTTAGCAAGGCCATTAACCTTCTCGAACGGTCCATCAAATCCCTCCAGCACGCGATCAAACACAACGCCCATCTGATACGAGAGCGTCCACCCAGCGCTGTCGTAAGGCGGAGTGGGCGGGCCGCCTGGATACGGAATGTCGTCGGGATGGTCCTGAGGCTCAAACATATCCAGGATGTGAGGCCGAAAGGCCTGCGCAGTCTTGACAACGTACGAGCCGGCCGGATAGCTCTTGTCGCCAACCTGGAATGGAGCCGTCGCTCGATGGATGGTGATACCGTTTTTGATTAAGGTGTTGATGAACTTGGTGGCCGTCAAAAAGTCTGGTTGATCAGATGGTATGACATAACCACGAGGATCCCGGTTAGCTGGGTTTTGTAGAATCTCGTAATACTTTACCGGCACACCACGTCGAGCACTCTGGGCCGCGCCAGAATCTGCTTCATCACCGCCAGCGTCGCCGCCGCGCCGGCCTGCACCCTGAGCTGCAGCCTGCGATGCCGTGTCCTTCGCGATCGCACTCTGCACCTCCGCGAGCATTTTCGGGCGCACAGTCCAGTGATCGCGGCTGCCGCGTTCAATTGAATTCTTACCCATGCGATAAATATTGAATAAAAAATCCTCGCGATGTTTGGAAGCAACATCGAGCACCGCCCGGTTAGCCGTAATTGAGTACTCGACCGATTGGCGAAAGTGCCATTTCTGCGGCGCAACCGGAAAGGCCTGATCAGCCTTCGGCAACTGGCGGTTCGGCAAGAACGGAATGTCGATGGGTGTCGGGTTGCCAATGGTTTCCGTTAGTAAGCCAATCATGTTGTGAAAGCCGGTAGTCGAGCGCAGGCCTCCGTTCCACCACGTTGAGTAGGGTGCGCCTGAACGCATAGTCGCTCCGGGCTTACCTTCAACTGCGAAGCGATTGTGCATCGCGGCTCCGACCAGATCGATGCCGAGCGGAACGAGAGGATCGTGGTAGTAGTTGAACGGATCGCGAAATGGCGGCGCGAAGAGAACCGTGCCGGCCGGGCCGGTTTGATGATGGTTGTAGACAATCTGTGGAAACCATTCGTGGTAGAACACGCGGTTGATTGCTTCACTCTCAGGTTGGGTGACCATGTAGAAATCGCGATTGTTGTCATGACCGGCGTATTTCTGATAAAGCCTGGGGACACCTGCCGATGACCGTTTGGTAGGGTCAGGCTCGCGCATGTACCAATTCGAAACGAGATCGAGTCCATCCGGATTGACGCAAACAGCCAGTAGTATGTCGTCCTTTAAAATGCGCACCGTCTCTGGATCGCTTCTGCTAACCATTTGGTAGACCATTTCCATCAACTGCTGCGCGCCAAGCACTTCCGTTGCGTGCAAGCCGCCGTCGATCCAAACCACGGCTTTGCCTTCTGCGGCGAGCGCCCTTGCCTGGTCATCGCTCAAGCCTTCAGCGAGAGCAAGCCGGCGCGAGATCTCTTTGTACCGGTCAAGCTTCTTGTGATTCTCGGGCGAAGTGATGATCGCCATGAGCATCGTCCGCCCTTCGGCAGTCTTGCCGATTTCCACCAGTTTCAGGCGATCGGATTGTTGATCCAGCTTCTTCCAGTACTCGGTTAGCTGAGCGTAGTTCGCCAGTTGATAGTCATCACCAAGGTTGAAACCGAATTGCGCTTTCGGACTTGTAATCCTGTCCTGGCCCGCCGCAGCTACTGCGAGCAAGAGAACCACAAACGGATAGATAATTAGGCGTCGCATTTTTTCTTTGCGCATTGAAGCGGCCCTCTCACAGTTTGGTTGATCGAAGCGTCAATTCTTCCGCACCGCAGGCTTCGCGGTCAACGCTAAAGCGGCATTCACCGCACCCTGGTACGCCCAAGCTCTTCACTGGGACCGCGGACGTCTCGTCCGCATTGCCCTAGATGGCGCTGCGGCCAGAGGGCTGTTCAACCTCTTCACTTGGACCGCGGACGTCCCGTCCGCAATGAGCGCGAAGCGCGAACCGAAAGCTAAGCTGCCATTCAACTCACCCAGGCATAAGACCGGCTCTTCGCCGGGAGAGAGTAGGGCGGACCATGCGGACGAGACGTCCGCGGTCCCAGTGAAGAGTTTGAGCCACCCATTAACGATCCAAGGCTTTGATTGTTGGCAGATCCGGGGCATAAAGTGCTACCGCCGGCCACAAACGTTGCGGCTCTCGAGCGGCAGTAACTGCCAGGATTCTTACGCGCTCGTCCTGTGGCAAACGGAACTCAGTGGCGCCGGCCGGAAGATCGATTGCATACGCGAAAACATAACTCTGAATGTAGATTTGGTTGCCTTCAGGCGCGTGCCGGTGCGTCCCGACCCAAGCGATCTCATCCCGCTTAACGAAAGCGGGTCTGATTTCCTCGATCCCACTCAAGGCGCCGGTGGCCGGATCAAACTCTGTAACCAAATCCGCTTGTATGGCTCCTTGAGTCCAAGTCTGACCCCGCATCGAGGGCACAAACTCCTCGCGCAGCAAGCGTGGCTCCTTGAGCGTGCTGAACCACTGCCCTACAGGCCCCTGCCATTCTCTGATTGTGATCGGCACAACCTTAGGCTGCCGACCTGAGATAGTAAATCGGGTCAGTGCATCACCGCCCACTGCTGCTGCGAGAACGTACAGCCGGTTGTACGATCCTTTTGGAATAGAGATTGTTTGTCCCCGTGGGACGAGGACATTCATCGCGCCAGGGCCGCTCTGGCCAAACCGGAACACTACTCCGTTCAGATTTAGCACCGGCGGCAACAACTCTGCCGCGAGCGATTGTCCTTTGCCGTCGAAGTCCCCATCCCGCCGATTCGAGTCGTGTGAGATACCATCAAGATTGAATGACAGATCCAGCGGCGTCGATGAAATTGTTTGATCTCTAGTCCGTCGCGGTTGCAGGCGCAGCGCAAAGGTTCGCGGCTGGTATGGCTTGAAATCGAGCACCAGACTGCCATTGTTCGTCTTTACTGACCCCACTGGCTCTTCAGCTGCGTTGACTTCACGGGCGGAAATGATCTTGCCCGCCAGGGCAATTCGAGTCTTTGCCGGTCTCCCAAACTGCTCCTGCAGGCGCAGTATGATCTGGTCGGAGTCTTCAGCTTTCTTGAGTGCCCGAACAACAACCTGGCCGGCGGTGTCGCTCAGAGAAGCCAGCGAGAACTTACGGCCCAACGCTCCGCGATGCGGTTCGGATTGGAATGCCAGGAGCGGCTGGTTGAGACCGGCTGCGCGCAAGGGCACTCCGCCGGTGCGCCAGTCCCCACGATGACCGGCAATTGAATAAGTGAAACGATGATGACCTAAATCCTGACCAGCTTGATAAAAAGGACGCGGCCACGCGCCCGGCTTGGGCGTATGCAGCAGTGTCAGGCGTAGCACGTTGTCAGCAGGCTTGTCCCAACCATACTTACTGTCATTGAGCACAGCAGCGCCAAATGCGCCACTCGCGTCTGTAAGGTCGGCCCACTTCTGTGCCGGCACTTCGTAGTGATCGGGGTGGTTGTTTCCGCGCTCGATTGTCCCCAAGCCGAGATCGTACGTCGCTTTGGGGTTTGACGCGGCAAATGGAAACGATACCTTGAGAAGCGTGTTCGGAGACTTCCAGTCGATCAAGTTTTCGATGTCAACGCGGTCACCGTCCTGTGCCAGCGTCACCCGCTGCACGAGAATAGAACCCGCGGCTTTTCTGGTTATCTCTACCGCCACACGTACGGGTCCGCGCTCGACTACTCTAAACTCGGGCGCCGTCACGTATTCGCGTGGAGCGGAGTTGACAGTGTCCCAGAGAATTCGCCACGCCGGTTTATCCGGCGATGGATCGTTTCGCATCTCCAGTCGGACCGGCGCACTTAATAGTTCTCGTTTTGTTTGCTTGTCGAGGACGGAAGAAAGATCTCCGTTTGCGTCGATTTTGACTGCGTAGCGGGTATTTTCCAGGAAGGAGGGAGTAACACTTAACGTCGAACGATCAGGTGCGCGCGCAGCTTCGGCCCGCACCTCAAAAACCTTGAACGCAATCGAAGGCATTTCCGCAAGGAACAAAATCTTCGCTCGATTGCCTTCCCGCTCGAGAATTTGCGTCGCAACCTTCTGACTTGTAACGCCGTCGACGACCGTTATCGAACCGGCGGCGTTCGAAGGAAAGTCGACTGTTGCTTCCACAGGATCGCGACGAGCAATCGATAGCGGGTTGTAGACCACGAGTGGGACACCCGGGCCCTGCGTTTCGAGCATATTTGCCACGGCTGCTGTTGAGCTCGTGAGCACGCCTGCAAACTGGTTCGACGAAACCAGCTCATCATTCCAGGAAAACTGGTATGCCTGGGGAATGCTCGTCCCAGTTACGTCGTCATGAAACTGATGCCAGAGCACCCGCAGCCACGCGCTGCGGAGTCGTTCAGCAGGATATGGAAAACCGGTCAACCACTCTGCCGCGACGCCGGCCCGTTCGGCAGAGTCAGCTAACAGTTCGTTCCTTCGGTTGAACTGCTTCATCGCCGCCTGAGAGGTGTAACAGCCAACGCCATGAGTCTTCATCGTCAGCTCCCCTTCATATTCAGGGAGTGCCGCGATCTCTTCGCGAGTCAGATCACGCGCTAACTGATCCACTGAGGTATTTCGAACCTCGACATTGCCAGTCTTGTTGGCCAGAGATTTTTCCAACCACTCGACAGACTCGGCGTCCGGTGCACCGCCGATATCACCAGTTCCGAAGAGGCGGTAGACTACCTGCCGGCTGTTTCCGAGCGAAGTTGGATCGTTGGACCATTTCGGATCAACAGAGATGTCGCTGCGGATGCGCGTCACGTAGGCTCCGGGGTTGAGAGCGGCGACCACCTCACTTCCGTCGACGCCTCGCCAGCGGCCAACTGGAAACGGAATCCCATACGATGATCCCCAGGTTAGCTTTTGCGTCGTGAAAGCTGACAAACCCGAGTGGGTGGCGATAGAGGGTAGCGCGTAGCCAAAGCCAAAGCAGTCTGGCAGGTAGACGTCATGACTAACCTTGCCGAACTCATGACGAAAGAACCTTTTCGCATAGAGTGCCTGACGCATCAGCGACTCAGGCGACGGGACGTTGACATCGACCGCGTTGATCCAGTTTCCAGCGACACGCCAGCGACCCTGGGCCACGTATTTCTGCAACGTTGGCCAATACTCGGGGAAGTATTCCTTGAACCACATGTAGTGAATCGCGCCTTCGTAGGCGAAGGTATAGTTTGGGTATTGCTCGAAGCGCTTGAAGTTTTCCAGGAATGTCGCTGGAACAAATGAACGAATCGAGTCCTGAACGGTCCAGTTCCATTGCGAGTCGAGATGCGACGTGCCGACTACGTACAGCACCGGCTTATTTGATTGATTCTCTTGACCACGCAACGGCAAGCTCACGATGGCGACTATGAGCATCGCGACGAGCCACCCTTTGTGGAGTGCGGTGGCAAGCGTGAGCGCGACACCGCTTTTGATCGCCGAACCCAGGCCTACTTTAGCTTTCACGTTTACTCTTAGAGAGATCAAGATTCTCCTTCGATCCAAAGCGCCGTCGCCGCTTCGCTCTGCCGGCGCACTCCAAATCCACTACGCTCATGCAGCGTTACAATGTTGTTGGTCGCAGTTGACCCGACAACCCTTCCTGATCTCCGATCAATCAAAACAAGCAACGCTCTTTGCGCCGGAACAGTCAACGCGAGTTGCGTTCCTGTCTCCATGTCACGGAGACGCACCTGCGTGTTGCGGTCCGATTCTGAAACAAATGTGTAGAGTGTGCCTTCGGCAAAACGCGAAGGCAGAACAAGAATTGAAGGCGTGTCGGGATCGACCCGAAAAAGAGGCGACACGCCGGCTTGTTTGAGTGCCAGGCGGTAGAAAGCAACAACTGGACTCAGTGACTCGCCCACTTCCAGCGGCAATGGACTCCAAATAAGGCGTCCCTGGCCAACCGGCTGCACGAGTACGCGACTGGTCCGATCGGAGCGCACACCGGCCTTTTCGATTCTCTGAATCTTCTCACCCTCGTAACGTATGTGGTATGGCCTTTCGCCGATGAATATGAGCTCAGACTGCGAGACTGGTTTTGTTTCCACTGACCAACCAAAACTCTTGAGGCGGTCCCGAGGCACCCAATGCTCATCCGCCTCGAAAGCCCCGCTAATAACCACTGTTGCGCCAGACCGAGCACGAGCGAGTAGGGCGTCCCAGCATTCTCCGGTCAACACCCGCGGCGCGGGAACAACAATCAATTTTGCGCTTGAGTTGAATTCATGGAGCTTGTATTCGCTCACGGCACGCATTGAAATGCGGCAGTGATAGTACATTGCACGCACACTCTTGCGGGTCGCCTCTGTGGCAAAGTTGCGAGGCGTGAACATCTGCGAATGCGGAATCACCATCAAAACGTCCTCGTCTTGCCTGTCGCGCATTCCTTGACGATGTGCTGAAACGAATTTCGCGATTTTGAGGAAAGGCTCGAGCTCAGGCTTGGCCGTTTGGTCTGCGCGATAAAACCCGATCGCTACTTCGTTATCGGAATTCATGTAGGAGTTTGTATTCCAAATCCACTGAATGACGCCGGCTCCATCCGTACCAAGACTGATCGCTATCTTGCGTTCAAGCAGATCTCGAGCATCTTCTTCCGTTCGCCACGCACCGCCGTCCATCCGCTCATAGAACATGATTCCCGTTTCTTCAACGAGGTTGAGCTTGGACGGTGACTTGGTGATCACGCTGTCCCAAACGAGATCGTCGTTGTTCCACCAGTTGTGCAGGCAAGTAAAGTCAACGGTTTCGGCAAAGAACTGTGGGTTTGGTCTGTCCCCGGCTCCTCCTTCATCCTGGCCGACAGTGATCAACTGCTTCTGATTGCCGTTGCTTCTAATCGCGGCAGTCATCGCGCGCACCCAGCCGGCGAACATCTCCTGAGCAAACAGCCTGTAGTCGAGGGTTTTGAGCGGTCGCCGATCGTCAAAAATATTGACGCCCTCGAAGTCTTCAAGGCGTGGTAGATCGAGCGAGTCGTCGCTAGTCGATCGCCAAAGCTCTCTAAGCGCTGTCGCCCGCTCTTCTTCTGTAGGATACGGGTACCGCTCTTCCAACCATCGTTGCCACGCGGCTTGCTCATGGGAGTCGTAGTTTGGGCGGCAACTCCACAAATGTTGAGACGAAGAAAAGGACGGTTCGTTGATGAGGTCCCAGATGAGATCGTCTACGGCACGATAGCGGTTGGCGAATGTAGAAACAAATTGTTGTTGTGCCTGCACTGCTACCGGATCGAGATAGGCATTCGCACCGCCCCAGGTCTCAGGTAAGAAAGCAAAGAAAGTAAAAATTACGGGAATGTCATATTTGTGCGCCGTGAACAGAAACGCATCGAGGGCCCGGAGCACCGTATCGTTCACTTTTCCAGGCTCAGGCATGTACTTTCTCCATCCCGTCCAGATCCCGGTCCTCACCATGTTGACCCCGGCGTCTTTCATCTCGCGGAAGTCTTGGTCCCAGATGAACGGATTCGGATCCAGGAGGAACTTCCGATGTACGTCCGAAGCCATATAGGTGGTGCCCGTCACCGGGTAGACTGACCCATCGCGGTAGAAAAAGTGACTATCGACGGTCAAAGGCTTGCCCCTCGTAATCAATGCGTGGTCATACACCCAGAAGCCGGTTGTATACGACAACTCAGTCGCTGAAGCTCCGTTTGTTGAGTCGACGGCTACTCGCGATTCAACTCGATAGAATCCCGGACTGAGTCTGGTGCCATCTTTGAGCTTTTGCGACCCGCGGGCCCTGGCGCCGTCTGTCTTTAGCGGAAAAGACAAGATAGAAACCGGCTGATCCCGCGCATCACGGATCTCAAGGCGACAATCACTGTTGGTGATCTTTTCGAGTTCGCCGGCTGGTCGGTGAATCTCAACAGAGATGGACGGGATTTCGCCTGAGCGATAGCAGGCAAACTCGCTGCGCGTCACAAATTCGAAAGCTCCCTGGGTAGCCAGATGGCTGAGTTTGCGAATCGTCTGAGCGGTGATGCTGCCTTTGAAGTTTGCGAGCACCCAGCGTCCGCCTGCGAACTCTCCCAACAAACGATCGATCTGAACTATCGGCGCAGCAACACGCCTCTCCTCATGATTCACAACGAATACCAGCGTATGCAGGACTGCCTCGCGTGGACCGTCACTTCCGGATTCTGAAGGCGTATCGCTTGTGGAGGTCAGTCGCACGTACAGCTCGTAAATAACGTCGGCTGTGAATTGATATTCGAGAGTGGTCTGTCCATGGGGTGTTGGGGCGCGATACGATGAAACCAGCCTCGCCCGGACGGGGAACGATTGAGTGATGCCAAGCCTTTTGTGATATGCCGTCTGAGAAGTTTCCGCTCGCCACTGACCGTCCTTACGAATGATGGGTATGGCGAATGGCACGCCACCGAGATTGACCCAGTTGCCCCCGGAACGCAGATATTGAATCAAGGCGGGCCAGGCCCGCTTGGGGAACGCCGAACCATAAGGAGTAATGAGTAGTTCGACTCGCTCAGAGTTCAACCGCTCAACCAGG
>JBOGOU010000127.1:0-5812 GCA_050748205.1 Pyrinomonadaceae bacterium | reverse complement strand
CAGCAAGATCAGGGTGCATGTTACTAATGTCGCTGGTGACAATCACACGCAGGTGGTGGAGATCGAGGCTTACAATCGAGGCAACGTGCAATGGCTGGTGGCGGACCAGTTGGGCACGCCGCGAATGGTCTTTGACAAGACCGGGAGCCTGGCCGCAACGAAGCGACATGATTACTTGCCGTTTGGTGAGGAGTTATATGCAGGCACTGGGGGGCGCACACCAGCGTTAGGCTACACGGGCGGCGATGGCATACGGCAGCAGTTCACCTCGTATGAACGGGACATTGAGACTTCTTTGGACTTTGCTCAGACTCGATATTACGCAAACGTTCAGGGACGTTTCACAAGCCCCGATCCTTACAACATCATATTTGAGAAAACGAAAGGGAAGGATGAAAAGGAACAGCATCAAATTTTTCTGAGTTATGTCTCCCAGCCTCAAGTCTGGAACAAGTTCGCCTACACGCTCAACAATCCGCTTAAATACGCCGATCCCGATGGTAGGCGGGAACTTACCGCAGAAGATTGGCGCAGGCTTCAGAGGTTGGCGGATGAGTACAACAAAGCCGGAAAGGCGGGTGATACTGACCTGGCGAACGCAATAGGTCGGGCGATGAATGAGATCGCTTTGGCCATAGACGCGGTACCAGAAGGTCAACAGGATCCTAGCAGTCTCAGAACAGTCTTTTTTTCAATAGACCACTTGGGAGACACCAGCTACGCAACAGGCGGTCCCGGCATGGATTCTTCAATTACATCAAATGGCTGGAAAGTGTCCTCCAACCGAAACGACAATAAGTGTAACTACTTCATCGGCGTTGCTCTTGCTTTGGGAGGAACCCTTGGCTTGCAAGTAGATGGGAATCCGTCCGGAGTGCCGGTCTATGGAACCAAAGGCGGTCTTGGTTCATTATGGGGGAACGGGTATTTCCCAGGAGCTAACGAATGGGCTGCGGGAAGGGTCCAGAATTTCCAGCTTGTGTCGACGCCCCAACTCGGCGATGTTGCTGCGTGGGGGGCTCGCGTTGGTGCCGGCCATTCCGGCATTTATATCGGAGGTGGGGCAACGATTTATGCCAACGGCCAAGTTGGGGTAAAAATACAGACTGTCGCTTATGTGACAGCAGACCAACGGCGGCCCGTCTCATATCTGAGACACACCAAACCTTAAGAGGCACAACCCCATGACAGCGCTGTCGGGGCTCAAACGATACCGATACCGGAAACTAGTGGTGACCGTACTGCTGATCATCATCGTTGCAAGTTCACTGTGTTTGTTTCTGACAAGGGCGCACTGGTGGAGGAAGTTAAGTGGCACGAAAACTATCTACGACGGACAGGTTCTTACTACATCGGCAGTATACCGATCGCCGAATGGTGAATTGTTAGTTAATCTAAAGGGCGTACCTGACGAACCGCCGATCTACATTGTCTATCCCTCAAGGAATGATGTTGGGTTGCCTAATGAAAGACATTTTATATTTTTGCCAGAATACGCCTTCAGCAGGTATGTCTTTCCACCGGTTGTGTTTATGAAGGTCAAAGCCGAAATTGACCCTGGATTGATCTTCAGATCGGATTCGGTTGAGTTCACAACACTGCGAGAGCGGAGAGTTCAAGTGATATTCGAATGAATCTCAGGCTGGCGCGCCATCCGGCAGAAGTTCACTCAAAAAGAACGGGACATTGAAACCGGGCTCGATTACTTTGGCGCGCGGTACTACGCGAGCACGCAAGGAAGGTTTACCAGTGCCGATGAGCCGTTTGCTGATCAGGACGAAGACGACCCACAAAGCTGGAATCTGTATCAGTATGCGGGCAACAATCCGCTGTTATTCACTGACCCAACGGGAATGTGGAAATGGATTGACCCGGACAACAACGGCAATCGATTTCTTCAATGGGAATCGGGTGATGACGCTAAGACACTCGCCAGATTCTTGAACCAAAACAGCGACGATACCTATAGGTCCGCGGACTTGGAGGCGGCCTTCGGCAGTGGAGGTTGGAAGGAAGGCATGACTGTTGACGTGACTGGAGCCATCCCTCGCTTTACAAACACTCGCGGACTAGAAGACTCCAGCTGGGACCTCGTACCTTTCGGCGGAGGGGCTAGAGTCGCTTCCAAGGCTGGCATTTTTGGAAGAATCGCGCGTGCGTTCGGCTTTGGAGGAGTCAGGAGCGCTGCAAAGATTACTGCGAGTACCAGCGTACCCGTTTTAGTGAAGCAGGGAGTGATTGGCGTAAGCAAAGGGAATCTAAAGCACATAGGAAAACACCTCGATAGCTTTAGACGATTGGACCCGTCGATGACAGTTGATAAGCTCGTTGAACTAGGTCACCAGATTGCCGGCCGAGCGGAAAACCTGATCGGGAGCCCTGGAGGGCGAAAAGTTTTCGAAGAAGTGGTCAACGTTGGAGGCAAAGAAGTAAAGGTGAGAGCAGTCTTGAATCCGGCCGGTGGGCTCCGTTCCGTCCACATAAGGCAGTAGGTGACGGTAATGAAAATTCGAATAGTGCTTGACGAAGAAGATGGGATCGATTCCCTCGATCCAAGCGGAGAAATACTGATAAGCGACGGGAGAAGTCTCATTTCGGAGAAGCATACATACCTAGATTCATGGCTGGATGCTCTGATTGAAGGGCTTAAGGAAATCCAAGCCGGAAAGCGTGCCAGTATTGATCTAGTAGAGGAAGCAGATCCACTCGTCTTCGAGCCGCAAAATGGGGGAGTCCGGCTCACATATGGAAATACAACTGTCTCTGTCGACAGTATTGAGGAGTTTCATCGTGCTTTACGAAGTGCAACGGAAGACTTTCTCAATAGAGTCAATAGCGCTGAGGAGGCCAGTGAGAACGTATTATTAGATTCGATACGTAGGTTTAGTGAACACGCCTGACCTTGGTAATCTCAGGACGGCTCACTGTTCGGCGTGCTGGTTGACGAAGGCCTGGACGACAGCGAGGAGTTGCTGCTGTTCTTTGCGGGGCAAGGTGGCAATGGCGGCCAGTTGCCTTTCGAGTTGTGACTGCGGTCCGCGTTTCTTTTGACCTGGGCGCTCCAACCCTAAGATCTCTTCAATCGTGACACCCAGAGTCTTAGCCATCGCCGGGACCAGACTCGAGGGAATCGCCTCGGCCTCACGTTCATAGAAAGACAAGGTGCGCTGTGGGATGCCGAGTATGCGCGCCAGCTTCACTTGTGACAGGCCTGCTTCTTGCCGCCAGGCTGCCAATCTTTGCCCGCTCTCGCTTGCTTTCTTCTTCGCCGGTCTGCCAGCCATGCGCCTACTATAACCCGGCTTTTCCCGGATAAGACAAAAAGCTGCTTGCACATTAGCGGTAATATGCTAATCTATGCACCAGTTTTCAGGAGCAACTTTTTTGCTCAAGGGTCTTGACAGCTTTTTTGAAAACAACTGGAACTGATGCTGATCGACAAAGCAGAGATCGAGCGGGTGAAGCGGGCGAATGAGCTGGTCTCGTTCATCCGGGCGCGCGGCCTCGTTCTCACTCAGCGCGGTAAGCAGTTCGTCGGGCTTTGTCAGTTTCATCCGGATACGGAACCCAGCCTCATCGTCGACCCCAAGAAACAACTATGGAACTGTCTGGGCGCGTGTCACGAGGGCGGCGACGTGTACCGCTTTGTGATGAAAGCTGAGGGGGTGGACTTCCGCGAAGCGCACCGGAGGCTGGGCGGGCAGGAGGCTGAGTTGAAGTCTGTGGCGGTTGAAGATCAACAATGGCTGGAGCGGGCGGTAGATCATTATCACGCGCGCCTGTTGCAGACGCCGGCAGCGCAGGACTACTTGCGTTCGCACGGCATCACGGCGGCGGAGTTTGTGACGAGCTTTCGTGTTGGCTTTGTTGACGGAACGCTGGCAGAGAAGCTGCCGGCAGAAGGAAGGCGAGCTCTGCGTCGAGTTGGTGTGTTGACTGGCTCGGGGCGGGAGCTGATGAGCGGCTGTGTGGTCTTTCCTTTAGTCGCTGCGGTTGGAACACACAGCGGCCACGTGGTTGGACTCTACGGCCGCAGCATTGAAGGACGGCGGCATCTTTTTCTCCCAGGAGAGCGGCGCGGAGTGTTCAATCCCGCAGGAGCAAAGAACGCTGACGAAGTGATCGTGACTGAGAGCGTAATCGACGCAGCGGCGCTGTGGAGCGCAGGCCTGCGCAACGTCATTCCCACTTACGGCACAACAGGGCTGACTGACGAAATCATCTCGCACCTGGCTGAGTGCCGGGTCAAGCGCGTGGTGCTGATGCTGGATGCTGACGAAGCGGGCCGCGCGGCGGCGATTGAGATGGCGGAGCGTCTGGCGGCGGTGAATATCGCAGCGCGATCGGTTGAGCTACCGGCGAAGGATGCAGCCGAGTTCATCGCTGCGGGCGGCACGGCTGATGATGTGCGCCGCATACTGACTCCCTCAACAGCAACGACAGTGAGCGAATCGAAATCAACACCGCAAGTGGAAACGAGCGCTGATGGCTCAATGCAGTTTGCGATCGCTGGCCGTGAGTATCGCATTCGTGGCTTGTCGCCAGTTGGGTTGGAGCGGCTCAGAGTAAACGTGCGGCTCACCATTAACGGCAACTTTCATCTCGACACGCTTGATCTCTATCACGCGCGGGCGCGGGTAGTGTTCGCGCAGAGCGCGGCGAAGTTGTGCGGCGTCGGTGAGCAACAAGTCTCAGCGGACCTGCTGCAGATGATCGAACGACTAGAGGCCGCGCGGTTGGAGATGCGGCGCAACGGTGACTCCGACAACGGCAAGCACGATGCGCCGATGACGCCGGATGAACGAGCCGTGGCACTGCGTTACTTGAAAGATCCAAAACTTACTGAGCGGATCGTGGAGGACTTTCGCAAGTGCGGGCTGGTAGGTGAGCCGGCGACGGTGCTGGTAGGTTATCTGGCGACGGTCTCGCGCCAGTTGCCGAAGCCTTTGGGCCTTTTGATCGTGGCCCGGAGCGGCGCGGGCAAATCTGCCCTCCAGGACGCGCTCTGTCAGATGGTGCCGCCGGAAGCAGCGGTGCGCGTGACACGGCTGACGGGGCAGGCGCTTTTCTACAAGGACCCGGACTCACTCAAGCACAAGGTGCTGTCGATCGCGGAGGACGAGGGCGCGTTTGGCGCGGTCTATTCCCTGCGCACGCTGGCCAGTGACCAGCACCTGGCGATCGCGGCGACCCGGACGGACCCGCAGAGTGGCCGGTTGCATACCGAGCACTACGAGGTGCACGGGCCAGTGGTGATCATCGTCACGACGACCTCACCCGAGGCGTTTGATGAAGAGACGCGCAACCGCTTCGTGCAACTGACGATGGATGAATCGGTGGCCCAGACGCGCGCCATTCTGGAAAGGCAACGACGGGCAGACACGCTCGAAGGGGTGTTAGAGCAAGCCACTGCGGAGCAAGTCTGGCGACTGCATCACAACGTGCAGCGGCTCTTGCGGCCGTTGAAGGTAGTCAATCCTTATGTCGAGCAGTTGACCTACCCGGAAGATCGGCTGCTGCACCGGCGCGACCAGAAGAAGTATCTGGCGCTGATCAAGTCGATTGCTTTGCTGCACCAGCACCAACGCGAAGTGAAGCGGGCTGTGCGCGGCGACGTCGAGATCGAATATGTGGAAGTTACGATCGCTGACATCGCGCTGGCGAATGAGTTGGCCCAGGGTGTGCTCACCCTCGGGCTGGACGAACTCTCCGCGCCGGTGCGCGGACTTTATGACGAGCTGCGCAAACTCTGCACGCAACGCGCCGCAGAACTCAAGTGCAAGGTGGATGAGGTGCAACTCTCGCGTCGTGA
>JBOGOU010000126.1:0-2090 GCA_050748205.1 Pyrinomonadaceae bacterium | reverse complement strand
GCAGCTTCGTTAGCTGGCTTTTCTCTTTAGCTGCTGCCTGTTCTTTGACAACTTGCACTCGCGCGGATGCCGGCGCGGGGAGTAACTACACGTTCTTAACCCAAAAAGAACGCGACAACGAGACCGGCCTCGACTTTTTCGAGGCCAGATACTATGCAAGCACCCAAGGACGGTTCACGAGTGTTGATGCGTTGCTGTCGAGTGGCATTCCTGACGAGCCTCAGAGTTGGAACCGCTATTCCTACACGATCAACAATCCACTGAAGTACATCGATCCCAGCGGACTGATCTGGGTGTACCAAGACAGCCCAGGAGTCAGAACGTTCAGATGGTACGACGACGAGAAAGATGTACCGAAGGGTTGGACCGCATTCACCGGGTCTTATTACGACGGTGCGGATGGTCGGTATTACCTGAACCCTAATGGTCCGGAAGGCCCGATCCACAAGAGAGAGGACGGGTTAGGGTTTAATTACAACTGGGATCCTTACGCTAGAAATGGTTGGGCAAAAGGTCCGACGCCCGAGCAATACGCAGCCTATATGAGGTCCGGAGCAGTCCAAGACGAGACATGGGATATCATCGGCTTACTTCTTTTACGAGGACCCAAGGGCAAACTTGCCGAGGCAGGTCTAACAGCAAAGGCAACCGCGGAAGCTGCCGAAGCGATACCGAAGGCGGCCAATTTGCGACTGCAGCGCACAATTGATGCGTTGTTCCAGTCGACTGACAGACTACCTGGTGGCACTGCGGGAGCAATCCGCAATGAACTGGCAACAGGAGAGGCAACCGGCGGGACGTTTCATAGCATGAAAGGACAACAAACGATAAATCGCCTTCGAAACATAATGAGCCAGGAGAAACTTAGCCCCGCTGATCAAGCTACCGCACAGCGGTTGATGCATGACCTTCAAGATGCCTTGAAAGGTAAAAATTGAGCGAAATTACTTTTGACAATATGTCTGACAAGTTGGTCGAAGCCATACCGGAACTCAGACCAGCCTATGAAGAAGAGTTAGCTTGGTGGCATGGCGAGGAGGCAGGGGCACATAATATTTACAGCGAGATTCTCAACCCTTTCTTGATCTCCTTACTCAAGTCAGAGTCTAAATCCCAAGCCCAAGAAGAAACTCTCAGACGAGTTTTTGCTTTTCTGGAGGAGTTGGCTAACCACGACGACCCTAACCTTCAAGACGTACTTGGGGCTACGGTACTTGAGCGTTTGTTTGGAGTCGGCGAGCTGCAAAGAGCTCGTAGTTACATGGGGCCTCGGACTCTTCGAATGTCACGAGAACTAGAAGAATGGGAGCCGGGCAAAAAATCCTCAGCTACTTCCCGGCAGCTTTAATGAAGGTGTCGATGGTCTTCAAGAGTGTCTGTTGTTGCGGCGGTGGTAGTGACTCGATCAGTTGCAGACGGCGCAGGACTTTGCGTGCAGGCTTCTTTACGGACTTCTCCCCACGCGTCAGGCCAAGAATATCATCGGCGCTCACTTCAAGCGCTTGAGCAAAGTGGATAACCATTTCCGCATTTGAGACGCAAGCGGCCGCATTCATAGGCAGAGATCAGGTTCTGGGTGAGCCCGATCTTGTCTGCCAACTCAATCTGGGTAAAGCCTCTCTCCTTCCTAAGCCGGGCCACACGCTGGCCAATAGTCTCGTCGCCTAAGTCTAAGGACCGCAATTTCAGCCTCGATTTCTGTGGCATGGTGGCCATCATCTTACCCTCACTTTTCAGTCGTTCAACTTTTGGGGCTGTCAACTTTTGGGGCTTGACCGATACTACACTATGTAGTATTTTCTGCTCTACTTTCAAGTAGTGGCCTGGGCCAAACTTTCCTCTTGACAGCTTTTTTGAAAACAACCGGAAATCGAATGCTGATCGACAAAGCAGAGATCGAGCGGGTGAAACGGGCGAACGAGCTGGTGGCGTTCATTCGCAGCCGCGGCGTCACTCTCACGCCGCGCGGCAAGCAACTAGTCGGGCTTTGTCCCTTCCATGATGACCACGAGCCAAGCCTCATCATCGATCCCAAGAAACAACTATGGAACTGTCTGGGCGCGTGTCACGAAGGCGGCGACGTGTACCGG
>JBOGOU010000125.1:0-13587 GCA_050748205.1 Pyrinomonadaceae bacterium | reverse complement strand
GTCTCGGGGATAAATCACCCGCTGCGGAAACAATTGTTGACAGTTACCACAAACCTAACTATTGTGCGTGCGCAAAAGTTCTTTGCTTTTTCACTTCAGTAAGGGTTCGTCGCGCCTGAACAAATGGCTAAGGAGAATCTGCTAGTAGCCGTGAACGGCCTCTCTAGATCTCTTTATCCCAAATTAACAGCGAATTGAAATGGAGGAACCATGCAGATCATCGGAATCTTGTTAAGCCTTGGGGGGCTCGTCTGCTTTATCATGGTGTTGATTAAGCAGTTTCAGAACGCCGGGGCGGTCCACGGAATTATCGGGATCGTAACCTGCGGCATCTGGACCTTCGTCTGGGGTTGGATGAATGCCGGCAACTTGAATATCAAAAACATCATGACAATATGGACGATTGTGATTATCGCGTGCATTGTCTTTAACGTGATGTTTGGTTCTTTCTACGCAATGCCAAGAGGTCTGCCCACGAACAGTACACCTTAGTACTGATCGGGAATTGTGGGGTGCGCCGGTGAGTCTAGTAGAAAGGCTGCATCGCCGGCGCCTACAAATCCTCACCGTAACCTCGCTTTACAAATCAAACTCCGCGACAACCGGCGCGTGGTCCGATGGTCTTTCCCAGGTGCGCGGTTCGATATCAATCCAGGTGCTCGTGTTGCGACTGGAGAGCGGCTCAGTCGCCCAGATGTGGTCAATTCTCAAGCCGTGGTTGCGACGGAACGCGCCGGCGCGGTAGTCCCACCAGGAAAATTTGCCTCCCTCCTCATGATGCTGCCGGAAGCAATCTCCAAACCCCCAACGCTTTATTTCGTCTAAAGCCTCCCTTTCGCCTGCGCTGCACATTATTCGCTCCTGCCAGAGCTGTGGGTTATGGACATCGCGGTCTTCCGGCGCAACGTTAAAATCACCACAAAGTAATACCGGGGCAGTTTTTTCATATTGCGTTTCGAAAAATGCTCGCAAACGCTTCATCCAGTCCAGTTTGAAATGGTATTTCTCTGAGCCAACCATTTGGCCGTTGGGAATGTAAACATTGACAATATTCAGGCCCCGGAATTGAGTCGAAAGCAAACGCGCGTGAGTAGCTTCCTCGACTCCCGGATAACCTCGCTGCGCAGCCTCGCATTCTCCCCGGGTGAGAATTGCCACTCCGTTGTAAGACTGCTGGCCAAAGCTGATGCAGCCGTAGCCATGTTCTGTTAGAACATCCACGGGAAACTTATCGTCGGTACATTTTGTTTCCTGCAGGCAAAGCACGTCGGGCTGAACCAGATTAAGCCACTTTGTCAGATGAGGCAGGCGGGCGAGTATTGAGTTAACGTTCCAGGTAGCGATCTTCATGAGCTAGTTTCGAGTTCAGGGTTAGAGTTTCGAGTTAATAAACACGGAATGATCTCGGCCGACAATTAGCTACTGAAACACCTTCCGGAACGATCCGATCCACGAATTCACACGAAGGAACACGAAAACTAATTCGTGCGGTTTCGTCTGATTTCGTGGATCGTCGCTTGGTCATGATTTTTGAGCGCCAACCCCCTACACTCGAAACTTAAAGCGAAGCGATGAGGCCCGTAAGCAAAGCACCTCGACGGGGAATGTCGTCGGCAACTATGTGTTCGTGAGTAGCGTGTGCGCCGTCACCATCAATCCCCAGACCATCCAGAACGGGGATTCCCATGGCAGCAAGGAAGTTCCCATCGGACGCTCCCCCGACCTGGGCCTCGCGAAGCTCGAATCCAATGGTAGTTGCGATGCCTCGCGCCAACTCGTAAAGCTCAACGACTTTTTCGGTTCTTTCCAGAGGAGGCCGGTTTATTCCACCTGTAACCGTTACCCGCACGCGCTCGTCAAATGGCTTGCTATTCAACAAAGCCTGCTCGACTTCGTGCAACTCGGCAGCGCTGGAAAAACGAACGTCGATCTCCGCATGAGCTTCCGCGGCAACCACATTGGAGCGGGTGCCACCATGTACAACACCGACGTTTACAGTTATTCCGCCTCCAGAATTGTTCATCGCATGCAGACGCTCGATCTGTCTTGCCAGTTCCAGAATCGCATTGGCACCCTTCTCCGGATCAAGACCCGCGTGAGCCGCCCGTCCTTCAACCTTCATCGTGAAAATTCCGGTTCCTTTTCGCGCGGTTTTTACGCTGCCTCCCGCTGCGGGAGGTTCAAGAACAAAACCGCACTTCGTTTGACCACGCCGGGCTAGCTTTTCAATTAACGGCCAGCCCGAAAAGCTCCCGATCTCTTCATCACAGGTCAGCGCCAACGTCACGCCGTAGCGGGGTTGGATGTTTAGGTCAGCGCAAGCATGGAGCGCACCAATCGCCAGGGCGCAGTTGGCTTTCATGTCAAATATTCCCGGACCGTAGAGCCGATTCCCTTCGGCGCGCCAGGGACGCTCCTTAACTGAGCCTCGAGAATGGACGGTATCTGTGTGGCCAACAATCAGAATCGTTCCCGACTCGCTTTGGTCGGGAAACGCCCGGATGACCAGGTGCTGCCCAAAGCCGGCGACGTCTACTCGCTCAATGTCAGCAACGCAGCCGGCCTCTCCTGCCGCGCGGGCCAGTAGTTCAACAACGGCTCTGCTGCCCGGCTCGTCTCCCGAAGGCGACTCGGCTTCCACCAGCGCTCGTGTCAGAGAAACTATCTCCGCCTCCCGATTCCGAAAACGGTCTTGAATTTCCCGTGCGAGCGAGCTTGAGATTTGCTGTGCCATGTTTTTCCCTGGAAAGGTCGGAGCTACGAACTCGCCAACTTGGGATCTGAGATCTCAGATTTCAGATCTCAGATTTCAGATCTCAGATTTCAGATTTCAGATTTCAGATTTTCCGCTGATCATTTCTTGCTAACCGCTAGAGTTTCCACTAATCAATGCCTTGTTTACCGTCAACGATTCGATACGACTCAGGTTGATGCCAAATCCCAAACCCGGATGCTCCGGCGCGATAATGGTCCCCTGTGCGGTTACCGTGACGGGCGGATCAATGATGTCTTCCGTCCAGTAGCGGGCACTCGCGGAGACATCGCCTGGCAGGGTGAATCCAGGAAGGGTGGCCATCGCGATATTGTGGGCACGTCCAATTCCAGATTCGAGCATACCACCGCACCAGACAGGCATGTTGTTTTCACGACAAACCCGCTCGACGAGTTTTGCCTCCTGGTGTCCGCCGACTCGGCCCAGTTTCACATTGATTATCCGGCAGGAACCCAGTTCGATTGCGTGACGAGCATCGTCGCTCTTGTGAATTGATTCATCCAGACAAATCGGTGTCTTAATCTGTTTCTGAAGTTCGGCATGATCGAAAATGTCATCGTGCGCAAGTGGCTGCTCTATCATCATCAGCCCAAACTGATCCAACTCTTGAAAAAGTGGAACATCCGAGAGCTTGTAGGCAGAATTTGCGTCTCCCATGAGCCTAATGTCGGGAAACCGCTTACGGATCAACTCGACGATATTTCGGTCCCAGCCGGGCTTAATCTTGATCTTAATGCGCTGGTATCCGGCAGCCAGCTCTTTTTCGATCTTCTCCAGCAAGGCCTCCGGCGTGTCCTGGATGCCAATTGAAACACCCGAGCCGATTTCTCTCTGAGTGCCACCGAGGTATTTCCACAACGGAGCCCCCGCTCGTTTTGCCTCCAGATCCCAGCACGCAGTCTCAATAGCCGCTTTGGCCATGCGATGCCCGCGCACTGAACCCATCAATTGCCACGCCTCCCCTGCTTTGCTTATCTGCTTGCCGACAACGAGCGGCCCAAGAAACTCTTTGAGTGTCGCCCAGGAACTGTCAGTCCATTCGTCGCTGTAAAAAGGCGCTTCCCCGACCGTGCACTCACCCCAGCCTTCCGCCCCGTCTTTGTCGACCACGCGCACCAGCACAATGCGACGTTCAGTGGTCCGTCCAAAACTTGTCTCGAAAAAGTGAATCAGCGGAAGGCGGATCTCACGCAATTCGATTGAGCTGATGATCATTAGTTCTTGAGGATTTCCTCCGAACTGCGATTATGGCGTGATTCAACATCTTTGTCAGCTGTCACCATTAAACCTACGAAGCAAGAAATATTGCATTGTGGACTTGACGCAGTCCCTGAATGCTGATACAAGCCGTCACCATTCCTACCGGCCTTTCTTCTCACCACCGGTATTCCTCTCAAGAACACACTGGTTTCTAAGCTTCATAAGAGAGGAAGATTTTATGCGCCCGAATAATTCCCACCACCCACGGCTCAGAATTGGTCTGTTCAACGTAGGGTCTGGTCGTAAGCCGTCGGCCTTTGTGCGCCGGCACCTGATAGCGATAACCGTTATCGCTTTTCTTATCGGCCTGCCATCGGTTGTCATACTCATTCCCCGAGCGTTGGCCGACACTTCGACTCCGGTCAACATTGCAACGTTCGGCGTTCCAGTGACTGAAAACTTCAACACGCTGGCTTCATCTGGCACATCGAGCACAACGCCGGCAGGTTGGGGATTCTCCGAGGCAGGCACTAACGCCAACACAACCTACACTGCGGGAACCGGAAGCAGCGCCACTGGAGATACATATAGTTTCGGCGCTACCAGCAATACGGAGCGTGCACTCGGCGGATTGCAAAGTGGCACCTTGATTCCAACCATCGGCGCCGCCTTCACAAACAACACCGGAGGCACGATCACCTCGCTCGACATCTCGTACACGGGCGAACAATGGCGCCTGGGAGCATTAGCCCGCACCGATCGTTTGGACTTCCAAATCAGCACTGATGCGACCACGCTAGCCAGCGGCACATACACAGATGTTAATGCGCTCGATTTCACCGCTCCCATCACGGGCCCCACAGTTGGCGCCCTTGACGGCAACGCTGCCGCCAACCGCACTACGATCAGTAGAACGATAACCGGACTCAGCATCGCTAACGGCGCCACATTTTTCATTCGCTGGACAGACCTCAATGCCGCCGGCTCAGACGACGGTCTCGCCGTCGACGACTTCTCGCTCGCAGCAAACGGTAATCCCGGCGATCAGGCCCCGGTTGTAACCACGACAGTTCCGACGAACGGCGCTACCGACGTGGCTACGGGATCCAATATAAGCATCAACTTCAGTGAAAGCGTAAACGCTACGGCCAGCTCCTTCACTCTTGAATGTCCCACAGGTTCTCCGCAGACATTTGCGCTCAGCTCCTCGCCCGCCATCACGTTCACGCTCGATCCGGCAACGGACCTTCCAGCCAGCACAATCTGCACGGTCACTGTCATAGCGAATCAGATCACCGATACAGACACAAACGACCCGCCTGATCAGATGGCCTCGAACGCCACCTTCTCCTTTACGACAGCGAGTCCGCCCCCTCCAGTAGCGCAGAACATAATCATTAATGAAATTGATGCGGATACGCCGGGCACGGATACGGCAGAATTTATCGAGTTATACGATGGCGGAGTGGGTAACACATCGCTCGCTGGGCTGGTTGTAGTCCTCTTTAATGGTAATGGTGATGTGTCGTATAACGCCTTCGACCTCGACGGACATACGACCGACGCCAATGGCTATTTTGTATTGGGAGACAATCTGGTGCCGGGTCGTGATCTGGTGGTCCCGAATGGATTCATACAAAACGGGCAGGATGCAGTCGCACTCTATGCCGCGAACGCAACCGATTTTCCAAACGGCACGGCCGTTTCAACTCTCAACCTTCAGGACGCAATAGTCTATGACAATGGGCAAGCAGACGATGCTGGATTGTTGGTTCTTCTGAATGCCGGCGAACCTCAGGTCAACGAGGGCGGTGACGTGAATTCTATCGGACGCTGTCCGAACGGTTCCGGCGGCGCACGTAACACCTCCTCTTATACCCAGGGGGCTCCCAGTCCCGATGGGACAAACAACTGCCCGATTCCGCCACAGCCAAGCAATAGTGTGATCGTTGTCAGCCAGCTCTATGGCGGCGGCGGTAACAATGGCGCCACTTATCAAAACGATTACGTTGAGTTGTACAACCGCGGCACGACTACCGTTGACATTGGCGGTTGGTCGCTGCAATACGCGTCAGCCGATGGAAGCGGCTGGGACAGCAATAAACAACCGCTCGGAGGAACGATCGCCCCCGGTGAATATTATCTAATTGCACTGGGGTCGGGCGGAGCAAATGGCGCCACCCTACCGCCCGCGAATATCGAAGGCGAAATAAACATGAGCGGTACCAATGGAAAGATAGCGCTGGTGAGTAACTTCGATGGGCTGGTGGGTAACTGTCCGACTAGTGATCCAGATGTTATGGACTTCGTTGGCTACGGTAACGCTGACTGCAAGGAAGGATCTGCGACGGCCCCCTCGCCTAGCAATACCACCGCGATACTCCGTAAGGTCGATGGCGCCCAGGACACCGACAATAATGGTAACGACTTTGTTACCGGCGCACCCAACCCGCGTCGCACCGCGCCCATCGTTGAACTTGGACCATTGGTCTTGAGTACTGACCCGCGCACGAACGGCTTTAATGCTCCGCGGGATGCCAGTATCACAGTTACCTTTACAGAGCCGGTAGATGTGGTCGGTTCCTGGTTCGACATCACTTGCGCCAGTGGGCAGCATAACAGCGCGACCTTCGCCGGCGGCGGCAAGCAACACGTCATAACGCCGAACCTAAACTTCGTAGCCGGCGAGCAGTGCACTGTTACGATCTTTAAAGACCAGGTCCACGATCAGGACACGGACGACAGTGGGCCGAACACTGACACACTACCGGCGAACTACACCTGGTCATTCACTGTCTCCACAGGCACCGCGCCGCCTTACCCCCAAAGCGTTCATCTGACAATGGGTAATCCCAACGGCGCCACAGCCGATACCAACCAGCCGAACAACTACCTGATGGAGAAGCCTGAATACTCACTCTCGTACAACAGGGATCGCGGCGGCCCGAACTGGGTTAGCTGGCACCTGTCTGACGAGTGGATCGGAACTCTCACTCGTGTGGACACCTTCCGTCCTGACCCTGCTGTGCCCCCCGACTGGTATCGCGTGCAATCATTCGATTTCGTCGGAAGCGGTTTTGATCGCGGGCACATGGTTCCCAATGCCGATCGCGATAAGGAGACTTCAATTCCGATTAATCAGGCGACCTTCCTGATGTCGAACATGCTCGCGCAGGCCCCTGACAATAATCAGGGCCCGTGGGCAGAGTTTGAGGGCTACCTCCGAACGCTCCTTCCTGCCGATGAGGTCTACATTGTTGCGGGTGGTGTGGGCACGGGTGGTTCCGGTAGTAACGGTGGCTTGACCATGACCATTGCTAATGGCCACGTAACCGTCCCCGCCCAAACCTGGAAGGTGGCGCTGGTGATTCCGAAGGACAGCGGTGACGACGTTTCGCGAGTAACCTGTGGCTCGAGAACTATCGCCATCCTTATGCCCAACACGCAGGGCATTAGGAGCGACCCCTGGGAGAACTTCGTAACGACAGTTGACGCGGTCGAAGCCCTGACAGGCTACGACTTCTTCTCGAGCCTGCCGGACGCTGTCGAGAACTGCGTCGAGGCGGGCAATAATGGAACTAACCCTCCAGGCACGGCGAATCAATCCGCGAACACCTCAGAAGACACGTCCGTGCAGATCACTCTGGATGCGGTGCGGTCGAACAACAACACGCTCACCTACTCCATCGTGAGCGGTCCATTGCACGGCTCACTCGGCAGTATTAGCGCGGCTTCCTGCACGAGTGGCGCTTGCACGGCAACTGTTACTTACAACCCCGGTTTGGATTACACCGGATCCGACAGTTTTACCTTCAAGGCCGGCGACGGAGCCATCGACTCGAATGTGTCGACGGTGAGTATCACCATAACCGAGGTAAATGACCCGCCCACGGCGGCGGACGACAGCAAGAGCACAAACGAGGACACGCCACTTAGCTTTTCGGCAAGCGACCTTACCGCCAACGACAACCTTGGCCCTGCGAACGAGTCCAGCCAGTTGCTGACCGTCACCACCGTTATCGGCGACGGGAACACACATGGGTCAGTCCAGCTTAACAGCGGGATGGTCACCTACACGCCCGCGGCCGACTACAATGGCCCGGCCTCCTTCACTTACACGGTGTGCGATGACGGCACGACGAACGGCGCACCTGATTCGAAGTGCGCCGGCGGCACCGTTAACGTCACCGTTAATCCGGAAAATGATGCGCCGGTGGCCGGCAACGAGAGCTACAGCACAGACTGGAACACAATACTGAACGTACCCGCGCCCGGTGTGCTGGCCAATGACGCGGACATCGACGGCGGAGCGCTTTCGGCGCAGTTGGTCTCAAATGTCTCACACGGCCTGCTGGTACTTAACAGCGACGGCTCGTTCACTTATACGCCGGTCCTTAACTTCGCAGGCACGGACAGCTTCAGTTACCGAGCTTTCGATGGAGCCGACTACTCAAATGTGGCGACCGTGACCATTACGGTTAATTGTGCGCAGTTGACATCACTGGGCCCGGCATCGGTGTGGATCGGGTTAAAAAACAGTGATGATCTGGGGACAAAGTTCGACTTGCTGGCTGAGGTCTTGAAGAACGGCACTGTAGTCGGATCGGGTCAGCTCAACGATGTGCCTGGCGGTGGCAGTGGATTTAACAACGCCGTTCAGCGAACCATCAATCAGACGCTCTCCAGTTCACAAAGCCTCTGCCCAGGCGATATTTTGAGCATCAGGCTGTCGGTGCGAGTGGCTGCCAGTAGCGGGCATTCGAGTGGCACGGCCAGGTTGTGGTATAACGACGCGGCGGCTAACAGCCGCTTTGCCGCTACGATCGGCGGGGTAACAAGTAGCAATTTCCTGCGAAGCAGTTTCGCTTTGGCCGCCTCAGCTGGACCCGGACCTAAGGCCACTATAGATGTGGCGGTAAATCGGAATGTAGATGGTAATCCCTTCAAGCCCTTTGGTACTTGGAGCATCAGCTATTGAATGAATGAGGGGTTTGCTTGATGCACGGTTAGAAAGCAGCTGGACCAACAGTTAGACGACCGAAAGGGCGCTGGTCAGCCAGCGCCCTTTCCCATTCCATCGTCTTGATTTTTCAGAGAGTGATCTGGCGGTTCCCCAGTCTCAAGAGAAGGCGTGCCGGCGTCCTATCCTTTCCTTTATTCCGTCGATACTAACTCCTGATTATTCAGCGCGGCATGCATCGTATGCCACGGTAGGGTTGCGCATTTCACGCGCACGGGAAACTCCCGCACGCCCTCGAAGATCTTAAGGTTACCGAGACGTTCGAAAGCGTTATTTTCGTAATCTTCGCCCGTCACCATGCGATGAAAGTCGGTAAAGAGTGCTTCCGCATCGTGCTTACTTTTCCCTTTGACCGCCTGGGTCATCATGCTGGCAGCAGCTTTTGAAATAGCACAACCTGAACCTTCAAAGCTGACCTCCTTAACAGCGTCGTCTTCGAGGGTCAAATAGACTGTTAAATGATCGCCGCAGAGTGGGTTACGGCCCTCAGCGCTGTGGTTGGCGTTGGTAAGCTTGCGAAAGTTTCGCGGCTTCTTGTTGTGGTCGAGAATAACCTGCTGGTAGAGCTCGCTTAGTTCAGACATAACCATTGCCGATTTCCAAGTGCCGATTGGCAATCAACTGAAAATATCGATAACTTTCTGAATCGTGTTCGCCAGCACGTCCACTTCGGCCTTCGTGTTGTAGAAAGCAAACGAGGCACGGGCTGTCGCCGCAAGATTGAGTCGCTTCATGACCGGCTGAGCGCAGTGATGTCCTGCCCGAACTGCAATGCCTTCCTGGTCAAGGATCGTGCCGATGTCGTGCGGGTGTATTTCATCAATGACAAAGGAGATCACGCTTGCCTTCTCACGCGCGGTGCCCACAATGCGGACGCCTTCAATCCCTGTGAGCCGCTCGGTTGCGTATCGCAGCAACTCCCGTTCATAGGCCTCAGCCTGCTCTCGACCAATGGTGTTTAGATAGTCGATTGCCGCCCCCAGCCCGATCTGCGAAGCAATTGCCGGCGTCCCTGCTTCAAACTTATTCGGCAGGTCGGCGAAGGTCGTCTTTTCAAAGGTGACGCTCTTGATCATGTCTCCCCCGCCCTGAAAGGGGTTCATCTGTTCGAGCAGCGAAGCTTTTCCATACACCACTCCACTGCCCGTGGGCGCAAACATCTTATGTCCAGAGAAGGCGTAGAAATCACAGTCGAGATCCTGCACATCAACCAGCATGTGGGGCGCGCTTTGGGCTCCGTCAATTAGCACAGGAACGCCATATTTGTGCGCGCTCTCGATCATCGCCTTGACTGGGTTTATCGTCCCCAAAGCATTCGAGACGTGAGTAACCGCGACTAGCTTGGTTCGCTCATTTAACAAAGCCTCATACTCGTCGAGCAGCAACTCGCCCGCGTCGTTCATCGGAATAACCCGCAGGCATGCGCCCTTTTCCTCACAGAGCATCTGCCAGGGGACGATGTTCGCGTGATGCTCCAGCGCCGAGATGATGATTTCGTCCCCCGCCGCGATAAATTTGCGTCCATAGCCGTGCATCACGAGATTAATGCCCTCGGTAGTGCCGCGAACAAAGATGCACTCCTTCCCTTCGCGCGCGTTTATGAACCGTTTCACGGTCTCGCGCGCGCCCTCGTAGGCTGTGGTCGCTTTCTGGCTGAGGTAGTGCACACCCCGGTGGATGTTGGAGTGCTCCTGTTCGAGATACATACTGCCGCGTTCGATCACGACCTGCGGCACCTGTGAGGAGGCGGCATTGTCAAGATAGACCAGCGGCTTGCCGTTCACGGTTTGACGAAGCACGGGGAAATCCGCTCGCACTCGTTCGACATCCCAGCCGCTATTCTCCGGCGGGGCCGACTCTTGAAGGCGTTTTACTTCAGCTAACATATATCTAACTCGATCGATGCACGGTCTTTAAAAAACATACTGTGAAATCCTAAGCCATGCTGATCTCATGCTTCGGCATCAGAAAATATGAAATCAGCAAGCACAGGAACACCACCCCCGTAAGAACGATGGGTGGCAGAAACGTGAAAACGAGCATCATTACAAAGCAAACTCCGAAAATCACAGCGTGAATGCCGACTACGCCTCGCAATACGCTGACATCTGCCTTCTTCCGCGCCAGAAAAGCCAGGGTCAGCCCGCCGAGTAAACAGATCAGCGAGAAGCATGAGCTCAGGGCGGTAAAAAGATCCTTCATCGAACGGTTGAAGCCGGCCCCGAAGTCTTGTTTGTAGTTCACCAGCAAACCAATTAGCTGCCGCTCGGTTTCATTTTGCGGCGTGGGCTGAATAAAGAGACTGAGAGAATGTATTAAGGCCGTCAGGAAAAGAAAGACAACTGCCGTCCACAACCAGAACCGGTATCGTTTTAGCATGGGCCCCAGATATTTACCGGCGGCTTTTACTCAACCTCCAGCCGAGCATTGATCCGGCTGAGAACAGCCTCGTCAAGTTGTTTCCTGAGCGATTCGACTTTGATCTTGCCAATGACTTCTTCCGCGAAACCGTATGTTAGAAGGTTCTTTGCCAGATCAGGATGAATCCCTCTCGTCTCCAAATAAAACAGTTCGTCTTCGTCTAACTGCCCGACGGCAGCTCCGTGAGCGCATTTAACATCGTCTGCCAGAATCTCCAGCTGCGGTTTTGTGTCCACGCGCGCTTCATTTGACAACAGGAGATTCTTGTTGGTCTGCATCGCATCAGTCTTTTGCGCACCGTGCCGAACAAAGACCTTGCCGTTGAAAACGGCGTGTGACTTACCGTCAAGGATTCCTTTGTAGAGCTGGTGGCTTGTGCAATGCGGCTGTTGGTGGTCGATGACTGAGTGTGTATCGGTATGTTGTCCCGTGGTGACGACGTACAGTCCGTCAACCCAACACTCGGCGCCCTCGTGAGCCATCTTGACCTGCACATCGTGCCGCGAGAGCTGGGCGCCGAAATTGATGGTCGTTCCGTCGTAGCTGCTGTTTGCTCCAAGATCGGCGCTCGTCGTAGCTATGTGAAAAGCTTCCTGGCCCTCTCGCTGAATCTTATAATGACTCAGCCGCGCGCCATCCTTGAGCACGATTTCTACTACGGCGTTGGTGAAATACGGACCAACGCCAATGCTGGCATAGCTCTCGATAATGGAGGCGGCACTGTTTTCTTCGGCAACAATCAGAACACGCGGAAAAGCTGCGGCGCTTGACTGCGCCTGATCCGAGATAAAAAGCAGGTGCAGTGGCGACTCGAGCGCAACTCCTTTCGGAATCAAAACAAATGCCCCGGAAGAAAGTAACGCTGTGTTCAAAGCAGTGAAGGCGTTGGCATTGTAGTCAGCCGTCCGAGCCAGGTGTTCCCGAATAAGCTCGCGATATTTCTCATCGGCGATCGCTTCTGACAAATCCAAAGCCACGACGCCTGCCAGCTTCGTAATCGAACTCAGATCATTCCTGAGAACGCCATTGCGAAAAACCAACTGGCTGGTTGCGGCTTCCACGTAGCCGAGACTTGCGACTTCCGCCGGCGTTAATGTGCTCAGTGTTTCGCCGGATGCAATGACCGGCTCAAAGTCGAGCCTGGTGAGCGGTGCTACGTTAGTGTATTTCCACTCCTCGTCCTTTACCGAGGGAAAGCCCAACTGATTGAAACGGTCCATTGCGCTATCGCGCAGGCGTCCTACCCAGCTGGGGCTGCTGTTCGCGGTTGTTTCCTGAAGCACCCTGAATGCTGCCTCGTACGCGCTCTCTTGTTTAGCTATTTGAGACGTCATTTCCTTCAAGCTACGCTTGACGCGTTAACCTCACTCCCGCTCGCTCTTGATGTAATCCAGTCGTAACCCTTCTCTTCCAGCTCCAGGGCGAGTTCCTTGCCACCTTCGCGCGCGATTCGCCCGTGGGCGAGCACGTGCACGTAATGCGGAACTATGTAGTTGAGCAAGCGCTGGTAGTGGGTCACCAGCACGATCGCGTTTTCTGAGTTATGCAATTGGTTAACGCCTCCGGCCACAATCCTCAGAGCATCGATATCCAGACCGGAATCTGTTTCGTCTAAGATCGCGAGCTTTGGCTCCAGAACCGCCATTTGCAGAATCTCGTTTCGTTTCTTTTCTCCGCCTGAGAAGCCTTCATTGACCGACCGCGTCATAAAGCTGGCGTCCATCTCGACAACCTTCGCGCGCTCCTTGAGCAGATCCTTGAATTCCAGAGGATCGAGTTCCTCTTCGCCCCGGTGTTTCTGCTTTTCGTTGTAAGCCAAACGGAGAAACTGCGCATTCGAAACCCCGGGCACTTCGATCGGATACTGAAAAGCCATGAAAACACCCTCACGTGCACGTTCATCAGGCGCCATCTCCAGCAGGTTCTTTCCTTCGTAGAGGACCTCGCCCTGGGTTACTTCGTATGATGGATGACCGGCGAGGACCTTCGCGAGCGTTGATTTGCCCGATCCATTCGGACCCATGATGGCGTGAATCTCGCCTTTCTTGATGGAAAGGTCTATTCCGTTCAGAATCTGGTTGCCGTTAACGCTTGCATGTAAATTTCGAATCTCTAACATTCAACATTACTCCGTGATTCTTTGGTCACAGGTGTCGGGTGCCAGGTGCCGGTC
>JBOGOU010000124.1:0-2235 GCA_050748205.1 Pyrinomonadaceae bacterium | reverse complement strand
AACGTTGGGTCGGACTGGGCGTGATTGCGAATAACTTGATCGCCATCGCCGACTCAAGTTGACGTTCAAAGCCCCCAGCAACTCGAAAAAAGAAAAGGAAAAAAAAAGAGCCAATGAAATGATCGGACAGTGATCGCCCAGCGCGAAATCTTGATCGCGCTCTGTCGCTCAACAGCAACCGTCGACCTTAGCCAATTTTGCACCGGAAAGTAGCTAGGTAGTTTTGCTTTTCCCAAAGTTGTAACTATAATTTAGTTGCTCTGCATAGATTCTTATTCATTTCGCCCCATCTCGGACTGTTGGCCTACATGCCAAAGCTCAGCGTCAAAGGAGTGTGCTTTTGGCAATTCAATTGAGCAGGACGTTTGTCCTGCGCAAGCTACATCAATTTTCCGGAATAGTTCCGCTCGGCCTCTTCCTGCTGGAACATTTCTACACAAATTCGAAAGCCATCGACGGCGCGGCCTCATTCAATAAGGCGGTGGACGATCTGCAATCGATTCCCTACATACTCTTTGTGGAAATCGGAGGAATCTTCATACCGCTCATCTATCACGCTGTTTATGGTCTGGTGATAACGATCGAGGCCAGGCCCAACAATCTAAACTATCCTTATCCCCGCAATTGGTTCTATCTCATCCAACGCATTACAGGAGTGGTTCTTTTCTTCTTCATCGCCTTTCACGTGCTCAATTTCAGGTTCGGGATGGTGCCCGGACTGAATAACGTCTCAGTGGCCCATCACCCCGAGCAGGGCTTTGATATCGTGGCGCGCGAGTTTCGCATGGTGCCAATTTTCATAATCTACATGATAGGTATCACCGCGACCGTCTGGCACCTCGCCAATGGCATCTGGCTCTTCATGGTTGATTGGGGAATTACTATTGGCGAGCGAGCGCAGCGCTTGACCGGCTACGCCTGCATAGGCTTTGGCATTCTGCTCCTGCTTGTGGGTATCAATGCGGCGATCGCTTTCATACGTCCAGGCGGTCTCCTGGGAGGTCTGCTGTAGTAATGGCAAGTAACGGAATCAAGATCGCGATCGTCGGTGGCGGACTTGCCGGTCTAGCGGCGGCGATGAAGATCGCGGAAGCCGGCCACGCCGTAGATCTCTTTTCAGTTGTTCCGGTCAAGCGTTCCCACTCTGTTTGCGCCCAGGGCGGCATCAACGGCGCCGTGAACACGAAGGGCGAAGGCGATTCCACCTGGGAACACTTTGACGACACTGTGTATGGAGGCGACTTTTTAGCGAATCAACCTCCGGCCAAAGCAATGTGCGAAATGGCGCCCTCGATCATCTACCTTTTTGATCGCATGGGTGTTCCTTTCTCGCGAACCCAGGAGGGGCTGCTGGATTTCCGTCGCTTTGGAGGCACCAGGCACCACCGAACTGCATTCGCCGGCGCCTCGACCGGACAACAGTTGCTATATGCCCTCGACGAGCAGGTGAGACGCTACGAAGTGGCGGGAAGAGTAAGGAAGTTTGAGCACTGGGAAATGATGTCGCTGGTGCTCGATGACAGTCAGGTGTGCCGCGGGCTCATTGCCATGGATTTGCAGTCACTGGAATTAAAGGCCTTTCCAGCTGATGCCGTAATTGTGGCGACCGGGGGGCCAGGTCTCATTTTTGGCAAGTCAACCAACTCCATGGTTTGTACCGGCAGCGCTGTCTCGGCCTGCTATCAGCAGGGCGCACAATATGCTAACGGTGAGTTCATTCAAGTTCATCCCACCTCCATCCCCGGCGAAGATAAGCTGCGTTTGATGTCAGAGTCTGCGCGCGGCGAGGGCGGGCGAGTTTGGGTGCCTCGGCAGATCGGCGATACCCGACCACCGTCGTCAATCCCCGAGACAGAACGCTGGTACTTTCTTGAAGAGAAATATCCTGCTTATGGCAATCTGGTCCCGCGGGACATTGCCACCCGCGAGATCTTTCAGGTCTGTATCGAGGGCCGAGGCGTGGGCGGCGAGAACCAGGTCTATCTCGATCTGACGCACATTCCGGCAGAAACACTCGATCGTAAACTGGGCGCCATTCTGGAGATCTACGAGATGTTCGTAGGCGACGATCCACGTCACGTGCCCATGCGCATCTTCCCCGGCGTGCATTATTCGATGGGTGGCCTTTGGGTAGACTTTAATCAACGGACGAACATCCCTGGCCTCCTCGCCGCGGGCGAGTGTGATTATTCGATTCACGGCGCTAACCGTCTGGGCGCCAATTCACTCGTGAGT
>JBOGOU010000123.1:0-4003 GCA_050748205.1 Pyrinomonadaceae bacterium | reverse complement strand
AGCTTGCGCGACACCGCAGCCAGATAACAGACCAGCTTGTTCGTTTCTTCGCCAACCACGCCGCAGCGCTCGTAGTCGGCCAGGATCCGCTCCAACAACTTTGGATCGCGTAGCAGCTCGAGCGCGGCTTTCTGCTCTTCATCACTGAGCGTGACGGTCTGTTCCTTCGGCTCCAGAGTTTTTCTCACCGCCTCGTCCTGCAGTTCTTCCAGCTTCAACAACAGTCTGCCGAAGTCACGCTTGACTACATCTTCTTTGACATTCATCTCCTCGGCTGCCTGCTTGATGAACAACGCGCGCTGCCGCGCCGAATACATCTCGATCGTGTCCACGTGAAAGCCAGCTTCACGCGACGCCATCACATTGACTTTCAACGCATCGAAGCTCAGGTTCTTCGCCAGGCCGCGAACTCTGTAGCGTCGATCACCAAAGCGCATCACGATCTCGTCACCATTGATTTGCAGCGGTGCATCCGTCGCTGGCGCGGGCGGCAGCGGCGATGCCAGCGGTGACTCAACATCAGCGACTTCGGCAACTAAAGAGTGAAGCTCCTCGGTTGGCCCAGGCGTGTTTTCCTCTTGAGCTATAGCTGGCGTAGCGGAAGCAGCTAAAGAGAGAAGGGGCGAGCTCTCTTCCTCTTTAGCCGTCCGCGCGGGTGAGGAACTAACTTGCGACGTGAGCGTTGGTGCTGCGCCATTGCCCAGCCACACCGCGCTGCGAATGAGCACACCGAGCGACTTCTCCGCCGGCTTGACCGTCAACGCGTACTCATTCGCATCCATCCCTTTCGGAAAGTGAATGCGAAAGCACTCGATGCCACAAGCTATCAACTTCTCCGCCAGCGCACCGGCTGCTTTCTCTCCGGCGTCATCGCGATCGTAAGCAAGCAACACCCGCTCCGTGCCGTAGCGCTTGAACGCCGACAAGTGATCTTCGGTGAAGCCCTCGATTCCATAGCTCGCCGTCACGTTGCGATAGCCGGCGCACCAGAACGTCAGCGCATCAATGAGCGCCTCGCACAGGATGATCTCTTTCGTCGCTTGAAGCGCCTCAATGTTCCACACGCCTCGATGTGGCCCCGGTAGGTAAAGGTGCAGCGCAATGAATGACTGCAAGCCCTTGACGATCTTGCGGCCGTAGATCTCAGTGACCTGGCCATGCTCATCGAAGATGGGAATGACCAGACAGCCGTTGAAGTGTTCATGCCCGCTCTCGCGATAGATGCCAAGCTCCTGCAACCGCCCGCGTATCTGTCGGCCTGCCACATTCAAGCTTGAGGGTAAGCGATACCCGAGCGTCCGGTTTGCATAGCCCAAACGAAAGCGCTCGATCATTTCATTGCCGATTGCACTACCCAAACCACGCTTCTCAAGGTAGGACAACGCTGCCGGACTCTCTTTCAAAGTCTCGTGGTAGTAGTCGATCACCTGACGCAGCAACTCGGGATCGCCTGCCTGGGCATTAAGCGCCGTCTCCAGTTTCTGCACCCGCGACCGCTTCACTCCCAACCCTTCGCGCACGGCTCGGGAGTGCGGGCCTGCGGGCATCTGCGCTGCGGCTGTTGTCTTCCATTCCGCGTTCATCGTTCCGACTTCATCATTCCGGAGCAACTCCACTGCATGCCGAAAGCTCACGCCTTCTGTCTTCATCACCCAGTCGATGACTGAGCCGCCCTGCTGACACCCGAAGCAGTGCCAGAGATTCTTCGCCGGCGTCACCACAAAGCTCGGCTCCACATCCGCGTGCGTTCCGAACGGACAGCGGCCCACCAGGTCCGCGCCCTTTCGCTTCAGCGCCACCCCGCGCGCTTCAACCAGACGCTCCAGAGAGATCTCCCGCTTCAACCGCTCGATCTCTGCCTCGGGTATCCGCGCCATCTCTTCTTCAGTTTCCTCAGGTTTGGAAAAAAGCTGTCAAGTGAAAAGTTGCTGCTCGTTGCTAGAACGACTAACTTGATCTTAGGTTCAGCGGATGATACATTCATCGTATCACACTGTCAACCATCTTTCCGGCGACGAACGATGAAGCACAGAATCGACCCTTATAATCGGCATGATCTAACCCCTGAGAGGTTCATCATGCCGAAAAGAAAGATGCAGTTGAGTGGAAAGAGTGAGAGTTTCGGAGAGCGACTGGCGCAGCTCAGGCAAGAGGCCGGATTATCGCAGCGCGACCTGGCCGCCGAGGTGAATATCTCCCAGAGAATGGTCGCCTACTACGAAAAGCAAACGGCTCATCCGCCCACACACTTGCTCGCGCTCTTGGCCAAAGCCCTGGGAGTCTCAGCCGATCAGTTGTTGGGGATTAAAGAAGTGAAGAGCAACGGCCGCACCCGAGACAATCGACTCTGGCGGCGCTTCAGCCAAGTTGAACAACTACCACAGTCTCAGCGCAAACAGATCGTCCAGATCCTCGACGCCTTCCTCGAACGTGAGAAGCTGAAAAAAGCATCCTGAACCTCGGCATCATTGCTTCGTAACCTGCGGTTTTCCGTATATGAATTTGTAAACGGGTTCATTCCCGAGCTTTGCCAGGACCTTGGATCGGATCTGGTCCTTGTTGGGAAGCTCGCATTCCTTGTCATAGAAAGCCCAACCCGCTTGCTCCTTGCCAGCGTAAACGTACCGGAGAACTATACGGAGCACATGGGATAGATCCTTCTTTCCATCATTGCTGTCAACGTTTCTTATCTCATCCTCGATGCCTTTGAGGGCATGATCTTGAAAGATATGATTCGCCGGAAGGTACTTCTTCGCCTTGTCGTCAAACTTGAACAGCATGTCTATGAGAGGCGCTTCGGAAGAGGGCAAGTTCTCAAACCCATAGAAGGCAGTAACCGTCTTTGAAAACTCATAGACTCCATCGCTGTTAACATCGATAGGCAGCAGCTCACCGTCCACTCCATAGTCGCCGCTATCAAAGATCACATGGACATCAGGAGACAAACTGACAATCCAGTGACGCCAGTTTCTAGGAATGGCTTGCTCTACCACTATTTGTTTTGGCTCGCCACCGAGAAAAGGGAAGACTCCAAACTCAGTCGTGTTGCCGGCTGGATGATATAACCCATCAAAGTTTGCGACCACCCCCTCTCCCTTCTTTAACACGGCATAGGAGACCTCGGTCTTGATGCCCTCAACGTTTACTGTTTTGTGCAGCTTGGTCACCGTATAGCCTTGATATGAGAGGGAGGTTTCTTTAGTGAAGATGTTTTCAACGGTCTTCGTATTTTCCAGGTTTTGTTGTGCTGAAGCGGGCGGTCGGTTTTCAGGAACGCTCGTAGGACGCAAGGCTGCGGATTCTCGGCAGCTTGGCAACAAGAGAAGGAGCAAGAACAGACTAGCCAAATATCCCAAGTTCATTTTGTGACCTCAAACCCTCCAACTGCCAGCTCCTCGCTTCTAGGTTTAGCAAGCCAAAGCAACTTCTGTTTGGTGATGGTTCAAGGATTCCTTAAACACTCGAAGAACCTCTGGTACGCTCCATACAACTGCATCACGTGATTAGCGTAGTCATTTCGGTTCCTTGCCGCGTTTGCGGCATTGTTCGGATCGCCAGGGCCATACCAATATGCGACCGATCTATCATTTCCGTAGCGATCCCTCGAAAACCGAACGATGTTGCCCAAGGTCGCCAGATTGTCCCTGACATTGCCGTCAAAAGGCACACCATTAGTTCGACCATGCCAACTGCCATACGCATTGCCAACAATGAGTCCGGGCTGGTTGTTTCGCCACCAGGAAGTTAGTTGCGCCGGTCCAGCATCTCCATCTGGTCTTTGCGCGAAATTCGATTCATGTCCCCAGAGCCCGGCCACCATGGCTGTTCTGTCCGTCCCAAGACCTCCAGCAAACAGCGCCAGAGTCGCCTCTTCTCTACCGATGATGTTTCTGTCGGCAAACGTCTGGGAATTTCCAAACACTCGATTGCGGCAAGTATCGTAGTTAGCCGTGACTCGGTTCTGTGCTTCGTCCAGTACTCGCAGCTCTCCGGTATTCTGCGG
>JBOGOU010000122.1:0-1220 GCA_050748205.1 Pyrinomonadaceae bacterium | reverse complement strand
GGGTTAGCTTGCGGATCGAACGCGAAACCCGGAACTCGAAACTCGAAACATGTTAAAGGTAATTAACGTTGTGGGTGCGCGACCTAATTTCATGAAGGTCGCGCCCATCGTGGAAGCCATGAAGCGGCAAGAACGTGAGTTCTCGCCGCTTGTTGTTCATACGGGCCAGCATTACGACGCCATGATGTCTGACGCCTTCTTCCGCGACCTGGATCTGCCCGCACCGGATCTCTACTTGGGCGTGGGCTCCGGCTCACATGCCGCGCAGACGGCCGCAGTGATGGAACGATTTGAACCTGTCCTGCTTCAGGAGAAGCCCGACTGGGTATTGGTTGTTGGCGACGTCAACTCGACGCTGGCTTGCGCGCTTGTGAGCGTGAAGCTGGGAATCAAGGTGGCCCATGTGGAGGCGGGTTTGCGTAGCCGAGACCGCTCGATGCCCGAAGAGATCAACCGGCTACTCACAGATCAGATCGCCGACTTACTCTTTACTCCCTCTCAAGATGCCAACGAGAACCTGGGCGCCGAAGGAATTCCCGAGGAACGAATACGCCTTGTCGGCAATATCATGATCGACTCACTGTTTAAGCAACTGGCGCGCGCGAAAGAGTCGACGATCCGGCAAGATCTCGATGTCGCCGATCAGGATTACGCCGTGCTCACGCTGCACCGGCCCTCGAATGTTGACGACCAGGAGACCTTTGCACGCATTCTCGATGCCCTGGAAGAGATTGGGCATGGTTTGCCAATCATCTTTCCGGTGCATCCGCGCACGCGCAAGACCATCGCAGAGTTTGGCTTTGAGGAGCGAATTGAAAGGGCTGGAAGTTTGCGCTTGATCGAACCGCTCGGCTACCTCGATTTCCTTGGGCTCTATAGCCGCGCGCGACTTGTACTTACTGATTCTGGCGGTTTGCAGGAAGAGACAACTGTCCTGGGCATCCCTTGTCTGACCCTGAGGGAAAATACCGAACGTCCGATCACCGTGGAACTGGGAACGAATACCGTTGTGGGCACCGATCGGGAGAAGATTACATCAGCGGCTTTCGCCGCCCTCAATGGCTCGATAACGACGGATCGCCGCGTCCCCCCTTTCTGGGACGGACAAACGGCTAATCGCATTCTTGACGCGCTGCGCGGAAAGTAAAGTCACTACGGCTACCGAACTCCAACCCAACCAGCAACCACTCACCCACAGAACCATTTGCGGTAGCCAATGG
>JBOGOU010000121.1:0-3519 GCA_050748205.1 Pyrinomonadaceae bacterium | reverse complement strand
GCGCAGTTTTCGCCCGGCCGCTGAAGCGCAGCGTTAGGCAGCTGATCTAATTCTATGAAAAGAAGAATCCTATTCTATCTGATCGTTTTCTTTGCAGTTGTCTTCTTTGATTCTATTGCTTCATTTGCATCAAAGACGCTCGAATTTGATTATGCGAAGCTCTTCTGGGCTTCGTGGTGTCTGTATGCCTTGGTCGGTTTCTTAGGTTGTAAGCGTTTTAGTTTCCTCGATGGGATCGCGGCGGGGTTCGTCGCAGGATTAGCAGATTCAACCGTTGGCTGGTTCTTATCATCGGCCATAGGACCTTACATGCCATCTATTCAGCAGCAGTACAGTGTTGCGATCGTCGTCATTGCGATCATCGTTGTGACCGTGATGGGCACATTCTTCGGTTTAGTGGGCGCTGTGTTCTGCAAACTGATGACGAAAGTCCGTGGACCTGCCGCTGCCTAACAATCGCTTGCAGCGGACCGGAATCAGCATGTCTCTCAGCGACAACTTGCGTCTGATGCAGTTGTCGCCCGGCCGCTGAAGCGGAGCGTTATGCGACTGGCTTCTGGAATGAGATGAAAGCAATATTAGTGGCCATCACAGTTGCAGTGTTCCTGATTAGTGGCGCATTCGCGCAGGAGAAAAATCTCCCACGTTTTGAAGGCTATCCCGCACAAGAGAAATTCATGGGCAAACCTGCCCCCGCAATCATCTCTCATCCACGTGCACGTCTATTCCGCACAATGATTAGGACGCAAGCTCGAAACGAGCCGAACTTCGCCGGGCGTTATACTTTGGCTACATGGGGATGTGGTTCCGGTTGCCAGGGCTTTGCCATGATTGATGCGCAGACAGGAAGAGTTTATTTCAATCCTAAAGCTTTGAATGTCGGCACAGTGCCCTATCAAGATGAAGATTCATTACAATTTCGTACTGATAGCAGGTTGTTAGTTGTCTCAGGTTATGTTGACGGATTTCGAGGCTACCAAAGCGAAGCTAAGTTCTATTATGAATGGAAGAACGATAGATTTAGACTGATTCGGAAGACCAAAATCAAAAAGTATGCGCCGTAGCACGCAGCGCCGCATAACAAAGCCTTGCAGCTGACGGCGCGATAGCGTGCTTCAAGTAGTCTTTTCCAATCAGCTTGAATGCTGATCGCGCGCCGCAGCTGAAGGCCAGCGTTCGATGCTACTTTCCTGGTTAAGACAATGCGTGTTGTAAATCAAAGTGAACTTCCTCCCGAGAGAATCTGTGAAATCGAAGCGGAGCTGCCCGATTGAGAATCTCAAGGATTTGATGAGTTGGGCGCTGTATGATCGCTCAGGCCGCTTTGTTCCTCAGGTGGTTGCAGAGGTCATCGTGGGATGAGTTCACTCATGATGTAGTTGTTCCATGGCGCGACGGCTTGGTGCTCGTCTACGACACTACATGAATGGGAGGAATCACGGCAGTTGCTGTGTGGGATCATTTGCCGACTGCAGAGGAGCTTTTGAATTCGCGTTTGGCTGCCGGGTGGAGTCCAAGGCCTTCGCTGCTGAGAGAAGGGGATCGCGTGGTGGGCCATGCAGCCTGTGTTGTTACTAATCAATCGACCTAGCGCTTTCAATTTCACGGCGCATCGAACAAGCGCTTGCAGCGGACTCGCCGGTAGCGGACTTCTTTGGTAAGTTGCGTGGGCGAGCCGCTGAAGCGCAGCGTTAGGCATCTTCCTCTTGACCACGGGTCATCGGTTCAATGAGTCGCATAACTCACTGCGGACGCTTTGGGATAAATTCTTGAAAGACCTTGCCATGCTGCTTTACTTGTTTCTTCTGTTCCTGCTATGGCCCTTTTTCTATCTCTACGCTGAAGCTCGCCGGCAATATTCGTTAAGAAATCGTGGTTATTGGGCCCGACGGGTCGGCCGGGATAGCGTCAGATACGAGGAGAAGCGGGGGCGTTCAATCGAGCATGTGACTATCGATGGTGAAATGATGGCTGTGGGTCCGCACGTGATCTACGTGCCTACAGACGAAGAATGGAAGAAGAGCGCCCCTGAGTGGGCACACAGTAGAAAGAACGAGATTCACGAAAGAGTAAAGGGCATTCTTGGCGAGAAGAATTACGAGTATGATTACTCCCGAAGCGATGCCTAACAAAGCCTTGCAGCTGACGGCGCGATGGCATACTTCTCAAGTAGCCTTTTTCCCTTCAACTTGAATGCTGATCGCGCGCCGCAGCTGAAGGCCAGCGTTCGGTGTCTGTTGAATATTGCGAGGCAACTTGAAGATGAAGGAAGCAGCGGTAACTCTTTTATTGCTCAGTCAGCTATTTGTGCTGAACGTTCCTTGCTATTCCCAGCAGAAGGACGTGGCTGGTTGGGAGCAAGTTCGATGGGGAATGTCCAATGAAGATGTCGCAAGAGTGGTCGGCGCGCGGCTCAAGAAGCTGCCCAAGAGGGAAGTATTTCTGGGAATGCATGTTGATTATGTTATTCCGGAATTTTCACTCGAAGGTGAAGACTTCACGGTTTATTTTCAGATTGATGATGCCACAAATAAGCTCTCACAAATCCTGATTAGATTGAATGAGCAAAAGTCTCGGTTACCCAGAGAGAAAATATTCAATAGCCTTGAATCATTGCTCGCGCAGCAGTACGGTAAGCCCATGGATAAGAGGGATGACAGGCGCTCGTCCTCGATTGATTTCAGCTTCGTAGACCTTACTCGCATTTGGAAATTCCCAACCACCACGATTGAGTTGGGGTATGGTTGGGACAATCAAATCGACGCCAGCTTGCTTACAATTCGATATTTCCCAACCAAAGCGATGAAACGGACGACACCGAACAAAGCCTTGCAGCTGACGGCGCGATAGCGTGTTTCTCAAGTAATCTCTTTGATCCCGGCTGAAGGCTGATCGCGCGCGGCAGCTGAAGCGCAGCGTTGGAATGCTTCTCGATTTCGCACAATTTTGGAGCCGATGATGAAAATTATTATTGTCTTGATATTTGTTCTTTGCGCCTTTGGAGGATTCGCGCAAACGAAGCAGCGTTCAAAGACACCGGTTGAAATTCTTTACGGTCCGGCGGAGTCTGATCCCATCGACAAGGCTAGTTGGCCGGTGATCTCGGGCGTGTTGAATTCCAAAGCCTCATTGGAAGGGCTGCCCGCCTATCCGCAAAAAGCAAAGGAACTGAAAATTGAAGGGCGGGTGGAAGTGCAGTTACTGGTAAATGAGGACGGCGAAGTCATATTTGCCAATCCACTATCAGGTCCAGAAGCGTTATGGGCGGAGGCTGTTAAGGCGGCAGTAGCGGCTCGATTCCCACCCTTGAGAGTCGAGGACAAACCAAGGAAGATAACCGGCCGCATTATCTTCGATTTCAAGAAGGGCAAAGTTGAGCTCCCTTATAGGAATGGTTTTACTGGTTAACCGCATTCCAACAACCTGTTGCAGCGGAGCGCGGGATAGCGTGGCTCTCAAGATGCTTCCTTGCGGCGCAGGTTGGATGCTTTTCGCCCGCGCCCGCTGAACAGGAGCGTT
>JBOGOU010000120.1:0-3016 GCA_050748205.1 Pyrinomonadaceae bacterium | reverse complement strand
GTATCGGGCGGTCGTGTCAATATCTGAATGTCCCATTAGCGCCGCAATAGTGAATGGCTATTTGAGTAAGAGTTTTGCGAAATCGCAACAGACGAGCTGCCAATCGTGGGACTCAAGAGCAACCGCTCCCACATAGCTGTCCCCAATCTCCAGTGTCCGCAACGACCAACGGGCAGCCTCGTTCTCGTCCCATCTGGTCCTTAAAAGTGACACTTCCTGATCGGGCGCCAGAGTGACATCAAACTGATCCAGCGGAAGCGACAGACACATACCTTTGGCCTTGATAAAGGCTTCCTTGCGCGTCCAGCAGTTGAAGAAAGCCAAGGCCCGATCGTCTGCCGGCAGCTGATCGAAACTGGCTACCTCCGCTGCGGAAAAGAAGCGCCGCACAATGTCGTCGGCGGTAATCGGTTTGATAAGCTCCAAGTCAACTCCGATTTCTCCGAGCCGAGTGAAAGCAAATACGGCGAGACCGCCTGCGTGGGCCAGATTAAATTTCAGTTTCGCAGGTGGGTCGAGCATTGTCGGGTCAAGGTGTGGCTTGCCGTAGGCGCCATAGGCGAATCGGAGCTCGGCGGGTTCGATCGCGAGGTATTGTCCCAGCAGCTTTCTCAAGCAGGCGCGCGCGACTATGAAATGCCGACGATCTTTGCCGAAGTGAAAACGACCGACCTTGGCCCGCTCGTCCGGCGAAAGCACTTTGTAAAGATTCTCCATTGCCACGGCCGGTTGGTCCAGAGAGGCTCGCCAGACGTGCGCCTGTGCAGATCCGAGCGCCGGTTGATCATCTGGCAACGGCCACGGTCGCATGGAGGTCGTTCTCTCTGGCAACGACTCAGCCACGGTTATCCATTTTTGACAGCGTTTTGGGAGGTTTGATCTGCGACCCCGAGGGCAGAATCAAAACCTGAATCTATGTACAATGTTACAGCGGCGCACTCCGTTGGACCGATTCTGTCTGGGTCCTCCGGAGTATATTTACTTTGGATCGCCTCTTGAGCACCGCCCATCGACTGGAACTCAAAGGAGAATCGATGCGCAAACGCGAAAAATCCTGGACGGCGAATACCTCGAAGCTGTAAATATTAGTCGCCAGCATCAGGCGATGGCGGACTGCTCACAATCACCGGAATACGCAGCTGGCACTACGACGCTGTAGGAGGCGCGAATAGTGCAGCGAAGCGCCACGAAAATGTGGCGTGTGAGATGGCGCGTCCTCCCGTGGTGGGAAGATAGGGGAGTGGAACAGTGGCAGAAGGCCGCCACAGGTGAGTGAGGACGTGCCAGCCCTTCTTAGAGGAATCTTCAACTCTAAGAATCAGTATCGCCCTTATCACACGGCTCGTTTAACTAGATCCCTGTTGACCACAAGACGTCCCTGATATTCGATTGCCGTGAGCATTATCATAATCCGATTGCTTCCTTTGACCTCACGCTCAAAGATACCGATCAGATTTCTCAATGAACCGGCGCTGATAACCACTTTGTCTCCCGGCTTGAGATCGTTATTGTCTTTTACAAAACCATGCTGGTCGATCCGCGCGCGAATAATGTCGATGATGTCATCGTTGACGCAAGCCGGGCTATTGCCGAAACAGACCACATTGTGAACTCCACGCGTGAACAAGATCTTAGGTAGCTGTTTATGAGCATTGAACCTAGCGAATATATAACGCGGGAACAACGGCTGAGTGACGTATGTGGCCACGCCGGTGAACTCGTTGTGACGGGATTTTCTTAACTTGGCGTGTAAAGTCTCGATGCCCCAGGCTATGAGATTACTGTTGGCGCGTTCTTCCTGTTTAGGATTAGTGTGTACAACGTACCATTGACGGCTGTCCGTACCTGTTTCGATACCCATGATTCCGCTCCATTTTTGAAAATGGAGTCGCACCGCAAATTACTCCTCCGATCTTTCTTAAGAGGCGACTTCACCCTTGCAGTACGACCCTGACTGCAGCAATTCCCGTTGGGCCGCTTTCGTGGTGATCGACTCGAGTGGATAAGCTGGAGGAGGCATATTGCAATGTGACTCTTGAAGTTGAGTCCCCACTGCACGTTGCGTTATGATGCGGCTGTCACGCGGCACACCCTTACGCCTCGTGCGGTGAGGACTGTGTTGTGAGACGCTCCGTCGTTACTTGCAGGTAATGACGGAGCTTTTTAGTGTCAACTCTTTTACTCCTTAGGATCAAAAAACTTCGCTGCCAAGAACCGATGCGACTCCCGAAAACAGCCTGACTGTCTTGGCTTCCGGTTTTTCATTCCAGATGCGGTTGAAAATAGGACCGGGAGGAAGAGGCTGTGATCTAATCTGTGTAAGAATCTGTTCACATAAGGTTGTTGTAAATTACTACCGAGCCAATACTTCAGGCCGCTGGGAAGGCCAATACGTAATCAAAACCGGCAGGGAGGGTTGCCAGCGAGAGAGACGATGGCGGTAATGATACTCATTTCAGATCATCTGTCAACCGAAATAAGCCGAGCCGTGTCATGCTGAATGGTTTTTCATTCACCCGCCACTAAGCGCAAAGTTCGTTTCTCGGGGATGGATTTTTGGATTCTATGCGATTTAATTATGCGATTTAATGCAGTGTGATGATCTTTTCCATTCGTTCTTGCGACAACCACTTTTTTATTGACTTCGAATTAAACGCCATGTAATACTGCGCCACCAATTTGTGGGGTCAGGATTTATATCCGCCAAGCGAGTGAGCAGAACCGTTCCGAGTTCCATGTATTTTCCTTTTGGTTCTCGTCTTAACGATAGAGTAATGCAACTCTCTTTTAGGGAATAAAATCCGACCAACTACCAAGGTGGTCTGGGGTGCTTTCATCTGAGCCAATCAAATGAAACCTCCTCAAAGTGCTGCAAGACCACTTCTAATACGATAAATAATAAAGGCTATTAACGGCTCAAAGGGCGGTAGCCTGACACTTAGCCAGTGGTTGGGAGCCCAGAGCGATCCAATCCAAGTTAAGCGTTCATCAGGTAAAACCTAGCCCGGCCTCAACC
>JBOGOU010000119.1:0-10141 GCA_050748205.1 Pyrinomonadaceae bacterium | reverse complement strand
ATCCGTGCTTATCCGTGTCCATCTGTGGCTGACTAAAGTTCAAAGACCACTGACTACTGACTTTTATGCCTGCACAGCCGAACATTACAGGTCAATTCAGCTTGCGCCCGGAACACGAGCTGGTGGTGTGTTGCGCGCGCACTCAGGTGAGTGACCAAACAAGTGAGCGAATCAAAGAGTTGCTGCAGGGCGCGATTGATTGGGAGTTTGTCTACAGTTTTGCTCTTACACACTTCGTACTGTCATTGCTCTACCCGACGCTCAGCACAATTGCTCCATCAAGCGTTCCTCCCGAACAATTGAGCAGGCTCAAGGACTACTACCAAAAGAACGCAGGGCGCAATCTTTACTTAACTGGTGAGTTAGGTCGCATCCTGCTGGATTTCGCGGCAGCTGGTATTGAGGCAATTCCCTACAAAGGACCAGCCTTGGCTGTTTCCGCCTACGGCAAGCTGGAACTCAGGCGCTTCGTTGACCTGGACATAATGGTGCGCAAGGCGGATGTTTTGCGCGCCAAAGAACTGCTGGTCGCTCGAGGCTACCAGTGCGGCGTGGCGTGGACTGACGCCCAGCAATCGTTGCTGCTGCGCACTCAACATAACTTCGGCCTCAGCCGCGATAAGGGCCGCATGATTGTTGAACTACACTGGGAGGTAGCTTCGGACTTATTTGCATCGTCTTTTCAGGCGGAACAACTATGGGATCGCCTGGAACCGCTGACGCTGCTGGATTTCAGCGTCAAGAGTTTGTCAGTTGCGGATCTGTTTCTCTCGATTTGCGTGCATGGATCAAAACATCTTTGGACCCGCTTGGCCTGGATCTGCGACGTCGCAGAAATATTGCGAACGCGAGCAGATCTTGATTGGCAGGAGGTCTGGGAACGTGCTCGTTTGACAGGCACAGAAAGAATGATGCTGTTGGGTTTGTATCTCGCGCATCATCTCTTGGACGCACCTCTGCCTGACGATTTGAAGGCGAACGTGGCTTCCGACAAAGCCCTCGCCTTACTTGCCCAGAAGGTCTACGGAAGATTGTTTTGTGGCGCTGCGCTGGAGCAGCCGACGCTGCGCGAGAGCTTTAAATTCAACATGCGATTGCGCCCGGACTGGCGTTCCAGGATGCGGTACTGTCGCTTCTTGTTGCGACCCACTGACGGCGATGTGCGTGCCGTTCAGTTGCCCCGGCCTTTGAGTTTTGCCTACTACATCATGCGGCCGCTCAGACTCTTCAAGACGGATCGGGAACGTCGTTTGGCTGGCTGATAGAAGTCTATTAGCCCTAAAATTCGGGCATCCATTGACGCAAACGACGTCGCATGGTAGTTTTTGGGGCCGTTGACCCCTCTCCGAAGTCAACCCGGCCGAAAAGTTGTCGTCAGTAAACTTTGCGCAAAAACGTCAAAGTGTTTCTTTTAGTGAGAGTTTTATTATGCTTCAACCTCGATTTATCTTGATTGCCGCCCTGATTTTGCTTGGTTTGGGGAACTTTGAGCGGTACACTGCCGCCACATTACAGCAGCCGGAGCCGCAGACCGCCAAGCCGAGCCCGTCTCGGTCAGACTTCTCGCTGCGGATATCGACACGGGATTTGATAACGCTGTCTCTGAAGGCGGAAAAGGCACCGCTCTCAAACATCGCCGGCGAGATTTCGAAAAGACTGAAGATTCCAGTGCTACTTGGCAAGTCGGTAACGACGCGGGAAGTTACTACTGACTTCAAAGGGCTGACTCTCGAACCGGCCATGCACTTACTGGCGCCGGCGGTCTTCATAGATTACGAGATCAATCGCGCGCCCGGAGCGCAGCCTGAGCCCGTGGGAATTTATCTGAATGGCTATGACGATGCCCCACCGGCGATTAACGCCGTCGTTCCCAATAGCTCGCAAGCGATTCTTATTGAGGGCAATACAGAAGAAGGACTGGAAAAGCCATCTGCTGAGGAAAAAGATGAGCCGCTTCGCGTCGTTTATGAACGAAATGCTTTGACCGTAATAGCGAAAAAGCAGGCGCTGTCGGTTGTGCTCTACAAGATCGCAAATGAGCTCGGTATTCCACTTGAAATCAAGACGGATTCTGCAGAAATCGTCGATCTGGATATCAACAAGCTGCCCCTTGAAGATGCTGTGATGAGACTGTCGCCTCAGGTGCGGTTGTTTGTCCGCGCCGACTTACAACGACTTCAGAGGACCCCATTCCGAATGGTGCTTGTTGGACCAGAAAAGGGATCCTAAAAGGATTTCCGTTTGCGAGAGCGCTTAGAGGGCAAAAATTTCTTAGTTGCTCCGGCTTACATACACAGCATAAGATAGAGACTATCCTTCTGAGGAGGTTCCAGACTTGACCAATAAGACTGAGCTATCAAATGTCGACGGACTGACTGATTCGTATGAGACGGAATCAGGCGTACCAGGGACCAGCGATTCAGGTAAGAAGATATTTGTCGAGCCGGAACTCTCTAGCCCCGTCTCAGTTCTTGAGGCCACGCGCTTCTTCCAAGTTGCAGACAGCGGCGGGCTTCCGTAAGATGAGGGCAAAGGAAAGAGATTCCTTTGCCCGAATGGAGGTAAGGGTTTGCCTGCCCTGCCTGTTGGCTGACGAGCCTGTCGTCCCGTTGGTCAGCAGTTTTAAGAGGCCACCAAACCAGTAATTCTGTTCCGCTGTTTCGCACCGAAGGTTGTTTGGTGCTACCCGGTTCCGGTGAATCCCCCGATTTTAGGTTGCTCCGATTTCGCTATTGAGCTTAAGATGTTCGAAACATTTCCGAGGAGGCGGCTAATCTTGACCAACAAAGCTGAGGCAACAAAGGTTACTGAATCAGGTGAAACAAAACTCGGTGCAACCGAGCTGACCGAAGCTGCGAAGAGAAATTTCATCGAGCCGGAACTCACGGTTCCTGTTGACATCCTTGAAGCAACGACCTTCTTCAACGGCATAAGCAGCGGGGCCACAAATTGATCAGGGTGGTCTGTTTCCAGCCGTTAATTAGGTAGAAGGTGCAGGAGACGTTTTTCTAGAAACGTCCAGTGAAAACGAGTTAGACTCCTTCCTATTACAAGTGGAGTTTCCGTGATCGCACGACCGGGGCTGAAAATGCTTTATACAGTCGCCGGTCGTACTATTTTGGTTGATACTGAGGACGCCTGGGCTGCTCACGCCGTTTCCAAGCTCTTTGCACGATGGTTCCTAACTCCCCTTTCAGGAAATGGAGCCGCTCCCCCGGACGCGTCGATCAGAATAAGATCCTGCGAAATCCTGCCGCCTTTGCCTGAGCGCCTCGTTGAGTTTGAAATATCGTTGGGTGGCACTTGCCACACAGACGGACAGATACTCTATCTCGATACTCATGGCTCGCTGATCGTTATTGGTGCAGGCTCAGCAGCAACCGTTGATGTTTGGCTCAGAGGGCCGGATGATTTAGCGGTCCAGGTCATTTCGCAGGCATTCTCGGCAGCCTTACGAAGATGTGGGCTATTTGAGCTCCATAGCGGTGGCGTCATCCGTCCGGAACATGAGAAGGCAATGCTTATTGTCGGAGCGTCGGGTAGTGGAAAGTCGACGCTAACCCTGCAACTCGTCTTGTCTGGCTGGAAATATCTTTCGGATGATGTGCTGCTGCTAAACGAGGCGCACCAGGGAATCGAGGCAAGAGGATTACGACGGTTTTTTGCTTTGACTCCGGACACCATTGCTGCCGTCCGAATTCCGCAGTTGCCTCCTGTTGCTGATGAGGGTCTGGGAAAGGAACGCTTTACCCCAGAAGATTTTTTCCCGTCGCGGCAGGTCCAATGTGCCCAACCGGATGCAATTCTGTTCCCGGTTATCACACATGAGGCAACAAGCCGTCTGCAACGCTTGACTGCCTCTGAGGCAATGGCACGCTTGCTGAAATTTTGTCCCTGGTCCTGTTACGACAGGCCCACGTCGAGCGCGCATCTGCGCTTACTCGGACGGCTGGCGCGTGAGACCGTTGCTTTCAATCTTTATGCGGGAGCGGACCTGCTCGGAGATCCGGCCCGCACGGCTGACCTGGCCCATCGTGCGTATGTAAGGTCCTAAATGAGTGAAATGAATCCCTCGTCAGGCAATAAGTTTGGTCCCAGTCGACTGACTATCGAGCTGACCAATATCTGCAATCTTCATTGCAGCTACTGCCTGCGAGACGAAGACGCTCTCTATCACACAGCCGCGAATTTCTTCCCACCTGAGCTCCTGCAAAGAATTATTACGCAAGCTCGCGAGGTTATGGGCATCACCAATGTTGTATATACCGGTGGGGAGCCGACTCTCCATCCGCAATTCGGTCGCATGCTTGAGATCGTGGCAGAGAACGGACTGATGGTGGGCTTCGTGACAAACGGTTGGCACTTCGACCGCATCTGGCCCACGGTCCTGGCGCACCGCGGGGCAATTGCAAATATCGGATTCAGTTTGGATGGAGTCACCCGTGAGGCCCATGACGGTTGGCGTGGCGAAGGATCTTTCGTGAGGGTGGTGCGCGCATTCTCGCGCTGTTATGCCGGCGGCATTCCTTTTGCCATTAAAATTGGCATTCGACGCGACACGATTTCCCAGCTAGAGCAGATCGCCTTATTCGCGGCGCGAATGGGAGCAGCGTCACTAAACTTTGGCCACATCATGCCCACCTCGACTGCCGTCGAGGATGAGTCGGCACTTTCTTTGGAAGAACGGAGGCAAGCCGAACAGGAAATAGCCAATCTCTCTAGAATTTTCAAGATGAGCATTGGCATCGACGTTGGTTATTACAACGTCGATCCATCTCCGCCTTGTTCGGCGCTGGCAGGCGTGAGTTGCAATATAGATTATCGCGGCCGCCTCTCGTTATGTTGCAACCTTTCCGGCTTTCGCAATGCTGTTGGCGAGGGCGATGTGGCTGCGGATTTGACTACGGAGGATTTTGGATCGGCCTTCGCCCGGCTTTCCCAGGTTGCCACTGCCCAGTTAGAAGCGCGCCGGCAGCGGTTGTCGCTGCTTGCCGATCAGGGCATTGCACCCGACCTATATACAGCATCGCCCTGTCTCTTCTGCCTCGATACTCTGGGAAAACTCCCGTGGCATCAGGAGCTGAAACGTGTAGGCAGCGAAGGCCGTTCGCTTCCCATTCTGGGAAGTTTCTAACTGACTCTGCGCATTACTGCCCGCCCGAAAACGCCTCTTTGAGAAATGTCAATGGACACGGAAGCGCCAACTCCTGAAATTGAGCAACTCAAGTCCTGGCTTCCGGTCGATGCAATAGTGAGAAATGGCCGACCGGGCATCGAATGGATGGACATGTCGGGAGTTGTTCTGGCCGAGCCTTTTTTCAGTGAAACAGTAGATAGAGTCAGAAAAGAAAAAGTGGGGACGCGTGCCTTAGTTACCGACTTTGCAGCCCTGATACGACTGGAGAAGATATCAGACAGCCTGCAGCCTTCCGGCTTTATCTTCCATTCGTCGCGCTCCGGGTCAACGTTGGTTGCGAACGCTTGCCGGGCGTTAAGAGACGCGCTGGTCGTTGCCGAGGCGCCTGCAATAGACAAATTGATCAGCCGGTTCTTTACCGACACTGATGCAGATGGCACGAAGGAGCTTTTTTATTCAGTCTTCCTGCGGGGCGCGGTTAGCGCACTGGGTCAACGTCGTTTGGGCAATGAGCGTCACTACTTTGTCAAATTCGCCTCAACCAGCACCTTGCAATTCGCCCGGATAAGGAGAGTCTGGCCAACGGTTCCCGCGGTATTTCTTTTTCGCGATCCGATTGAAGTGATGGTCTCAAACATGAGATCCCTGCCGCAGTGGATGGTTATCGAGTCAAACCCGGCAACGGCCGCCGCAATTATTGGGGTCAGCCTGGAAGAGGTCATGCTAATAAGCCCGGAGGAGTTTTGCGCCCGGGCTCTGGGAGGTTACTATGCGGCGGTGGAAGCAATTGCCGACGAGCATACGCTGCTGATCAACTATGACCAGCTGACGCCGAATGCCTTGCTTCAGGTTGTTAGATTTTTTGGTGTGTCGCCATCAGCCGAAGAGATAGATGCCATTATCGAAACGTGTCGTCCTTATTCCAAGGATCCGACGCGAACCCAGGTTTTTCGGCCTGACGGTGCTGCGAAAAGAGCAGATGCCTCAGACCTCACTAAAGAGATGGTGGAAAAGTGGGCGTTGCCTTCTTATCGACGCCTGACTAAATTACAAATGCACAGAACTGCAGCGAAGTGATTCTTCGCGCACCAAACTTCATAACGAAGGACGAATAACATGCACTCATCAACGCCTGTTCCCTTAAAAGACGTTGTGTTCACCGATTTCGAGGGTGGTGAAGGGATACTTGTCGACCTGAACACGAAGCAATATTACCGGCTGAACGAGACCGGAGCTTTGATCTGGCGCGGTCTGGAAAACGGCAGAACCGTGGAGGACATCGTTTCCGAAATGGAAAAGCTCTACGAAGTAACCCGTGAACGGGCGCTGGCGAGCGTAGACAAGCTCTTATTGACTCTCGAATCAAACAAGCTCGTTAAAAGGGACTAGACGAAAGGTCTCATGTCAGTATCGCAAGAACCCGATCGGCAACAACAACTCTTTGAGCGCCACTTTCGGGTTCGCTACGCTGTCTTGACTGTTAGCATCTTCCTGCCGCTGGTCTGGGCGTTCGCCACCGTAAGGAACGTGTATCCCGTAGCCTCGTGGACGGTGATGATGGGCGGCGGCAACCTTCAACGCGGCTACACCTACTACATACTTCGGGGTGAGACTATTTCTGGAGAGGTGGTTGATCTCGCGCCCATCGCGTTAACAGACGGGCTCTCCTCGCGGACCTGGGGGCTGGTAGCCGCGACGGTCGGTAACACGAGTTTTCAGCTACGTTCGATCCACCCAGATAACGCGGCCCTTTTGGCGAAGGCGGGAGACATTGCTAATTTGCCAAGGGCTGCACGCCTGCCCGAGTTGTTGCGAGCCTGGGGGAGAATCTATAACTCTCGTCTGCCTGCTGGTACGCCCAATCGTTTGAAGGCCGTACGTCTTGATGCTTATCGGTGGCCGGGATACCAATACTCCGGCTACGATAACCACATTGAATCGTGGCGCGAGGAACTCTAGGCCGGCTGGTGCCGACAACTGCTGCTGCGCTGGGTATGGTGCGGGCTGGTGTGTCTGCCGTCTTCTTGATTTCCGTTCTTAATACCTCATTCTCCAATCTCGGGCATCTTCCGGTCACAATCTTCCGCCCCCTGGGACTCATGCAGCTGCTGTCGTGGAGATTTTACGACAGACTTCTGACTCCGCAGGGTATGACTGCGCTTAAGTGGGTCCTGGTCGTCTCGCTCACAATGAGCACCATTGGCTACCTGACTCCCGTGACTACAAAAACTTCCGCCCTCCTTATGGTCTTCTATCAAGGGATATTGCGAAGTTTCGGACATTTCAACCACGACGAGATGCTCGGTGTCTACTACTTGATTATTCTGGCCTTCTCACCCTGTGGCGATGGTTTTTCAGTCGACAGTTTGCCTGGGCCAAAGGCAAATAAAGGAGAGTTTGCCTATGGTTATCCAATTTTTCTGATGCGGCTACTGATGGCGTGGACTTACTTTAGTGCCGCGTTGATCAAGTTGCGAGTGGCAGGGCTGACATATTTTGACGCTGATAATTTACCGGCACTAGCTATTTCTCATTCGCTCGATAATCTACACGATACCCGTTTTCGCTTTGCCTTCTGGTTACCAACGGTCCGGGAATACTCACCATTCGCCGTCGGCCTCGTTCTGATTTGGGAGCTCCTTTTCCCGCTGGCTGTTTTTTGGAAACGCGCTCGCTGGTGGTTACTGGGAATAGGCGTTGTATTTCACTTGAGCACGCTCTTTCTTATGAACATTTTCTTTCCTTACCAGTTGGCGATGTATCTTGTGTTCGTTGATTGGTCCAGATTCGCCACCTGGCTTGCAAACACCCGCATCTTTCGCCGTGCCAGTTCGTGGTGGCGCGATTTCCGTTCAGTACCAGAACACTTTCCGGGTATTCACGTTCAGGGAATAACAGACGAAGGCCTTCTGGTCTGGGATGGCGAGTGCGGATTCTGTGCGGCGTCTGTGAGGCGTCTAAAGCGATTGGTCCGACGGCCTTTCCAGGATCGGTCCTATCAGAGTATTGAAGATAAACTCCCTCGAGAGCTGGTGCAGTGGTCAGATCGACAGGCACACTGGATCGACGCCAAAGGCGGAGTTACCGGCGGTAGTGCCGCGGTTGTCGAGTTGCTGGCGAGCTCTGGACATGTTTTCCTTGCGGGCCTGCTGAGCAGCCGTCCTTTAAGACCTTTCCTCTGGTTGGGTTATCGCCTGGTAGCTGTCAACCGGGGACTTTTAGGAAAATTCATCACTGGGAAAAAAGCGTAACCTCAATAAGTCCATGGGATCCCATTGTTGCGCGCTAGTCCCCACCTCTTCGAATTTCCGGACCGTCCGTTCTGCAGTGTTCTGTATAAACAATGTGTAAACAATGTATTGACGTAATTATTATGGTGTGTTACTAGAATTCGTTGGCCCAAACCATGGAGCTGCCAGGCTTCTCTCAAACTGACTCGACGGCTTCGTGTGAGGAAATGAACGTTTTTGATTGAGCCCTGACTGAAAGGATCTTGGAGAACAACAATGAAAAGCAAACTGATCAGGTTCTTGGCTATATCTATTGCTACGTTTCTGACGTTTCAGACCGTGCAGATAAGCCACGCCCAGAAGCGGGGGGCACCAATCAGACCTCCCGTTCAGGTTGATTCTCGAGCCGAAGTCAAAGAAAAGGCGGGCCAGCCCGCTGCTGGGGAACCAAAGGCCGACGAACCGCGTCCGAATGCAACCAGTGCGGAATCAGAGCCCAACGACACGTCCGGGACGGCTGATTCACTGAGCTTCACTCCACCCGCGATCACGACGGGCGCCATCAATCCGGGCGGCGATCTCGATTTCTACACTTTCACGGCCGCGGCCGGATCACGAGTATGGATTGAAACTGACACCGGCGGTACGCAAAACGCGGGAGCGACGTCCCGCGACACCGTTATTGATGTGCTCGAGGCCGACGGTACGACCGTTATTGAAAACGATGACGACGACGGCACCGGCAATGGCGGGGACGGCACGATCGAGACTGGACTGGCGTCGATAATCAGCGGTCGCACCCTCACCGTCGGCGGCACCTATTTCATTCGCGTGCGCGCATTCAGTGCCACGGGCATCATTAACCCGTACCGTCTGTTTGTGGCCCTTACAAACGTGGCGGCCACCCCAGAAGTTGAGGCGAACAATACCGCGGCGACCGCAAACGTCGCGAACTCGCCGAGTCTGCGCTCGAGTGCAATCGGCGTCGCTGGTGACCTCGACTACTATTCAGTGTCGGCAAATGCCGGAGATACAATCCTTTTCCACTGTGATGCGGATCCGGAGCGCGATGGGACAGGCACAGACCTGGTTGTCGAGTTCCGCGATCCAGCCGATGCCTTGTTGCTGTCGGTCGATTCATCCATTACGGGCAGCCTGGCGAATCCGGCCGCCGAAGGCGCGAACTTCACGGTGGCCGCGGCGGGCACCTATTTCATAAAGGTGCGCCACTTCTCCGCCACGGGCACGGGAACATACGACCTCATGGTAGTTAATACCACGGCTGTAACCGCACCCTTGATTATCAGCGAGTTTCGCGTGCGTGGTCCGAGCGGCGCCAACGACGAGTTTGTGGAGATCTTCAACAACAGTGCCACGAGCCATACGGTGGCCTCCCAGGTTGGGACTGGTTATGCCGTGGCGGCGAGTGACGCCGTAGTTCGTTGCACGATCCCGAACGGGACGGTCATACCAGGACGAGGACATTTCCTTTGTACCAACTCAGTCGCCTATTCGCTTGGCGGGTATCCTGCGGGAGATGGTACAACCGCGACCGGAGATGCGACGTATACCACGGACATTCCAGACAATGCCGGCATAGCGCTCTTCAATAACAACGTGCCCGCAAACTTCATCCTGGCGAATCGACTGGATGCGGTCGGGTCAACGTCAGAAGCGAACACGCTCTACAAGGAAGGCACGGGCTATCCTGCGCTAACGCCTTTCTCGATTGACTACAGTTTCTATCGCGACCTCTGCGGCAAGCAGGGTAGCA
>JBOGOU010000118.1:0-16486 GCA_050748205.1 Pyrinomonadaceae bacterium | reverse complement strand
TAACGCGGTAGCGTCGGGTCGATGCTCGGCAGTTCCAGTATACGTGGGACCGAGACCGACCCGACGCTACCGCGTTACGGTAATGACCTCCTTGCCACTGCACCTTGGCATTCCGTTGGGGACTAGCGCCGGCGGCTGACAAAGGCGTTTCCCTTAATCCAAAATCTCCAGGGTTTATCAACCCATTCACCTGCATAGTCGATGCCGATGCGCGGGCCGGACACGATTCTTGATCGCGTTACACGTTCGCCCTCCTCGAGCCAGACCTTATAACCGCGCAGGTCAGCTCTATCGAGTCTCCGATCGATGCCAAGCGCGATACAGAGCTTGCCCGGACCATTAGTGAGATTGCGATCCGGTTGACCGTGACGGCGCTGGCGCATCAGTTCAATGCCTTCCCAGGGTTCAACCGCACGAATCAATACCGCGTGCGGTATGTCTTCCGCATTCGTCACGACATTGAATTGGTTGTACATGCCGTAGACAAAAAAGATGTAAACGGTGCCTCCCAGACCGTAAATTGTTTCGGTGCGTCTCGTTCGCCTACCGCCGTAGGCGTGTGAGGCCCGATCAAGCGGTCCGCGGTAAGCTTCCGTCTCGACAATGATTCCAGAGACACGTGTCCCGTCAGGAGCTGGAACTACTAAGAGCTTGCCGAGAAGCTCTCGTGCGACGGTGAGGACGTTAGTCCGGGTATAGAAGTCACGCGGAAGTTTTGAAAAAGCCTGCGATGGTTTCATCATGTGCAGTAGTCACTGTCGCAGTCGCCAGACCATAACAAAGAAAATAGCGAATCCGATTGTCACAATCCCTCTTCGAACCCACACTTGTCCCACCCGCACCGCTACACTCGCGCCAAAGTAGCCACCTAGTAATGCGCCGACTGCCATAAGGATTGCGTCATACCAAATTACCATCTGCATCAGGGAAAAGCTGAGAACGGCAATGCTATTTATGCAGATACCGAGAAAGTTCTTGATTCCATTTGCCCGCTGGATATCGTGTAGCCCAAGCAAGCCGAGCGCGGCCAACATCAGAATTCCATTGCCCGCTCCGAAGTAGCCGCCATAGATCGATGAGAAAAACTGAAAGACCATGGCTCCCAGCCACCAGGATGCTTTTGGCTCGTCCACAATCGGCTGCAACCGCAGGCGACGGTTGATTGAACCTTGAGCCATGAAGAGGAGGGTGGCAAAGAGAATGAGAAAAGGAACCAATCGTGCGAATGTGGGCGAGGGCGTCCAGATCAGAAGCCAGGCACCAATGGCCCCGCCAATTACGCTCGTCAATCCCAGTCTCAGCAACAGCGCGGAACTGTTCTCCAATTCTTTGCGGTAGCCAAACAGTCCCCCAAACAGCCCGGGCCAAAGGGCAACCGTGCTCGTAGCATTGGCGACTTTCGGATCCAGGCCGAGCCAGATGAGTAGCGGAAATGTAATTAGAGTGCCACCGCCGGCAATGGAGTTGATCGCGCCCGCTGCGAAAGCGCCAATGAAAAGGAGGGTTAAGTGGAGGAAGGACATTTTGTTTTTTGGGTTTTTGTTTTTTGGTCTTTGGTCTTTGGGTTTTGGGTCTTTGGCCTTTGGTCTTTGAACTTTGAACTTAAAACGCGACCAAATGTCCGACATGCTTCAGCTTGTCGTCGAGATTGACAACACTCAAGCAATGATATCAACCGTAACGTCGCACATTGAGAGTTCCCAAACTTGACGACAAGCTGAAGCATGTCGGACATTTGGTCGCGTTTTAAGTCAAAGCTCAAAGATCAAGGACCAAGGACCAAAGGCCAAAGGCCAAAGACCCAAGACCTAGGACCAAAGACCAAAATCGGCATGTTAGAATGCCTTTCCGAGTTAGACCAGCGGAAAACACTCGCTAACGTTCGCGGTTCCGCATTGAGCGCAGTAAATCACCGGAGGTCCATCTGCCAAGTCTGCCAGACGTCTGTTCTCGCCGCTCTTCGTTCCAGTCACGGACGAGTTCCGGGCGGCTAATCACATTCGTCCTCTTTCTCCTGCTCATTACCTCTGTTCTGGTTGCAACAGGTGCAACCCGCAAGCCCATATCGGCAAGCGCGAAAAAGACCCTGCGCGTCATGACCTATAACATTCACGTTGGTGTGGGGATGGATAAGAAGCTTGATCTGCAACGAATCGCCGACGTGATAAATCGTGAGCGGCCTGATCTCGTGGGTTTGCAGGAGGTTGATCGCGGAGTGAAGCGGACGGAGGGCAAAGATGAAATTGCCGAACTGGCAAAGATGACCCGAATGGATTACGCATTCGCCCACAATCTGGACTATCAGGGCGGTCAATACGGTGTTGCGATTCTTTCGCGCTTTCTAATCCAGAAGATTGCTCATAAGAAGTTTGAGAATAAACGCGAGGCTGAACGGCGTGGAATGATTCGAGTGGAAGTCGAAGTGGCTGGCAGGACGGTCAATTTTGTTACCACTCATCTTGATTATCAGTATGGCGACGGTCGACTATTTGAAACTGAGCAGCTGCTCAGATCCCTCGAGCAGGTTGGTGGTCCATTGATAGTTGTCGGTGATTTCAACGACGAGCCAACCGGCAGCGCGTACAAACTTATGTCTATGAGGTTTGAAGACGCCTGGATTCGCAGCCGGGCGAAAGGTGACGGATTAAGTTACCCGGCAGACAAGCCGGCGAAGCGAATCGACTACATCTTTTACCGGAAAGATGAGGATATCAGGGCGAAGAAAACCTGGGTGGTTAACACTTTGGCCTCCGATCATTTGCCCGTGATGGCGGAGTTGGAGCTGCGATAGTTGTGTACTCAGGCAACCATTACGACAGATCAAAACACAACCAAAACATTGGTCGGTTTCTCAAGTTCTTTTCTCTTCCGATCCGTGTCATCCGCGTTAATCTGTGGCTAATTTCTCTTCTGTGGAAAATGAGCTTTTTTCACAGCTTCTGCCATTGGTGGGATTCAAAAATAGTCGCCAATGATGTTCTTTCTAGGCCCGAACAGGAGACCTAACCAGAAATGAGAACTCACATCAGAGCAGCCTTGGTCATCACCACATTCATGCTTGCGTTGTCCAGTTTCAGGTTCGAAACACTTTCGAATGCGCAAACCGTCGACAAGATCAACTGGCCCGGCTTCCAGGACATGGCTGTCGACTTAATGCGCCAGTACTTGCGCATTAACACTTCAAACCCACCCGGCAATGAGATCGAGGCAGCAAAATTCTTTAAGGCGATCTTTGATAAGGAGGGAATTCAGAACGAGATATTTGAATACAAGCCTGGCCGCGCAAACATAATTGCCCGGCTGAAAGGGAATGGATCGAAACGGCCGATAATTCTGCTCAGCCATATGGACGTTGTTACCGCTGACACGGCCGCCTGGCGAGTGGATCCTTTCTTGGCTGAGATCAAAGAGGGATCAATCTACGGGCGCGGTGCTCTGGACATGAAGGGCGAAGGCCTGCTGCACCTTATGACGATGATCATTCTTGCTCGCGAGCGTCCAGCATTGTCGCGTGACATAGTTTTTCTCGCCACGGCAGACGAAGAAGTGAAAGATGAAGGCTCGATCTGGATGATTGCCAACAAATCGGATCTCTTCAGAGATGCGGAATATCTACTGACCGAAGGTGGCGACAACCTGCTGGCTGATGGCCAGGTGAAGTATGTCGGTATCGACGTAGCCGAAAAGGCCCCTTTTTGGTTACAGCTAACGGCCAAGGGTCAGCCCGGTCACGGTTCACGTCCAATCTCTGATTCGGCTCCCAACCAGCTTGTGAGAGCGATGTCCCGGGTTGTTGCCTACAATCCACCCATCAAGCTCCTGCCGGCGGTCGAGAAGTTCTTTAAAGACATTGCTCCACTACAGCCGGAACCGCTCCGCTCGAAGTTTGTCGCGATACGCGAGTCATTGAAAGATCCTGTTTTCGTCCAGGAGCTCAGCAGCCAGCGCGAATATGGGTTCTTGCTGCGCAATACGATCTCGCTGACGATGATGAGCGGAAGCAAGCAAACGAACGTTATTCCAAACCTAGCAACGTGCAATCTTGATGTCCGGCTTCTTCCCGGAGAGAAGCCTGAAGAATTTCTTGCCGAGCTGAAAAAGGTGATCGCAGATCCCAGCATTCAGATTGAAAATGTAAATACGTTAAAACCACCCAACACCTCGGCCATTAATACTGAGCTTTTTGAGATCATTACGCGCGTCACGAAGGTCCATCATCCGGAAGCGCTGATCACCACCAAGATGCTCAGCGGCTATACCGAGAGCCAGCTCTACCGGCAACTTGGAATCATTTCTTATGGCTGGGCGCCGATCTACACGACCGCCGAAGAGAACGAAGGTGTGCATGGAAACAATGAACGCATCTCGGTGAAGAACGTGCGCGATGGGACTCGAGAGTTTTACGAGGTAGTTAGCCAGATTGCCCGGTGATGGTTTCCATTTTCCATTTATCATTTTCCATTTGTCATTGGGTCATCCAAGGTATGTGAAAATGAAAAATCGCAGATTCAACTGGGAAGTGCAACTCAAGATGTTTCCAGCCTGTGATAGCAGGCGACAGCATAGAGCCTGGGGCGTGAGCCCCAGGGTTAGTAAAGAAGGTCGCTAGCCCGTGAAACGGGCGACAGTCCATTCATGGATACGCTCGTTCCGAGATCCGCTAGCACTTTCGCCCGCCTACGCGGGCTCGGCTCGAGTTGATATTGGACCTGGGGCTCCCGCCCCAGGCTTCATGCTGTCGCCTGCTATCGCAGGCTGAAAACCTCTTGAGTGGCAATTCGAACTTGAATCGCCTGATCTTCTGTTGCACTTGCCAGTTTGAATCGGTGGATTCAAGTTTGAAGTGCAACATGTATTTGTGGCCGAAACAGCGCCGACTTGTTTGCTTTTCAGTGCACTCCGTGTCTCCGTGGTAAAAAAACCGTTAATCACCACGAAGGCACGGAGTGCACTGAGAACAGCGCTGCTCGATTCTCTGATCCACGTTTACCGCGTTCTTCCGCAGCTCTTTAGGCGTCTTCCACCGTCGCTGACGCGACGGAATTGTTACGCCGACTCAATCCCGGCTTGAAACGCTGGGCTAAACTCATCCGGACGCTACGCGTCGAAAAAACTGCAAATATGACGCAGGTGGATCACGACCTGTTGCGCTTCCAAATTGAATTCGCGATCTGAAAATGACAAATGGCAAATGGTCTGTTTACGGGCGGCTTCTTCCTCGTGGTCCGCGACTGCGCATTTCATCTCGCTCCTGCTGAAACTGTTTCCACTGCTCCGGGCTGAGCACCTTCTGTAGTTTTTCGTCGGTTTGCCTGCGGATCTCTTCAAAGCGTGGCTCCGACTCCTTACGCAAGGCCTGCAACTGCGAGCGTGTGTCGCCGAGAATTTGATGGACCTGAGTTTTCTGCTCACTACTTAGCTGCATACGGTCCAGCATTTGTTCAAACCGCTCCCGCCGGGATGTCTCCGCATTGGCCGCCCTGTTCCATCTCTTGTACGCGTTCAGTGTCAGCGCTCCAGCCGTAAAGCCAAGGAGAAAAATCACTAACGCCGCTACCCGAACTCGCCATTTGATTTTGCTGGTTTCGTTCATGGTTATTTCACCGCCTCTTCATCCGAGCCGTAGAGCGTTGTAAGTATGTAGCCATCTGATACCTGCGCGTCCGGCGCTTCGCTTTGATTAAGAATCACTTCTTCTGCTGCATAGGTACTGCTAGCGAAAGTCGTTTCCGGTCCCGTAGTGGTTTGAGTGTCGGGCAAAGCGATTGTCAACACTCCCAAAGCTGCTACCGTTACCGCCATCGAGGAAGCAAGCGCGCCAGCGGCCCGCCACATTCTGCCCCAGGCCCACTGCTCATTTTTTGCCCTTCGCTCTCGCAGGCTCGCCAGCACTCTAGTGTGAAAGAACGGTGGCGGCTCGAATGTTTCGGCCGCACGCTCTTTCAGCAAGAGTGCCGCAATCTGTGCAGCTTCAAATGCCTGACGGCAACCTGCACAAACGCTCGCATGAGCACGAACTTCAGACAGGTCACTTTCGCTGAGCTCTGCCAGCGGAGCGCTTTCCAAAAGATTGATAATGTGTTTGTCTTTCATTTAATTCCTCGCGTCTTCCAAGTCCTTAGCTGCCGCCCTTCTCTTCGGTGCCAGCAGTTTTTCAACCGCTTCGCGCATCCGCCGCCGAGCGCGGTAAGCCTGCACTTTCACTTTTGATGCGGACCACCCGGTCATCTCTACCACTTCTTTAACCGACGCTTCCTCACCATCAATCAGAGTCAGCACCAACTGGTCGTCAGGAGAGAGGGTTTGCAACACCCGTCCCGCCAGGTCAGCGGCAGCCGAACTGCGCTCGCTCGACTCGTGTCGTTCCGTGGCGGCTGCGGCCAGATTGTTATCCAACCACGTGCTCTCGTCTTCTGTGAGATCAGAGACTGTAAACTCAGGCCGGCGCTTTGAACTCCGCAGCAGATTAAGGCAAGTGTTAGTCGTGATGCGCGTCAGCCAGCCTTCCATCGAACCGCGACCTTCGTAACTGCCGAGTTCGGTAAACGCCTTCAAGAAAACCTCCTGCGCTGCTTCTTCGACAAGACTCCGTTGACGAAAGAACCGGCTGGCAGGACGAAGAGGAAGAGTAAGAACACAATGAACCTCGTAATGATCATCCGTGTCGCGTTTCGCGCTTTAGTGCGCAACAAGATGCGCGCTGCTCTCACCATGTTGGGCATCATCATCGGCGTTTCAGCGGTGATTGCAATGGTCAGCATTGGGCAGGGAGCGCAGGCTTCGGTGCAGGCGCAGATCGAAAGTATTGGTACGAACCTGCTCTTTGTCAGCGCCGGAGCCCAAAACGTGGGCGGCGTTCGCAGCGGTACAGGCGATAGCGGCACGAACACTCTCACCATTGAAGACCTCGAAGCGATCCGCCGCGAGGTGCCCAGTGTGGCGATGCTCACACCGACGGTAAACGCGAGATCGCAACTGGTTTCAGGCAACATGAACTGGAATACCTCCGTTCAGGGAGTTAGCGAGGAGTATCCCGGCGTGCGAAAGTGGACGCCACAGAATGGGGACTTCTTTACCGAGGGAGACGTGCGCACGGCCGCACGCGTGATCGTGATTGGGCAAACGATCGCCGACAATCTTTTTCCGGGGATGGATCCCGTCGGGCAGACATTGCGAGTAGCAAACTTACCATTCAGGGTCGTAGGCGTGATGACGCGCAAAGGTCAGGACCAACAAGGGCGCGACCAGGATGACGTGGCGTTCTCTCCTTACACGACTGTGCAAAAGAAAATCCTGGGAAGTCCGCGTTTGCAAGTAGCTTATGTCTCCGCTGTTTCACAGGATGCGACATACACCGCGGAACAGCAGATCACGGATCTTTTGCGCCAGCGTCATAAGCTTACGGCGAATGAATCGAACGATTTCACCGTGCGCAACATGACGGATATTGCCGAAGCAGCCAATGAAACCAACAACACCATGACGCTCCTACTGGCTTGCATAGCGAGCGTTTCGCTGCTCGTTGGTGGTATTGGAATCATGAACATCATGCTCGTGTCCGTGACCGAGCGAACGCGGGAAATTGGCATTCGCATGGCTGTCGGTGCGCGCGCGTCCGCTGTGCGCAGCCAGTTTCTGATTGAATCTATCGTGCTTAGTGTGACTGGAGGTTCTATTGGCATCGTGTTGGGAATCATTCTCTCAACGGCGATCCCTAGACTCCTGGGTTGGCCAACGCTCATATCCACCCTGGCAATTATCGCGTCGGTGATCTTCTCGGCGGCGGTCGGAATATTCTTTGGCTACTACCCGGCGCGCAAGGCTGCGGGACTCGATCCAATCGAGGCATTGCGTTACGAGTAACCTAGAGCGTTGCGACTGTGTCAAGACCGAGCGATCCTACGAGGCCGGCTCAAGCCCCGCTAACTTGCAGGTGAGGAAGGTGGACCCTGTCGCCGCCTCAACCTTGCAAGGCACAAGTACAAAACAAACCTCTCAAACTTAGTCACCTCTAAGGTGAGGAAGGTGGGCTTGCCCCCGCCTCAAGATGCATCAGCCTTCAGGTTCATAGCAGACAATTAAGCTTGAGTGATTTCTTCTGAAGTGAAGGCTGATGCATCTTGAGGCGGGGGCAAGCCCACCTTCCCAACCTGTGAGATCTCTAGACCTGAGTGATTTCTTTTGATTTGAGAGCTTTCCAACTTGAGGCGGCGACAGGGTCCACCTTCCTGACCTTAGAGGTGACTAAGTTTGAGACGGTGGTTGCCACTTCCTTTGCCGATGTGATGCGAATTTTTTTGGTAGCCGCATTCAACTGGCCGGTGATGGTAACGTGTTTACCTTCAAATCCCTTCAGGGCTACAGGGTTTACCACCACCCAAATCTTGTGACTTTCGTCAGTTACAAATACCATTCGTTGCGGCTTCCATTCGGGATGCCCGACGTGCGCGCCACCCCTGAGGCACTTCAGGACGCAATCTTCGCCGCCGGGTTTAGTGTGCATCGCTCCACACGCCTCATCACTAACCCATCCGGTAAGAGTGATTGATTTGGTTTTGGCGCCGGCGGCAGTCGCGATCTGGACCAATAAAAAGGCAGCGACCAATGAGTGATAAGTGATGAGTGATGAGTGATAAGTGATAAGTGGTGAGTGATAAGTGGGGATTTTCCATTTATCATTTGTTATTTCTCATTTCTCATTTACCATTGGTGATTCGACTTTGAAGTCTTGCGTCAGTTCGATAAGACCCGCGGGACGGCGACTCAAATGCAGAACCGGGAGCGGTAGCGACCGGCTACGGCCACTAATCGCAACTGGCAACAGCTCAACCAACAGAACCATTTGCGGTAGCCAATGGATCCGGGCATTCAACATAACCAGTGCTACTCAACCAACGGAACCATTTGCGGTAGCCAATGGATCCTTGCACTCAAGTCGACAAGCACGGCTCAAATCTGTGGTTCGGATTGAGTGCTGGTATCCGCTGGCTGCGGGAGGCGGTTCCGTAGTTGAGTAGGCACTGGTCATGTTGAATGCCCGGATCCATTGGCTACCGCAAATGGTTCTGTTGGTTGCATTATTGCCGGTTGCGATCAGTGCCAGCCTGGATTAGGAAAATGACTCCCACTATGAAGAGACTACTTACACACGCCGCAAACACAATTCTGATTCTCCTGGGAATTCTATCTGCCGGCTTCGGATTGAAGGGGTTTTTGCTTTCAAGCCGCTTCATCGATGGTGGTGTGACAGGTGTTTCCATGCTGCTCTCCAACGTGCTCAACGTGCGCCTGTCAGTTCTTCTGCTTGTTATCAATCTTCCGTTCATCGCTCTTGGCTACCGTCAAATCGGCCGAAGTTTTGCCATCAAGAGCGGGCTCGCGATTACGGGCCTGGCGCTTTCTCTCGCCTTCATCCCATATCCTGACGTGACACCTGACAAACTTCTGACCGCCGTCTTTGGAGGCTTCTTCATTGGCGCGGGTATTGGACTGGCGATTCGAGGCGGAGCAGTTTTGGATGGGACGGAGGTTGCCGCGTTGTTAGTCAGCAAAAGCAGTCATCTTCTCAAAGTCGGTGATGTAATTCTCTTGCTTAATGTTGTCATTTTCTCAGCCGCCGCATTCTTCCTGGGCATTGAAGCAGCGCTTTATTCGATGCTCACTTACTTTGCGGCTTCGAAGACTGTCGATTTCCTGATTCACGGCATTGAGGAATACACCGCCATCATTATCATTTCCGACAAGAGCGAGGAAATCAGACAGGAGATCATCCGTTATCTGCGCCGCGGTGTGACTGTTTACAAGGGTCGAGGTGGCCTTAGCGATGTCGAGCAGAACATCCTGTTTTGCGTGGTAACGCGACTGGAGATTGGCAGAGTAAAGACAGTTGCGAAGGAAGTGGACGAAGGCGCATTCATCGTGGTCCACGCGTTATCCGATGCGGAGGGCGGCGTGGTCAAGAAACTCGCACTGCATTCGTGAGTGAGTGATGCCATTTGTCATTTCTTCAGACTTGAGTGGTTGCTTGTGATGTGAATGGCTTTCAGAGTTGAGGCCGGGCATGCTCCTGCCATGAGCGGAACCCTCAAGGACAATGATTCGTTATTACTTTCACGGCCGCAAAATTGGCCCGGAATCATGCAAGCGCAACGAAGACATTTCTGGCGGCATCGAAAGCTCAGCATCAAAAAGCTGTCCCTCGCACTCGCCGGCGCCCTGTTACTGATTCTGGTTTTGACCATATCCATCGGTGCTGAAAGGGTCGCTAACAGGCTTGTCTTGTACGTCAGAGTGGCGCGTCTTTATACCCAGGATCCGCCTCGTAGGATCAAAATGCCACTTCAGGACGTACCTAAGAAACAAGTAGCAAACACCTGGCACGCGCCGCGCGGCGCGAATCGACTTCATGAAGGGCAGGACATTTTTGCTCCACGCGGGACGCCGATTTACTCGGCGACCAACGGATACGTCTACAACATTGGAGAAAACGGCCTCGGTGGTCAGACCGTTTCTGTTGTCGGTTCAGGCGGTCGGTTTTATTACTACGCGCACCTGGATTCCTATGCACCTCGACTCGAGGAAGGCGACTCCGTTACCACGCAAACCCTTCTTGGATATGTCGGCACAACAGGAAATGCGCAGGGCACACCGCCGCATCTGCACTTTGGTATCTATACACCCGGCGGCGCTATTAATCCGTTACCATTGTTGAGTGACAGAGCCGAAAAGAAAACCGCAAACAATCAGGTGAGAGCCAAAGGGAAGAGTAAACGTGGTTAACTCCAGTAAGCTTAGTGTCTTGAGGCGCAAGAATTTCAACTAAAGACGCAAAGGCGCAAAGCTTGCTTCGACAGCAAACAAGACCAGCAACAAAGTGGTGAGCGCTAATACCTTCATCAGTTCCTTCCGAATTCTAATCCCTGTAGGACGCGTCGAGCCGATCTAGTTTGCGAAGCAATCCTGGCCATGCGAGTTCCGCCCCCTGGCCTACAGTAACCACATTGAGCTGCGCGGCGACGCGCCCGAGGATCGCGTCTGGAACGGGAATCAACTCCCCTTGGCCAGAACGAGCGAGGATTTGGGCCTTGCAGGCACGCTCCAAAATGTACATGTGGAGGAATGCTTCGGCTACGGTCTTTCCCGTGGTAAGCAGCCCATGGTTTCTCAGGATCATGTAGTTCTTATTGCCCAGATCCTGCACGAGGCGTGGCTTTTCTTCCTCGTTTAGCGCCAGGCCTTCGTAGTCGTGATAGGCAAGAGACGCGAGAGGGAAGAGAGCTTGTTGTGAAATCGGCAGCAACCCTTCCTTCTGCACTGAAACAGCGATGCCGTAGTCAGTGTGTAGATGCATTACGCAAAGTGCGTCAGCGCGCGCCGCGTGCACGGCACTGTGAATTGTGAAGCCGGCGGGATTGATACTATGGGCCGACTCCATAACTTTGTTGCCGTTTAGATCGATTTTGACCAGACTAGATGCGTTGATTTCTTCAAAGAGCATGCCATACGGATTAATCAGGAAGTGATGCTCGGGACCTGGTACTCGAGCGGAAATGTGGGTGAAGATCAGATCATCCCAGCCGTAATGTGCTACCAGCCGGTACGCGGCGGCCAGATCAATTCGTGCCTGCCATTCCTGCTCAGATACTTGCTCCCGGATCGTTGATTTTCCCTGAACGGTAGTGCTCATGCTAAACCTCCTTCGGGATCTGAGATCTCAAATTTCAGATCTAAAAAGTTCGTTCATGTGATGCTGTGGATCGTCCGCTTGAGATCTGAGATCTCAAATTTCAGATCTAAAAAGTTTGATTACCTCTGAGGGTCGATTAGCGCCTTTAGTACCCGCCCAGATGAGACGTCAGCAAGAGCCTCATTGGCGTGATCGAGATCATAACGAGAGAGCTTCATCCCTGCCCACGGCACCGCATGAGCGGCGTCAGAAATGATTTGCGCAGCACGATAGAAGTGAGAGAAATCCGAACCCCAGCAACCGCGTACGTCCAGGTGCTTTGCGTTTAGATCCGAATGCGGATTGAAACCGGCCTCTGGCGCTATCGGACCATGATCGGTGTATTGTCCCACGATTACGACGCGACCGGCGTTCCGGGTAAACCGCATTGCCTGCACGACGGCCACCGAAGCGCCCGCCGCTTCAATCGTCACGTCGGCGCCACGGCCATTGGTGTGTTCTAAAACCCATTCAAGCCTCTCCTGCTCGTTAAGTGTTTCGATGTTAGCTGTAGCAGAAGCGCCCGCTTGCATCGCGGCCTCAAGTCTGTTCGCGGGCGCTCCGATGCATAGAACTCGCAAGGCGCCACGCATCAACGCCAGTATGATGACGCTAATGCCGACAGGCCCTGAGCCGAGAACAAGCACGGTGTCTCCCAGATTGACGTCACCGCGCTCGACTGCGTGCAGAGCGGTCGGCAAGGCGCAGCCACCAGCCATGAAAGTCTCAGGCTCGGCATGCAGAGGAATGCAGTGCGTTCCCGGCTTAAGGTAGATCTGCTGCGCCCAACCGCCGCAAAGCCCATCGTCAAGACCGTAAGTGATGCCATAGACCTTTCTGTGTGGGCAGCGTGTAGTAGCTTTGGCGACAAGGCAGTACCAGCAGGCATTGCACGTGCGATGCACGTCAAGAAAGGTCACACGGTCGCCTTCGCTGAAAGCGCGACCTTCGACGTCAAACAGTTGTCCGCGAATCCTGCCTAAGCGGCCAACTGAAACATGACCTGGAATCAGGGGATAGGGAACTCCTTGCAGTTGCCCTTTTTGCAAATAGACATCGGTACCGCAAACTTCGGAGAGTTCGACTTCCAACAGCGCGGAATTTGGTTCGAGCTCGGGCGAGGGGACCTCGCGCAGCTCAACCGCCGCGTTCGGTTTGGGTATCAAAGCAACGAGAGGCATGATCTAGTTACTGTAAGCAGTTGGAAGTAGGGAGCGAACCAGCCACAGATTAACCGGATTATGCGGATCTGCAAAGATCTGACTCACAAGGGCAATCGGTGCAGTTCTGCGCTCGACTCGCAGGACTACTATTCGGCACTGGAGCGCGGGCATCTTGCCCGCACTTAAGGCCCGCCGAAGGAGGGCAGGACGCCTGCGCTCCAGTAGCGCTTCAAAAGAAATATGACCGCATTTAAGGAGAAACGCTGAAGTGCGGGCAGGATGCCCGCGCTCCAGTCTGGGGCTATTTGGTCCAATGGTTTAGCAGCCAAGGAAGGGCATTCAATCACAAGTGACCACACAAGTCTAAGAGTCTCAAAGGTATTCCCAACCTGTGAGACTTTTAACCTTGCGCGTTCCATCCGCGAAATCTGTGGCTAATCTCTTGAATGGGTGTTAGGCTGAATCAAATTCAAAAAAAGACATTACGAAAGTAGGCCAGCCAGTCGTTCACTTTGAGGTCGGATGGGTTTATGGAAACCGAAAGCAGAGTAGACCGGCCCGAACAGTTGTCTTGAGACTGGAAAAGAGGTTATAAGGTCAGTCCCCTTTTTATCGTAAACGGAGGTTTGTTGATTGCCCCAGAGTAGACATAGAAAGTCTGGTAAAGCCAAGAAACGACCGAAGGGCAGATACCCAACTGGCAGCTTGAAGCCTCCTGCGGGCAAGAACCGGAATGTAAGAATCGTCGCGATTGCTATCGTGGCTATTCTGGCGCTCTCGGCCGTTGCTTATCTATTCACCTTTCGTGGAAAGAACCGTTCGGAAGTAACCACCCCTTCTGGACTCAAGTACATCGATATTGTCGAAGGTACAGGACCATCGCCACAGCCCGGGCAACTCGTGTCGGTTGACTACACAGGTACGCTTGAAAACGGAACGAAGTTTGACAGCTCATACGACAAGGGCAAACCGATGGAGTTTAGATTTTCCGTCCAGCCCATGATTAAGGGATGGGATGAGGGCCTTAAGACGATGAAAGTGGGCGGCAAGCGGAAATTAATAGTGCCGCCGGCGCTTGGTTACGGCTCGCAAGGTCGGCCTGGCATTCCTCCAAACTCGACGCTGATCTTTGAGGTCGAGCTCCGGAGCGTGCAATAACCCTCTAAACCATTGCTGACATCGTCATCGGAGGCTCTTAGGAGCCTGGTTGGCGGTGTCTTTTGTTGTATTATCTTTGCAAATCGCTCAATCCACGCACCCCACGTTCCCTTGGCCCGTTAGGAACGGGTATAATTTCCCTTCTCCTCCTGCCCCGACTCGTTACTAAATTTGAGTTAAAGGAGATCCGAACTTAAGGAGGTGCGTATGCTTGTTAGGCAGTTTGGCAGAATTCTTGTTTCTACAGTTTTGCTCCTGCTGGTAGTCGCTTTGACTACAACAGCTTTTGGCCAGGGACGTGGCCGTGGCGGCGGCAGAGGCTCGGGGGGCGGCGGCGGAGTCGGTCATGGTGGTGGCCCTCCTGCGGGAGTTGGTGTGGACCGCGGACTCGGCAATGCTTCAGAGCGTTCGGACGGGCGTTCTGATCATGGTCTGGCGAGGGCATCAGAAAACTCCAAAGGCCGTTCAGATCGAGGACTGGAACGGGCGCGCATGGCCAGCAACAATCTTCGTCACGCGGACGAAGATTTGAGAAATCATCCGGGCATTGCGCGTACGCTGCATACAAACGCAAATGATTTGAGAGCCGGGTATCAGGCTGCCTTGGCTACCAATCCAGATTTGAAGTTTGGACACTATGTAGCTGCAACTCGTCTGGCTCAGAATCTCGGTTCAAGGCATCCAGCCATTACGCGCAGTGCTATCCTGGCTGGCCTCGCATCGAGAAGGAGTTTGGGCCAAACTCTGCAGGATCTTGGCCTGAGCGAGCACGCGGCGAACGAGGCTAGAAAGCAGGCTGACCGTGAAATAAAACGCGGCAGAAGATGATTGGGTTCACGTAGAAATGGATCTCGTATGAAGACGGCCCGTTGTTTTCGCGGGCCGTCTTGCTAGATCGACCGCGCTTTGTCTATCTCAGGCTGCCTCCGCTTCGGTTTTTTAAAACCTTAAGGCCGATAAAGCGCGGCAGTGATGATTCCCAGCAAGATCTTGTCGACACCTTCAAACAGAACCTGCTTGACCATCAAGGTCATGGGAACAGGCTGGACCGCGTAAGCAATAAAGAACGAGGGCACCGCAAGCACTAACCACATCAGAAGGCCGAATCGCACTCCCTGGCCCAGCCAGGGTTTGTTTTCTACTCCCTTGGCATAGACCAGAACGGAGCCGACGGCAAAGGACAGATATGCAAGAATGATCCAGAGCATCATCTCCCCGCCTTCAGGTCGATAAAGTTCTTTGACTGCCATATAGTCTGGCCTGAGCAGTATTGCATGAATCAAGAACCCGGCCAGGTACGCAACCACGAAAACCACGATAATGGTTAACACCAGCTTCTTTACGTTCATCTGGGGGCTCTCCTTCGGAGAAGTAGTCGTAAGTTGAAGTGAGTATTCTTAATGCGGCGCATTCTAGCCTAGTTCCTTGGTGGCTACCAAATGAACCTACTGCTAACCGCCATCGTATTGGAACACTGGGAGGTAAAGACATGAACCTGATTGGCACGCTGGCGATCGCGATGGGTGCGGGTTGGGTATCCGGAATTAATCTGTACGCGGCTGTAGCCACTCTCGGCTTGCTGGGCCGGTTTGCTCATTTGCGTCTGCCGGGCGAGCTCGATGTCCTTACCAGCTGGTGGATTATTGGCCTGGCCGTGGTCCTTTATCTCATCGAGTTTTTTGCCGACAAGATTCCCTACCTCGACAACGCGTGGGACGCCATTCACACTTTCATACGGATTCCGGCGGGAGCCGTGCTGGCAGCGACTGCCTTTGGCGATTTCGATCGTAGCGTTCAGATCGTTGCTCTTCTACTCGGTGGAGGACTTGCTCTCAGTGCGCACGGAACTAAAGCGAGTGCGCGCGCGGCGATTAACCTGAGCCCGGAGCCGGTATCAAACATCGTTGTCAGCCTGACAGAGGATGTTATTGCCTTTGGCACTATTCTGCTTTCAATCTTCCTGCCATTACTCACTATCATTTTCCTTGTCATATTTCTGGCGCTTTCTATCTACATTGCGCCACGGATGGTCCGAGTGATGAGGGGAGCGATCTCGCGAGTGCGCGGCGTTTTCGGGTACAGTTGACCGCGAGTATATGTGATTTCGTGGATCGTTTGTTGGCACTTCCAGACGCAACGCCCAGTAAGTTTGTGAGGCGGAAAAAACTGAAATTAGGACAACTGCAATGCTAGGTCTAATTCTTTTACTAACTCTCACATTCGGTTCTCTATCGGTCAACTCACAGAACTCAAACTCAAACGCGTTGACGAAGTCTCAGGTTACTGACGCTCGGATCATTTGTCATTTTCCATTTTCTCATTTGCCATTCTAGTTGGAACAGCCTTCAGGATCACAGAAAACTATTCAAGTCTGAAAGTCTCACAGGTTGGGAAGGTGGGCTTGCCCCCGCCTCAAGTTGGAATAGTCTCAGGGTTACAG
>JBOGOU010000117.1:0-2258 GCA_050748205.1 Pyrinomonadaceae bacterium | reverse complement strand
CGCCTGCGATCTCCGAATACTTCAAGAGGATGGGGAGTGGCGGCTCACGCGTACCAAGTTCATAACCGGAGATGCTGGCTTGATAGAGTTCTTCACTCAGGCCCAAACGGCGAATTATCTGGTTTTGTGAGAGTCCAAGACGTGTTCGGATCTGGAGAAGTTTTTCCGTAAGACGAGCTGGCTTCGGTCGTCGGCTTTTTCCCATCAGGATTGTCCTCCTGATGGCAATGAAGCCTTTTTGGGAGATCGACGGCTAAAACGAATTCGTTTTAGCGGTCGATCGCGCAAAAAGGCTTCATTGCCATCAGGAGGACAATCCTGATGGGAAAAAGCCCGCGATCGAAGCCAGCTCGTCTTACTGAAAAACTTCTGCAGATCCGCACCTCTCTCGGACTCTCACAAAATCAGATAATCCGCCGCCTGGGCCTGAGTGAAGAGCTCTTTCAAGCCAGCATCTCCGGCTATGAACTCGGTACGCGTGAGCCGCCGCTACCCGTACTCTTGAAGTATGCGGAGATCGCAGGCGTGTGTTTGGACGTGCTTATCAATGACAAGTTGAATCTGCCCGAAAAGCTCCCGAGCGTTCCAGATCACAAGGAGTCCGCTCGTGCGTCAGCTACGCAGGCAAGACAGAAGCGGTATAGACCGAATAAATGACTCCTTGAATCAAACGCCTGCGCTCTGTTGCCGAAACAAGACATAGGCTCAGTCAAGCACCGGAGGTGATCATGACTGCAACCGCAAAACCCTATGCGGTTAAGAATCGGCTTTTGGCTGCCCTGCCTCACGAGGAATATGACCGTCTTCAGCCTCACTTGGAGTTGGTCCACCTTTCCACGCGCAAAACCCTCTCTGAGGCGGGCGATCTTATCGAGCACACCTATTTTCTCAATAGCGGCATGGGGTCTTTGCTCGCCCTAACACAAGACGGTGCCACCATCGAGATCGCCATGGTCGGCAACGAAGGAATGTTAGGTATCCCGGTGGTTCTTGGAGCTCACAAGACATCTTATCGGATTATGGTCCAGATCCCAGGCGATGCGATGAGGATCAAAGCGGACGTGATCTGGGCGGAGTTCAAGCGAGCCGGCGAGTTGCAAGACCTGCTGCTCAGATACACACACGCGCTGATTACCCAGATCTCCCAATCGGCCGTCTGTAATCGCTTTCACACCGTGGAAAAGCGACTCTGCCGCTGGCTCTTGACAGCCCACGACCGCGTAGATGGAAACACTTTTCATCTTACCCAAGAAATCATCTCCTATATGATGGGCACTCCACGCACTGGCGTCACGATGGCTGCTAGCACCCTTCAGGACGAAGGGTTGATCCGCTACAAGCGCGGCAAAATTACCATTATTGATAGGAGCGGTCTCGAAGAAGCCGCCTGTGAGTGCTACCGAATCGTGGCAGAAACTCTCGAGCATTTTCTCACTGCTAGAAACTGATCACTCAGCCTATGTCTGGTTATAGACTGAGTCTGGTTAGAGACGGACATTCTCCTTCTCGGTAGTGTATTGTGTCCTCTTTTGCCATGCTCTCGTTTATTCAGTCTGCTCGTGCCAGCTTCAGAAAAACACTCATGACTAGGAGAACCTCCCATCACAAAGCCTACCCGCTGTCTATAGCCATTTAGCGATACTCCGCAATTACGGACTGCATAAAATGCGTCCGACACGGGCAAGCGAGTCGGCCCGAAAAGACCGAATTATGCAGAGAGCCACATCGAACACTGGGAGGATTACAGGGGCAGTATGAAAGACTCGGATTTAAGCGTGTCGCTCGGGGATGGACCAGATCAGAGTATGGAGCGAGGACAGAACGGAAGCCCGAGTCCTGGCACCATTCTGGTCGTAAACAACCTGCCGGACCAACTGCAGTTACTGAGCTCTACGCTCAAAACCGCCGGCTACGATGTTCTCGAGGCCGCAAACCCCAAGGCTGCCCTTAGACTGGCTGCCAACGAAAAACCCGACCTAATCCTCAACGACATCTCCATGTCGGAGACCGACGGCATCGAGCTCTGCCGCCATCTGCGCGCCCGACTCGACCTCGCCACCACCCCAATCCTGCTCCTGAGTACCTTTCGCGTCGACACCTCGAACGCCGTAGAAGGAATCGAAATCGGCGCCGACCATTTTCTGCAAGCCCCCTACGACCAACTCAAACTCATCGCCAGGGTCGGCCAACTGATCGAACGTAAACGCACCCAAGAAGCCCTACGCCGCAGTGAAGAACGCTATAGTGAGCTCTTCGCC
>JBOGOU010000116.1:0-3102 GCA_050748205.1 Pyrinomonadaceae bacterium | reverse complement strand
GGTCCGAAGTTTTCGCCTCAGACACATCAGCGAACCAAGTTCGTCCTCTAACCGCGAAGACGGTGGTGCCAATGGCGCCAGCGACAACTAGCGTGAGAGCGATCTTTATCTTTGCGCGACGGGAATTGAAGGCGGAATAAAACATCAGCTGCGTCTCCGTAGAAATGATTCAAAGACGGCCCAAAGTCAGTGACTTGGTTGGGCAATCTAGATCTTCATTTGGGAGCTGTTGACTTCAGGTTGATCTGGGGAATTCCAGAGAAGCCAGGAAGGGAGTGAGCTCGTGGCTCGATTCGCCACGCACTCTATCACGTGCGACTTGGTTTACCTAACACTCCAGGCCGTTGGATCGCGGTGAGAAAGTCCGATCCCATTGCGCTTGAAAACAGTTTTGATCGGTATCACTGTAGAAGTGAAGCTGGGGATGATCCTCCAGCATCGTGTCACCAGCAACGCTCACGTCCAGTAGGTTAGATCCAGCGAACGATAGGATTGTCTAGGGATCTTGTTACTGCACGGTGAACTTCGCGGATGGCGAAAGCGTCTGGCCCGTTACGAGGTCCTTTATTCGAACAACAATTTCATAAGCACCTGACTCAAGATCCTGAGTCGGGATAAGGCGAGCCAACGTCAGTCGCTGCCCAGAGTCGTTCAAATCGCGCCAGTCCTCAATTTGTTTGCCAATCTGTTTACCGTCGCGCAGTAACAAATACTCGACTTCGGCCGCCGGCAACAGCGTCGTTTGATCGATTCCCAAATTGTAGACTTGCAAGTAAAGACCCAGCGACTGCCCGCGGCGAAAAACACCAGACAGGTTGGGAATCACTTTCACGGCGCCAATTACAAACCGTCCGGCCGCCGGTTGATCTCCCATACTTTCTAACTTCGCAGCCAACACAATACTCGAAGTCGCCAGTTTATCAGGCTCATAGGCAGGCACTCGGAAACCGAAGTGTCTGATTCCAGTTGCGCCGGAAACCACGTCACGCACTAACACGTCCAGTCTGTAGTGTCCGGACTCCAGAATGAAAGCCTTTGCGTAAGCCGACTTTCTTTCTTTCGCATCGCTCAACTCTTCGCGCGTGGCTGTCGTCGTCACAGCATCTTCAAACGTCCCGACGCGTCGATCGGCGATCGTTGTCACACGACCCAGGATATTCAGGCGGGCGGTTTGCAATCCACCACTGTCCTGAAACACCAACTCTTTATTGTCTGTCTGAATCGTAAAGGCCGTGAGTACGCGATTGTCGGACCGCCGAAAGTAATCAGCTCGAATTTCGAAGTCTAAAGCGTTCTCATCGACAATTGGTCTGCCGGTAAGGATCCGGCCAAAATAGTTCCGTGCGAGCTCCGGTGCTTTCTCGAGATCTCGATGCAATTCGGCAATGGCAAACGGCGAGTCCTGCTCGCGCCGGTAATTCGTTCCAGCGATGCGGTCAGCTCTGCTTTCGGTTCCGTCTAGTTCTCCTAGTGTTGGACCAGCTCCCGGAACATTTAGGAGGGCGTCTTTCTCATTGAAGTTTCGCGCCATCCGATACTCGCCACTGCCGGTAGGATCCACAAATTCAATCTCTACTCCGCTGCGGACTCCTGAAATGTGACGGTAAAACCATCTTTCAAATGGATAAGTTGATGTCGAACCGCCGCCTTCATAAGACATGCGTTGATATTGACCACCTGCAGGATGCGACTCGATCTCATCGGGCTTACCAAACTTGATGTAGATGCGACCGCGGTCGGTCATCCAGCCTGGCTTGCCCGATGCGAAGTGCTCGTTGGCGTAGGCAATTCGCTCAAAATGCTCTTCTTTGAATTCGTTTTCTTCAGTGTCTGGATCCGGGTCGCGGTGATCCCAAAAGTCCTGAATAAACCGCTCTCGCTCTTCGTCAGTCTTCAGTTTTTCAAACGCTTCGCGCTCCGCGGGCGTGATAATCAGGGCCACATCCTCTTTGATCCAATTTTGAAAGGCCTTCTCACGCTCAGATTTAACCTTGCGCGGTTTTTGATCCGGCGTTGGACTTGAGGGAAGTATCTGCGCAGTAGCCGAAAAGGTTGTGAAGGTTAGGAGTAAGAGCGCGGTAGTGAAGCGTCGGGCGAATTTCCAGACAGACATACTCGACTCCTTTGAACAGAAAAAAGTCAGATGACTGTGGGGAGACCGGCCGAACCTTGAGGAGCGGGCTACGCAGCTGGAGTGAACTCCTAAGAGCCACGTAACCCGTCCGGGACTTATTGCACTGTAAATTTGGCGGACGGCGAAAGAGTTTGTCCGCTTACGCGATCCCGGATGCGGATCGCCAACTCGTATTCTCCAGGTGGCAGCGCGCTGGAGTCAATCAATCGGGCCAAAGTCAGGCGCTGTCCTGAATCACTCATGCCGCGCCAGTCTTCAGCCTGTTTGCCGAGTTCTTTGCCATCTTTGAGTAAGGCATACTCGACGTCAACCGAGGGACGCAGAGTTGTTTGATCGATACCTGCGTTGTAAACCTGAAGATAGACACCTACGGGTTGGCCGCGACGATAAACTCCTGACACATTCGGAATCACTTTCGTCTGGCCGATCACAAATTGGCCTACCGCTGGTTGATCGATCAGGCTTTCCAGCCTTGCCGCCAGAACAAGAGTAGAGGTCGATAACTTCTGGGGATCATACTTGGGTACGGTGAAACCAACGTGACGGATTCCCGTTGCGCCTGAGACTACGTCACGTACCACCACGTCGACTTTATAAGTACCGGGTAACAACGGAAGAGCCTTCTGGTACGCGGACTTGCGATCTTTTGCGTCCGTCAATTCTTGTGTCGTAGCAGTAGTAATCACCGGATCTTCAAAGATGCCAACGCGACGTCCGGCAACTGATGTAATCCTTCCAAAGATATTTATGCGAGCCTGCTGCAATCCACCGCTGTCTTGAAAAACCAGATCCTTATTCTCTGTCTGGATAGTAAATGCGGTGATCACTCGTTCATCAGACTGCCGGAAGAAATCAACTCGAACATCGAAATTAAGTGGATTCTCTTCAATAGCAGGCGTGTTCGTAAGGCTGTTCAATTCACTAAACTTGACTTGTGGCGGCCTGCTGAGATCTGCCAGCAATTGGAG
>JBOGOU010000115.1:0-8000 GCA_050748205.1 Pyrinomonadaceae bacterium | reverse complement strand
CCTGACACCTGACACCTGACACCTGGCACCCGGCACCTGGCACCCGGCACCTGACACCTGGCACCTGGCACCCGGCACCCGACACCCGGCACCTGACACCCTCCACCCGGCACCCAATCAAAAGAGCCGCCAAACTTAAGTCGGCGGCTCGCTGGTTCCTCTTATCCCGCGACTCAACCGCCAACAAATTCCGGCGGCCTCTTCTCTATGAAAGCTGCCACGCCTTCTCTGAAGTCCTTTGTCTTTCCTGATTCAATCTGCGCCTTTCTTTCTAGTTCAAGCTGTCCGCCAAAATCGTTAGTCGCGCTGGCTTCCATTAACTCCTTGATTTTCCCGATCGCCGCGGTAGGTGCGCTTGCCAACCGTTCAGCCATCGCCATTGCCTTATCTATCAAGTCGGCGTCGGGAACGACAGAGTTAATCATTCCCATTTCCACGGCCTGTTGGGCTGTGACCACATCTCCGGTCATAAGAAGTTCGGTAGCGCGTCTCCAACCAATCAACCGCGGTAGAGTGAAAGTGCCGCCGCAATCAGGTGATAAGCCGATCTTGATGAAAGCTTGATTGAATCGCGCACTTTCACCCGCTATCACTACATCGCACGCGAGAGCGAGATTACAACCCCCTCCCGACGCAGCACCATTCACTGCGGCGACAAAGGGAAAAGGTGTTTGGCGAATCAGCAATAAGCATTCGTTAAGCGCTCTCAGCGGTTCATCAAAGAATGCTTCTACTCTTCCGTCCTGCGCAGCGATCTTCTGCATCTCGCGGAGGTCGCCACCAGCGCAGAATGCCCGGCCAGCCCCAGTCAAAACTATTGCCCGTGCAGTGTTCCGGCAAGCCTCGGCAACCGCCGCCTTAAACTCTCGGCCAACCTCGAGAGTCAAGGCATTCAATGATGCTGGTCTGTTCAGCGTTACAACGCAAACGGTTCCACGCATCTCGACTTTAATCGTCTCGTAAGTCACTAAAATGTACCCGCAGAGAAACTTCTAACGATGAGTGTTGGCCCTCGTGGCCTTAACCAAATTCCTGGCTAGGGGGTTGCTCTCAATCCGAGGCGTACGCCGGGTAACTCAATCTTAATCTTCCTGACAGTCCCGAGTATGCAAATCAGTTACGTTCCTTGCTGTGTTGTTCGACTAGCGCCAAAACATTCGCCGCAGAGAACTGGTCTTCCACTCGACGGCTTGAAAGGTACGGTGTCAGTCTTGCCGCATTGATCGCAGGTAATTTCGAATCTTTGACGCTCGCCCCCCGGCCCTCTCGAACCACCAAAATTAGCGCGTCGAGCGTCTCGGCATGGCTTGCAGCGTTTAGGGTGAGTCAGATTACGTTCTTTGTAATACTCCTGCTCGCGTTCGGTGAATGGGAAAGGTGTTCCGCATTCGGTGCAGGTAATCTCAAGGTCTGGCATGGCGCTTTTTTCTCCATGAAGGCGAGATTGAGGTGTCTGCCTCCTCTGCTTTTCGGAGCGCTGGCACTAGCTTGTCTGTAGGCTTAACGATTGGCTGGTTCAAGAGTGGCCGGAAAGCGTAGCAGCTCTCAACCTAACCTCTCAGGCTCTAGCGTCCCGAAACGGTTTAAGTGATTCTGAGTGTACTCCACCGTAACGCCCCTATTCAAACTTTATCTGTGCTCCAGTTCGCTCACGTGGGCGCGGACAGTTTCGCCCAATGTATCGAGGTTGTAGCCACCCTCAAGGCACGAAACGATCCGGCCTTTGCAGGTGCTCTCGGCCCACTGCTTCACGGCCCTGGTCATCGCGGTAAAGTCTTCGTCTTCGAGTTGTAGCTGGCCCAACGGATCACCCTCGTGGGAATCGAATCCTGCGGAGATGATGATGAGGTCCGGACTAAACGTCGAACTGATCTCGTCGAGCGCAGCGTCAAACATTCGCTTCTGCTCCTCCGCCGCAGTTCGAGCTTTGACCGGGACATTCAGAGTGTAGTTTTTCCCGCGGCCGACTCCGTTTTCGCCGCGCGAGCCAGTGCCTGGATACCACGGATACTGATGCATCGAAAAGAAGAAAACAGTTGGATCGTCGTAGAAAATTCCTTGCGTGCCATTTCCGTGGTGCACATCCCAATCAACAATTGCCACCCGCTCGATCTCCGCATGGCGGTTCTGAGCATAACGAGCGGCGACAGCAACATTATTGAATAGACAAAACCCCATGGCTCGCTCTGAGGTCGCATGGTGGCCTGGCGGACGGACGGGAACGAATGCATTAGTGGCTGCGCCGCTCATTACAACGTCGATCGCCTGACAAGCCGCACCTGCTCCTCTTAGGGCCGCTTCCATTGACCGCATAGAAACGACAGTATCTGGATCCAGGTAGCCAATACCTTCGCTAACAGCCCGCTCGATTGTTTTATAGAGCTGTGGCGTGTGGCACGCCTGCACATCACCGCGCGCTGCTTCCTTCGCTTGAATCTCCAGTACTCTCGGCCAGAGTTCAAGATCATTTCGCAGCGCATTCATGACCACGGAATATCGCGAAGGAGACTCTGGATGACTTGGTCCAGTGTCGTGGTCCTTAAAGACTGGATGATGAATTACTGCAGTCGTCATGTGGCGGATTATGCGTTGGCCTCGGTACCTCGTCAATGACAACGAAATCTGCACGCGACCTACCCGCTACTCAGACGAATCACTCACTCTTCACGCGGTAGCGGGTGGGTCCACTTCTCATTCTTTCGGGAGGGATCCGTGTCTTGATCCGACCATGGCCATCCCAGTGAGAGACTTAAAAGCGTACGGAATTGCGAACCTAGTCAGTACGCGGAAATCCCAGTAAAGGCGATAGGATTGGCCAAAGTCTTATTGTTTCTTACATCCTTGTTGCAAAACGTCGCTCCTTGCGGGGGCAGGAATAGCGATTGCTCCGTGAAGGGAACGGTTCGAGATTTTTCCAGGAGGATCCTGGACAGAGAGTTAAGAGGAGAACGGTTTATGAAGAAGTTATTAGTGCTGATCTTAGCCTTGACAGTAATGGCAGCGACGATCATTCCGGCTCTCGGGCAGACACGGCGCCGGTCTCGCTTTGGTCGCAAAGCACGAACGGCGGCAATTATTGCAGGAGGTGCTGGTGTCGGAGCGTTGGTGGGGGGCAAGAAAGGCGCGGCGATTGGGGCTGGCGGCGCTGGTCTCTATGCGTTTAATCGCCGCGCTGCGCGGCGGCACTTTCGAGGACGGACGCGAACCGCCGGCACGGTGTTAAGTGGGACGGCGTTGGGAGCAGGAGTCGGCGGGGCCGTGGGACATGGCAAGGGTGCAGCAATCGGCGCGTTGGCGGGCGCGGGTAGCTCCTATGTCTATTCACGCAGCCGGCGTGCGCGTCGCCGTAACTAATTGAGATTTTCCGGGATGGTCATCGATCATTCTTCTTTACACGGTACTTAACGTCTTTCCGCTTCGAGCGGACATAATGCAGGAGGAAGCAGAATGGCATACCAGGAACAAGAGGCGAGAAGAAGCAGAGTCGTCGTGGAAACGCCCACGGCACGCCGGGAGGTTACGCAAACCGAGGCGGTCAGAGGTCCCGAGCGAAGCGGCGTCTCGGGCACCACAGTCGGAGTAATAGTGGTGCTGGCAATAGCCCTTCTCACCATACTTGTGTTGTTCTTAATGAACGCACAGACCGACAACGCTAACGACAATTTGGCAGCGCAGCAACAAGCGCCACCGCCAACGACCATCGTCCAGCAGCCGGCGCAACAGCCGCCTGTGATCATTCAGCAGGCACCGCCGGCCACGCAGCAGGCGCCCATTATTGTTAACCCGCCTGCACCAACGGGAGGCTCCACCAGCAGCTCTTCCAACGATTCGGCAATTCAGGCGGAGATTGACAAAAAAATCCTGGACGATCCCAATCTCTCAACGCTGGCCATCACGGTGACGGTTCTGAACGGTAAGGCGACTTTGCTCGGTACCGTAAAGAGCCAGTCAGTCAAGTCTCAGGTTGAACGAATGATTCGTGAGGTGAGAGGCGTCAGGGAGATTGACAATCAAATCACTGTCAGCGGCTGAAGAGCCTGGAGAACATGACGATTTTGGTTAACTAAAAAATGCGCCGCAGTTGCTGATGAATTGCGGCGCAATGGCTTTTCTGAGATCTCAAGTCTCAAATTTCAGATCTCAAATCTCAGATCTCAAACGTGATCCAGTTGTATCTGACTCAGCTGTTTGGAAACTCAGAGACCTGAAACTGTGCGGTATGCAACGACGTCTCGATTTTCAGACTCGTTTCCTCTCCCTCAATCACCAGTCTTCGCCGGTCATCATTCGAGAAGAACGTCACATCCTTGATCAGGCATTCTGCTGGAGTGATTAACGCCAGTCTTTCGAGGTTGCTTTCCGATGACAACAGCAGGTCAGTTTCTGCCGCGATCTGCGCACACGTTTCTTTCTCGACCTCCAACTCACCAATTGCTACCGGATGCGGCAGTAAGCCCATCTCACCGTCCAGGTAAATGTTCCAGATGAATCCCATGTCGAGCAATACATGCAGCTCCTCATCAAGAATGAAATAACCGAGCACAGTTGAGCCGACAATATGAGCAATTATATGGTCCTGGTGGGTTGTTGTATCTTGCGGCGACCACTCGGTAGTCATCTTTGGGTGCAATCACTAAGGCGCGAACCGTTGCCTGTATTCAATCGATTTGATGAAAGCCTTGACCATCTCGGCGCGCTTCACACGGCCATGCGCGGTTGTACCATCGCGCATATCTTCGCCCGGTAGACTAAACTGATTCAACTTGTTAAGCCAAAAATTGAAGCCGGCCAGATCGTGGTCCGGGAGATCTTGCGGATTGCGCCTCAAGTAACCAAAGTACTGGAGCAGGACAAACGCTGGGTTGTATTGCTTATTGTAGACCGCGCCATTCTCAACTATGTCAAGGAGCACTTGAGTACGTGTCTTCGCGCCGGTATTCAAGGCAGTCACTAACGCATCCCTTTCCGCGGGCGTCGGTACTACTTCCGAATTGGCAAATAGCATATCTACAAATTGACCGTTGGTGGTAGTGTCGAACCGAGTCCTGAACTCCGGGCGTTGTACCCAATCGGCGAGCAAAGCCTGCCGATTGGCTGCGAGGCGCTGTTCCCAGCCGCCCGTGCCGACCAATACGCCTTCGCCAACGCGTCGTGTATCTCTCAAGAACGAGGTATAACGAGGCAGTCGATTGAACGAAGCTTTCTCTAAGCGATGAACAAGATAGCCGGTGTTCTGAAACTCGATGGAAAGGAAAAAAGCCGTGGAAACATTTTCACGCCGGTCATCGAGACAAGCTGCGTCGGTTCCACAGATCGCAAGTTCTCCTACCCAAAAAGCCAGACCTCCTTGCGGTTCGCGATTGAGAAAATCGTGGTAATGCTGAGTTACGAAAGTCGCGTTATCGTCGATGGGGTTCGTTGTGCCGTTGACCGTTTCATCGTCGTTAATAACAAAAGTCGCCATACTCTGGCTGCCAAGGGTTGCGCCGTTCGTCGGATTCCTGAGCTCCAGCATGAAGCTCTCGCTCCCCTCCGCGTAAGAGTCTTCATTGATAAGAACGGTGAAGCTCTTGGTCGCATCGCCGGGAGCGAAAGTAAGAGTACCCTCCGCATAGATGAAATCGGTCTTTTGTTTCGCCGAGTTTTCGATTGTCAGAAATTCAACTGTTTGAGTCGTGGCCGTACCGCCAGTGCGTGCCACGTTGACAGCTACGCCCGTGCAATCTTCCGTAACCTGAAATTGCGCAGCGCTAAACTGCACCGTTGAGGCTTGCGGTGTCGGCGTGGGCGTCGGTGTAGGCGCGTTATCGGCAACATTAAAGATTGTGCCACTGTTGTAGTCGGCGACGTACAAATTTCCTTGCTCGTCTTCACCGAAAGTGGAGATGCCGATCGTCGTGTCAAGCAATTCGGTGGCTTGCCAGACGCCAGTCTCTTGTCTCAAGCCCCAAATGCGGCCCGAGCAGAAATCGCCGTAGAAAAACAAACCCTGCATCCGCGGAAAAGTGGCGCCGCGATAAACGTAACCGCCGGTCACTGAGCACCCGAAATTGTGATTGTATTCGACGACCGGCAACGTTAATCCCGTCATGACGCAGTTTGGAGGATTGAAACAATGCATGCCTTCCATCAAGCGCCAGCCGTAGTTCTCTCCGCCCGGACTCATCGCAGGCTGGAAGTTCACCTCCTCGAAAGCGCTTTGGCCTACATCAGCTACGTATAGATCGTTGGTTTGACGGTCGAACGAAAAGCGCCAGGGGTTACGCATGCCGAGCGCCCAGATTTCGGATCTAAAGCCTGTCTGCCCTACGAAAGGATTGCTTGAGGGAACAGTGTAAGTTGCGGGGCTACCAGTTTCGACGTCGATACGGAGTATCTTGCCAAGTAGGTCATTAGGGTTTTGCGCTCGATTATTAGGGTCGCCGCCTGATCCTCCGTCACCCGTGCCTATGTAAAGGAAACCGTCGCGCCCGCTGAACGCCAGCTGACCGCCGTTGTGGTTAGCGAACGTGGGGTGGGGAACGGTGAGCACAATCTGCTCGCTCGCGGCATCGGCAAGGTCTGCGTTTCCCGCGGTCACTCGATAGCGGGCGATCACTATGTTGCCGGCGGTGTTGGTGTAGTTGACGTAGAAGTACTGTTTAGCTGCGAAGCCCGGAGGAAAGGCCAATCCGAGCAGGCCGCGTTCGCCGCCTGAAGAAATTCGCGAACTGATGTTGAGGAATACAGTGGGAAGCAGCGCGTTGTTTCTTATTATGCGAATGCGCCCACCCTGTTCGACGACAAACAACCGGCCGCTACCGTCTCCTGCGTGCGCGATGCTGACTGGTAATGACAAACCTGCAACAGGGGACATCAGTATTATGGTGGGTAACTCCGCCGGCGCAGCCGCTCCTGTCTCTCTAAAAAAGAAGTTGGATTCTCCACCCAGAACGGCCCCAGCCCAGGCTGTTGCCATCAGCACCCACAGAACAAACCTTCGTGACTTCATAAATCGTCCGCGTTTCGTCTAGAGGTTCTTGTCGGGAGGGGGGCAGGAGACAAAAGTCAGTGTAGCTCAGAAAGCTTCAACCTGGGAAGGAAAATCCAAAATAGGTGGTGTCCTAACTGTATTTACCTCTCAGGTCAGGACCTCTCCCGCCTGAAGCTTGAAAGCCACTCCGCTGGAACCGACCTCTCAAACTCAGTCATCTCCCCGTCAGGAAGGTGGACCCGGTCCCCGCCTCAAGCTTGAAAGCCACTAAGCTGCAATCAGGTTGCGTTACAATCCGAGAAGGCTATTGTCTGCCTCGGAGAATTCCCAATATGGACCAGGACTTCATGCGCTTTGGACTGGCCGCGTTTGTCACCTTGTTGGTCGTGGTCGACCCGCCAGGTGTCGTGCCCATTTTCGTTGCCTTGACCAAGGACGAACAGCCGGACCGGCGCCGTAGAATTCTGACGCGGGCGGTGCTTATTGCCTTCGGAGTGGCGCTTTTCTTCCTGGTAGCCGGCCGCGCGGTACTGTCATATCTCGGCGTCACGGTACACGCTTTCGCAATCAGCGGCGGCATTCTTCTCTTTGCCACTGCGATGCCCATGCTGTTCGGACATCGCGGAGGGCTCCAAGCTCCTGAGCGAAGGGAACGGGGCTCTGTAGGACACGACATTTCTGTTTTTCCACTGGCAATCCCAATGCTCTCAGGTCCCGGAGTAATCGCGACCATTCTCCTGCTGACTTCTCAAGCCGCGGGCGATCCGCGACGCCTGGCTTCTGTGGCAGTGGCGATTGCGCTGGTGTTTATTGTTGCTTTTGTTGCCTTGTACCTGGGCGGAAGGCTGATTGCCTTACTGGGGGAAGGTGGTGTGCATATTGCCACACGCGTAATGGGAATTGTGTTGGCAGCGCTTGCCGTACAGTATGTCCTCAACGGCATCAGTGGGTATTACAGTTTGCTCATGACTCGCTGACGTTTTGTTAGGTCTGCGGTTCGCGCACGACGTTTGAGATTAATCTCAAC
>JBOGOU010000114.1:0-2369 GCA_050748205.1 Pyrinomonadaceae bacterium | reverse complement strand
GATTAACGCGGATGACACAGATCGAAACAAAGGCTTTCTAATAGCCTGTTTTGGTTTGATCCGTGTCATCCGCGTTAATCCGCGGCTTATTTTTCTTCTGAACCAACACTTGAAAACTCCCAGCCAGTCCACCAGGCAAGATCATTTCGCGGGCGTTTGTGCGCAAGCTCAATCTTTCAGCTTCTCCTTCGATTTCGCTCGTTCGCAATTCCATTTCCTCAATCAAACCGGCGTTTAGAAGAAACCGATCTTGTCGCTCGAAAGCCACAACCTCCAATCCAAGATTTGCGCCGACCTTTTTGACAAAGCTCCAATCAATAGAACTAGTGATGTCTTGCTCACCCGGACGCTGGAGCACATCGCTCGCAAACTGGTGTCGCTCAAACGATCGCAGAGTTCCCTCAGGTCGCGTGTGCGAGTCATAGAGCTCACGGGCTTCGGCCCCATAGTCCAAGGTAATTAGAAAGCCTTCGTCGATCTTCCCAACGGCCAACTCAAACCAGTCCGCCACGCTCAGATTTGCCTCGGCCTTCTGGCCTTCCTCGAGTCGAATGCCAAGTTGTGAGAAATGTTCGTTCAAGCGCTTCGTCGATGGCTTGCCAATCGTCCACTCAAAACTCCCAACACCATTGACCCCGACATAAAACTCAGCGAGCTCATTTTCTCGCATGACTAAGCGATGAACAGGAAAAGCATCGAGCAACTCATTTGAGATGATGATCGCTCGATCAAGCCGGTTTAGCTCCTCGAGATGCCTGAATTGCGCCTTGTCGCCGAACCGTGCCAGTTGTTGAGCTGCACGCGCTCGCGAGTCGGCGCTTGTCTCATCGAGGCAATACGTCGTTGCCGTGAACACCGGAGGGAAGCGTCGCTCCAGCGTTTCAAGAACACCTTCCGCGAAGTGCCCTGCCCCGGCGCCTGCTTCGACGATTGTCCAGGCACGCGGCGAACCGAGATCTAGGAATAGTTTTGCGAAGTACCGTGCGAATGTCGACGCGAACAGAACGCTTCGCTCAGGACTGGTGCGGTAATCCCCTTCTCGTCCCCATCTTTTCCGGTCAGACCTACAGTAGTAACCCTGCTCGGGATCGTAGAGCGCCGCTTTCATCCAGTCATGAAAAGTAATTGGACCGTCACGTCTGATTCGTTCACGCAAACGATCGGTGAGCGCAGACATCGAAGGGACTACCGATTCTGTTCGTCTTTATCAAGAAGACGTGTGGTGTTCTCGGTAACGCTTGACGGCTGACGAATCTCGCCTGTGGTGGGTTGAGGCCTCCAACCAGCAGCGGGATTGGCGGACGCGGGCGGCAAAGAGCCCTGAGAGCGTTTGCTCGAAGCGGGGGTTTGTGGAGGGCCATAGAAGGGAGTGGGTGTGCGACGCCGCGTGTCGGCTCCCTCTTCAAAGATCGCCGCAAAGAGCATTCGCATCAATCCTCCGACAAAGAAGATTATTGCAGCCAGCGGAACAAGTATGTCGAGTAAGTTCGGGCCGTTTGTGAAACCGTTAATGACGCCTAGAACTGGAACCAGAACCGCCCCAACGAGAAAAAGAATGGCGCCCTGGCGTACTCCTTTGCGCCGCGGTGACATCTGTCCCGACCCCGCCTCCGGAGGATAGAATGGCAGCACTCCTCCGTTCCCTAACAGCTGCAATACTCCTTCCAACAGAAAGCCACATCTGGAGCAGAACCTCAAGCTGTCTGAGAATTGTTGTTGGCCGCATTGGGGACAGTACATAGTTGGGGAGACCTCACAGGCAATTCTTTGGTGTTCAGATGATAAACCCATTAGGTCGCGGATTGGAAAGCGTCGCCAGTTGGGCAAGGGCACGGCCTTGAAGCTCGGCTGCCCGCACAAGAGTGTCGAGTAGCAAATTGATTAGAGGACACATATCGCCTGAGGGTGCTGCAATCTCCTTTTTCAGATCCTCGTCCCCTGAAAAGCATGCAAAGGCACGTTTGCGAGTTTCTTCGACCTCGTCTAAATATTCTATGATCCTGGCGCCGGTGGAGAGCGTCTCAGGCAACGTCCACTCAAAAGGATCGTCCCATAGATTCGCGGTTATGCCCCCGAAAGTCTGTTCCACAACCGCGGCGCTTCTCAGAACATACGAGCCAACAGAGGGTGACGCGCCGTTAGATCCTGTCGCCGAACCTGTGTAGAGACGTTCAAGCGGAGTCGTCTCGATCAGCATGCGAGAGCGCGCGTGCAAACGCTCAAAGGCTTTCTCGAAACCCTCGACAACCTTGCGATCGATTTCAGTTGACGGGCCCACAGCCTCGTTCATGTTTACATTAAGCCGGAGACTCGGACCCTAAACGGCCGAGATTCCTGTTGGGACTCGGATGTGTTGGAATCTGTAGATC
>JBOGOU010000113.1:0-1719 GCA_050748205.1 Pyrinomonadaceae bacterium | reverse complement strand
GTGTCACAGTCTGGTGCGGGACAAATGATGATATGGCCTTTAGGCTTTGGGTTTGGTGCTGTCATGTTTCCTCCTGAACTGTGATCTCAACATGAGGAGTGCTACCTGCCGTATCACGCGAAAGATGCCGCCGACTTCGACAAGACCATAGGCGAACGCGAGCGGTATCCACAGGTCGCTGTTTGGGTGCGCTGCGGCGTTTCTCGCTAAGCGAAAGACGAACCGCGACACGAGGCCAGACAACGTGTACCAGGGATGGCGGCTCATATCTGCCTCGGCATTTCCGGGTCTGTGAAGCCGATAAATTGAGTGATGAAGTCTAACTCCTGCTTTTCCACCTTTGCTGACTTCCGGCGTAAAGCGTGCGCCATTGCAAGGGTGCGGATGGTAACATGCGGGCTGATCGGTACCACGTCCTTGATCTGCCACTTCCGTATCTTCTTTTCAACGAATTCCAGTTTTCCCAGATTCGTCGCCAGCTTTTCACTCTTGGCTTCCAGTTCCAGCGGCAGAGATTGATCTATAGACGGCCTGGCCTGACCTGTCAGGAATGATATAGTGCGCGGCTTCAAGAACGCTGCGTGTATACGTCCGTCTCTCACGAGCTTCTGTAATGCGCTTTCCGTGATCTCGCTGTAGGTATAGAAAAGAGGGATGATCCGTCGCCGTAATCCGAGTGCGAACCATTGTCTAGCGTGCTTGTGGTAGATCTCAGGCGTGCAGGCTGTCAGTAGGCCCATCGGGTTATGCTTGCAGACTTTCTCTCCCCGTCCGTCGTCAATCCGCACCGTGCCGTCTGCCGTCAGGCTGAGAAGATTGCCGATAGTGGCTTGCGTCGTGGAACTGCGGCGCGATAAGGTGGGATTGATGTCTGGAATGAGGAGGAACTTCTTCTCGTTCTTCTCGTCCTTTTGTACGATGTCCCACAAGCCTGCGCTCGTTATCGAATCTGATATGTGAATACATGGTGACTGGTAGACTTTGAGAAGTTTGCTCTTGGCCGCACCGGACGGCCCCACCAAAATAAAGGAAACTGGAATTTCGTCTCGCACTGCTGCCGTGTATAGTGCAGTTTCCACTAGCTCCTCTAACGGCTCCAGGAAGTAGAGGCCCTCAGGCACGAGGTACAAGATAAACAGTCCGAGGACAGATGTCAAGAGAACTCTTTCACGTACATTGGCTGGTAACGTCCGAGGTAAGTTATATTCTCGTTACCCCCCGTGTACATTAAATGCCGAAAAGTCTCGCTACACACACTATATATGTAGCGTAAACTTTCGGCATTTAAGATACACACCTGATTCCCCTTGACATTGCCCGCCCGCGCGCGCACTCTTACGCATAGATAGGCGGCGCGCGCGGCGGGACAATGTCGGGTGCATCGCTTAACGCTAAGGCAGGCACACACCGGCCAGTTCAGACCCGGGCCTGTCAGGAGGAACATGGCTTTTTTGTGGGCCGCACTCGCCTTAGGCGCTGCGGCAGTCTACGCGGTACCGTTCGTCAGTGGCATCCTCAAGGGCTTTGCGCCAGATCAGGTCAAAGCCTATCTCCCCTCAGACGCAACACCGGGATTCGGAACGCAAGCACTCGTCAGCGTGGTGGTGTACGGCTCGCTGCTGGCGCTTGTGCTTATGGCGTTCCGAAGGGCCGGGTTGCGGACGCGGGCAGCGTGAGGTGAGCGATGCCTATGAACCGTCAACAAATCGCTAACGTCGG
>JBOGOU010000112.1:0-10118 GCA_050748205.1 Pyrinomonadaceae bacterium | reverse complement strand
GATTAACGCGGATGACACGGATCAGAATAGAAAAGAACTTAAGAAACCGACAATGTTTTGGTTGTGTTTCGATCCGTGTCATCCGCGTTAATCTGTGACTAATGTTTTTCAAGGTTTCGGTAGCGGGTGGGTCTCGTTTGCAGTTACTCGGTCGCGGTCCAATGAGGCCAGTATCTGTTGAGTCGCAGCGAGCCGGTGGAACGTTGGTATGAAAAGAATCGTCATCATCGGGGGCGGCATCACTGGACTGGCCGCGGCACACCGGCTCGTCGAACTTCGCAAAGAAACTGCGCTCGAATTTGACGTAACCTTGCTTGAAGCAGATTCAAGGTTGAGAGGGACAATTCAAACCGAGCATCGCGACGGGTTCCTCCTGGAACGCGGTCCGGATTCCTTCATTTCGGAAAAACCGGAAGCTCTCAACCTCGCGAAGCGCGCCGGCCTTGAGTCGCAGCTCATCGAAACCAGCAAAGAGAATCGGCGCAGTTTCATTGTGCGCAAGGGAAAACTGCGTCCTGTGCCTGAAGGTTTTCAATTGCTGGCGCCCACGCGCCTCTGGCCCTTTGTAACCAGTGACATATTTAGTTGGGCCGGCAAAGCCAGAATGGCAATGGATCTGCTCTTGCCTCGCGGAGACACCAACGGGAATAAGGATGAGAGTCTCGGTCATTTTGTGCGGCGCCGGCTCGGACGGGAGGCGCTGGTGCGAATGGCCCAGCCTATGGTCGGGGGAATTTACACCGCGGATCCAGAAACCCTGAGCTTGCGAGCCACAATGCCGCGTTTTCTGGAGCTCGAACGCGAGCACCGCAGCCTGATTCTCGGAATGTTTAGGCAGGCCCGCACCGGTCACGATGTTCCGACCACGGGCACAAGCGGCGCCCGCTACAGTCTTTTCCTTTCTTTTGAGCGGGGCATGCAAACGCTTGTGGATCATCTTTCGTCACGGCTGCAGAGGGACACAGTCCGGCTAAACACCAGGGTAGAGTCGCTGAGCCTTGATCGAGCTTCAGGAGACTGGATCATTAAAGCCACTTCCGTCGAGGCCATTCGCGCCCAGGCAGTTTGTCTCGCCCTGCCGGCTGACGCCGCTGCACGCTTGTTGGACGCAACGGATTCCAAACTCTCTGAGGAACTCCGCGGAATTCCCTACGCCTCAACGGCGACGGTCAATCTCGCTTACAAGCGCGTTGATGTCCCGCATCAGCTCGACGGCTTTGGGTTTGTCGTGCCGTTCATCGAGAAACGATCTCTTATAGCCTGTACTTTTAGCAGTGTGAAATTCGCTGCGCGCGCGCCAACGGATAGTGTGTTGCTGCGCGCCTTCGTGGGCGGCGCGCTACAACCAGAGATGTTCGCGCTCGATGAAGTGGAAATGGTCTCCCGAGTGCGAGCCGATTTGCGGGATCTTCTTGGTATTGAGAAAGCGCCACTCTTTACCGTTGTTTCCAAGTGGGAACGGTCAATGCCCCAGTACCACGTGGGACATCTGGATCGAGTAAAGCGAGCCGGCGACCGGCTGGTCCAGCTCCCAGGCCTTAGGCTTGCCGGCAGTGCCTTCACAGGTGCGGGGATTCCCGACTGCATTCGCAGTGGCGAGAGCGCCGCTGATGAAATGATTGACTCATTAGGTCAGTAGTCAGTTGTCAGTAGTCAGTGGTCAGTGGTCAGTAGTCAGTGGTCTAGTTAGTTGTCAGTGGTCAGTTGTCAGTGGTCAGTTGTCAGTGGTCCGTGGTGAGGTGTTACTCATGCCGCGGTCCCATGAGGTCAGTACCACCACGCGGTAGCGGTGGGTCTCAGTCGGCCCATGGACAACTGACCACGGACCACGGACTACTGACAACTGACAACTGACTACTGACCACCGACCATTGATCACTGATCACTCGAAACCGGAGGAAAACGCGATGTCAGGTAAACATCAGCCCCAAACGACCTCGAAGATTCAAATTGAGCAACAGCTGCGACAGTTGAATGATGAATGGGGTAAGGCCTTAGTTAGGGCAGACAGTGCGACGTTGGATCGCATCATGGCCGACGATTTTTTCTTTGCCCATCCGATGGAGGGCATGACAAGGAGCAGTTCATCGGCGATGTCGTGTCTGGCGACGTTAAGGTCGAATACCTCAATCGCGAGAACGTAAGCGTACGCATCTGGGGCAGCACCGCGGTAATCACAGGAAAGGACTCAGCAAAGTGGTATTACAAGGGGCGCGATTTCAGTGGTCACTACAAGGTCATTCACATTTATTCGCTGCGCGACGAAAAATGGCAACTCGTCTCGGTCCAGGCCTGCCCAATCGCGTAAAATGAGTCGAGAGTCGAGAGTCCAGAGTCGAGAGTCGAGAGTCGAGAGTCGAGAGTCGGGAGTCTAGAGTCGGGAGTCGGAGAGTCGAAGACTGCAACGACCATTAGAAGTTGAGCCTATTTTACAGTACGAAGGTGTCGAGCAAGAATAAGAGTCATCCTAGACACTTCGTCCAACACGCCATACAGTTCAGTAAACAAGTTCTCGGAGAGGTAATCCAGGTCGGGAGCTACGTACAGATGAGACTGAACCTCTGAAACTGACGCATGCGCCATGCTCAAGAAGTTCGCAAAGTCCTTATCAGTATGCCGTCCAAATCCTTCTGCGATGTTGGCCATAATTGAAATACTTGCCCGCCGGATTTGATCGCGAAGAGCGAAATCCCTGGCAAATCGATCTTGCCCGGTAACTTCGTAGATCTTTCGAGTTGCGCGCCTTGCTTTTTGCCAAGCCTTGATGTCTTCGAATTTTTTGAAGGTAGCCATTTTGTGTGTCCTTTCGTGTGAGGATTCATGAGGTTTATAGGACTTTCTCGACTCTTGACTCCCGACTCTTGACTCCCGACTCTTGACTCCAGACTCTCGACTCATTTCGCGAGGCTTTCAATCCACGCTGAATTGCTTTGCATTAGAGGTAGGAAAGCCTCGCGCGGCACTGTGGTCTCGATGTGCATGTTGTCGTCTGTATTGATGACTGCCCCAGCCACCGCGGGAGTTAGTTGAGTTTCATTGCAAACATACCACGACCTCACATCCTCTTCGCGAGTTAATCCGATCCGTGCCAACTCCGCTGCCGTTCGCGGCTCACGCATTCGCTCGGCAAGCCGATCTAACGTCAAAGGAACTCTGCTCCCAACCAAAATCAAGTCTTTGCCTTTGGTGGCGCCGCCCACACGAAAGACCATAACGTGTGGAAACACGCTTTGATAGGTAGCCAGCACCGAACGCAGGCTCTGGGGTGATAGCTGATAAATCTGCAGCCACTGCACGAATACGCCATCCTCGGTCAATCGGTTACGTCCCAGTTCAAAAAACTCACGCGTAAAGAGATTCGCCACTCCAGGCACCCAGGGGTGGTTTGGTTCGCTGACAATCACATTGAATCGTGTAGGCGTAACGCGCAAATAGGTCCTTGCATCATCGATTATCAAACGGAGTCTTGTATCGTTGAGCGGCAGATTGTTGACGTGCTCGAAAAAGCGGGAGGCAGTGATGGTTGCAGGTTCGAGCTCGACGCACTCGAGCGACTCCAGTGGTGATTGGAGCATGGCACCGGCGCTGACACCTGAAGCAAAGCCGACTACTAACCCGTTTTTTATGCTCGGCGCCAATAGAAGGGGTAACTGTCCAAGCATTACCTGAGTAGGCATGTCTTCCCGGTCAGATGCGTTGGTGCGACCATTGATGGCTAGAGAAGTAATGTCCCAGTCCTTGCGCACCGAGACCGTAGAAGTAGGACCCTCCTCGTACATTAGCAACACATGGGTCGCTGGACCTCTTCTTGGATCTTCGCTAATGCCTTCGCGTGTTTTCGCAAGCGCCCTCACAAGGCTGTCGTATGCTCCAATGGAGAGGTCCCCTAAGTTCATCCCAGGCGCAAAAACAAAGAGCAGAAGAATTACCACGGCGGCTAAGCCGAGAGTCAGCCCACGAGGTGGTTTGTTCTCAGCATCGCTTCGAGGTTGATAAGCAAGGGCGGCCACCACTAAACAAAGCGCTGCTGCAAAAAGAATTGTGTACCTGGTGCTTGTTCTCGGGATCAGTATGAACCCTGCGCAGAACGCTCCGGCGATAGCCCCGAGCGTGTTCAAAGCGTAACTACGGCCCACGGTCTGGACGGATTTGGACGACTGACCTTTGCTGGCCCAAACCAGCACCAGGGGCATCACGGCGCCCATCAGGAAGGCAGGCAGCAGAACAAGGAATCCGGCTGCGAGGATTTGCAGCAAAAGCAATCCACCCCAGGAGCCGACATTCAGCCGCAGTCCAATGTTCACCAAAAGCGCCGGTGTCCAGTTCACGACCTTCAAACTCAGAATGAGACTGATGGCCGTGATCAATTCAACCTTGAAGATCGTTGTCCTTAAGTCTTCTGCGTAGCGCTTGCGTCCTATTAAGTAGGCCCCGGACGACAGCCCTATTAGGAACAACGCCACCACGATGGTGAAGCCATAAGTGCTCGAGCCAATAATCATTGTGAGCACTCGTGTCCACGCGACCTGAGCACTGATGGTCACGAATCCCGAGATGAAGGCACAAAATAACCAGAACTTCACCGCCGTCAGGTCATCACTGCTTGCAGACTCGACCTGATCCTCTTTCTCAGGTGATTCCCTGTCTAAATACTCGCGGGAAACGTCGGATTCGGCCGCAGCATTCGTGCGGTCCGCAACGATCGCGACTATTCCAATAAGTATGTTTATGGCTGCGGCCGTATAGATTGTCGCGCCCACTCCGAGAATTGGCAGCAGAAAGAATCCCGCGGCGACTGTTCCGCAGATCGCTCCAACAAGATTGCAGGTATAAAGACGCGTAACTGAAGTCGATTTGAATGCAGGCGAACGCACGAGGGCGGCCGAGAGAACGGGTAAAGTAGCGCCCATCAGCGTGGTCGGCACCAGTAACATCAAACAAGAAAGAGCAAAGCGCCAAACACTAAACGCAAAAAAGCCAGGTTGGAGTTGTTGCCAGATCAAGGCATACAGGTTGTCAACCCAACTGAAAAGGAGAGGCACTGCCAGGGCATAAAGCGCAATGCCAATTTCCAGGAGACCATAGACACGAACAGGTCTCTTGACGCGGCTGGCGAGGCGTCCAGCCAGAGCACTGCCCAGCGCCAGACCACCCATAAAAGCAGCTAGAACCGTGCTAACAGCAAGCGTCGTCGCGCCAAAAACAAGGCCCAGCATCCGCGCCCAAAGCACTTCGTAAATCAAGCCGGTAGCTCCGGAAAGAACGAAACAGGCCCCGATCAGCCAGACTTTCGGCAGCGGATGCATGGGGATCGCAGCGGGCTTGTGTGCCTCAAGAACTGTAGCCATTAAGGTGTTTTTCTCCTGAAAAGAGGTTCTCGGTGAGGTCGGGACGTGAGATCAGCAATATAACAACGAGTATCTCCACTGTCGAGCAAATATTCATTCTATAGATATATGACATAGGAACTACGCCAGACCTTCGGCGGAATTGAGCCCGGGGCAGCCGGTGTAAGCAATATTGAATAGTCGTCACCAGAAGCTGGGTGGGAACGCTGGTGAGCTTCCAGTTCGGCAACGGTTGAGATTTGATCTGAAGCGGCGCCAACCTCCTGAGGATCCACGAGCGCTAAGCGCCTGAGGCATGCGTAAAGATGCTCCAAACCGGAGCCGTAAGGTCCAATTTCGGTACCGAGTATCAAGCGCACCTCGGCCCGCTCATCAACAAAATGTTTCAAGTGAGAGGCGGCACGAATCACCCCTCGTTCAAATCGTTCTGCAAAGGTTCCAATCTTGGAATCGGATACCGGCCTGGTGTCGAGGATAATGGTGATCCGGCGTTCGTCTTCCGACGTGAACTCACGAACTGTCAAGCGCCTGGCCCTGGCCGTTGCCTTCCAATCTATGTGGCGGAGATCATCCTGTGGTTGGTAATCGCGAAGTGAGAAGAGATCGTGACCGGCGCCACGCCGAACTGAAGCCATGCGCCCGGCGTACATCGGCAGCAGGTGCAACTCGTCGCCGATCGGCTCTGGTTTCGGGTAAACAACAATGTCGACATTTCGGGCTCTGAGTCTTCGCCGGCGCCGGACAAATCCGAATGGAAAGCGCGTAGAGAGTTCGAATCCATTGATGAACACATGGCCACGGTCGTGAAAGACTTGTTCTACGCGTTGCTCGGCTGCGGCGCGATGCGGAATGTAGGTGAAGTAAGCAAGCGGTCGTTTGTGATGCTTCGTCTTCCTCATTCTGCGTTTTTCGCGACGCTGAGAGTGCTTCGGGCCTCGTGCCTCCACGAGTATTGAAAATGAGGGCACAACTCGCTTCGTGTTGCGCAGGGTCACAATCACCGGGGCGGCTTCGCCCACAAAAATGTGATCGGGAAAGCGTGCTGACACTTCCAGATCTCGTAAAGACGTTCTAGCAGCCACCCAACCTACAAAGAGCGTGGAACAAAGGAGAGAGAAAACCAGAAATAAGAGGTTGTTACCAGTATTCCAGGCGGCCAGCCCAACTATTGTGAGGATTGCGAGGAAGATTGCGCCGCCGGCCGTCAACTCAATTGGCAGATCAAGCCCGGCTACCTCGAGACGTGCGGATCGAGCCAATGGCGGAACGATGAAGATAGCAATCAGCGCGGCGATAATCAGAGATAACAACGCTCCGGCCGTTGCCATTCGATTGTCATTCGTCCAGCGGGCGAGGACAGAGACTAGAGCGGCGCCGAGACCGGCGAAAACCAGCAATGTGCCCAGAATCGCGTTGCGCCACCGGGAGATGAAGGACGCGGACACGGGGGAATCTGGGGACTCGGAGACGGGACGCGGGGACGCGGAGACGGGGAGACGCGGGGATGCGGAGACGGGCGGACGCGGAGATGCGGAGTCGCGCGGATTCAAGTTTGAGAACTCACAGTTAGGAAGGGGGCAAAGCGCAGCGCGCCGCCCCTACAAAATCTGTCGGGGTGCCCACTCACCTTCTCCCCATCCCCGCGTCTCCCCATCCCCGCGTCTTTCATTTTAGAGCGGGACACTGACTGTTTTCATGATCTCTCGCAAGACTGCTTCCGCCTCTTCGCTACGCCGAAGCGCCGAGGCAAAACGCGAACTAACGAGAATGCGGTGAGCAAAGATCGGCTGTACCAGACGCTTAATGTCATCTGGAATACAGTAAGATCGCTCCTCAGTGAGGGCGAGCGCCTGCGCCGCTCGAAACAGCGCGAGACTTCCGCGGGGACTAACTCCTAGATCCAGCATCTCCGAGTCGCGCGTGGCGGCGACTATGCTCATCAGGTATTCCACCAGCGCGTCGTCTATCGCAACGGCCGCAACGCTTTGTTGCAACTCCACCACTTCCTCTGCAGTCATCACGGGGACTAGTTCCGTCAGCGGATCTGCCTGCTCCCGATCGCGAAGGATCTGTTTTTCGTTCCCCAGGTCCGGATACCCGATCCGCAAGCGCAGCATGAAGCGATCGAGCTGTGACTCCGGTAACGGGTATGTACCGTGATGCTCGATGGGGTTTTGCGTTGCCAGAACTATGAAGGGAGCAGGTAAAGGATGGGTCACACCTTCCACGGTCACTTGTCTTTCGGCCATTGCTTCGAGCAATGCCGACTGGGTCTTAGGCGTGGTCCGATTGATCTCATCGGCCAAAACAACGTTTGCAAAGACCGGACCTGGCTTCCATTCGAAAACACCCGAGTGCTGGTTGTAAACCGAAAGTCCGATGACATCTGAAGGCAACAGGTCAGAAGTGAATTGTATGCGCTGAAAACTGCAGTCAAGTGCCTTAGCCAGCGCATGGGCCAGTGTCGTCTTGCCGACGCCGGGAACATCCTCAACGAGCAGGTGTCCCCCGGCAATCAAAGTGACAATTGCCAGGCGGACGGCCTCTGGCTTGCCCTTGATGACTGTCTCGATGGCCATCTGCAGCCGGTCGATCCTTGCGACGGCCTCGGACGTGAGCAGAGGTTCCTGCCCGTTAACTGTATGCAGACGTCTCATTAAGTAATTCCCTGCCCCCAAAAATCCACGATTCATTCTACATGCTAAAGGTAGCAGCCGCACGCCAAAAGTTCTGCCAGTAGTGGCCTAAGTTGTTATGAGATCTCGGTGTCCTCTGTGCCTCCGTGGTGAATATGCTTAGCCAAACATTCACCACGGAGACACGGAGACACGGGAGAAATTGAAATTAGGCCACTACCGTTCTGGCTGGCAAAGTGACGGTTGTCGTTGGATTGTAGTAAACTAGCTCCGCTCATTACTCAGCGCTTAGCCGCCTGCTAAGGAATCAGGGAACCTCGGTAAGGCTCGCACGTGTAATGAGGTGCGAGGAGATTTCTATGAAAAAGGCCCATAAGTGTCGTCACATCGAGCGAGGCTTTTCCCTCATCGAGCTCATGATCGTAATTGCGATCATCGGTATTTTGATCGCCGTCGGCGTGACTGGATGGAAGGCTGCAGTTCGCGCCGCCAACGAAGCCGCAGCCATCAAGACCCTCAGAACAATCGCCGAGCAACAGATGCTCTACTACAACTCCCACCAGCGCAGCACCTATGGCACGTTTGACGAGATGCTGAAGGAAAACCTGCTCGATACTCGTTTCGCAGGGAGTACTCCCGTGGTTGACGGGTATGTCTACACCATGAGAGTGATTCCGAAGTCTACGGCCCAGCAGGCCTCGTACGCCGTTAATGCAGACCCACAGGTAACAGAGGGCGTGGGCGCGACGGGCAGGAACCATTTCTACATGGACGCCGATACCAACACCATTCATGTAAATGATTCGCAACCCGCCACTGCCACAGATCCACCGATCGGCCAGTAGAGAACCAAGACCATAAACAGTCCCCGGCGCTTGCTGCTGGGAACATTAATCTGTAGGGGCGTCGCTCTGTGGGCGCCCCTTGCCACGATCGAATCCAGGTCGGAAGAACACAGCAGCGCGCCCGCCTTTTGGCTCAACCTCGATGGGAGCCACTCAACCACAGAACCGTTTGCGGTAGCCAATGGATCCTGCCACTCAACTCGACGAGCACTACTTAAATTCCGCACCGCGAGCGGTAGCGACCGGATGCTAGTACTCAACGCCATTAAAAGCACTCTCCCACAGAACCATGGTTGAGTGGCGCTCGTCGACGTTGAGCTTAGGATCCATTGGCTACATGGTGGTCGGCGCGTGGTCGTGTGACATTCAAATCACCTCGAGTGAGATTTTCTTCTTGGGTGGCGGAAAGGCGCCGTCAAGCTCCGAGAGATCGTTCCGCGAAAGGTGAATACTCAACGCGGCATGATTCTCCTTAACGTGCTCCGGCCTACCGGCTTTGGGAATCGCAATTACGTCATCACGTCGAAGAACCCAGGCAAGGGCCACCTGCGAAGCAGTGACGCCACGTCGAGCCGCAACCTCCTTCAGCGTTCTGTTGTTTAGCAGCCGGCCTTCCTCGATTGGTGAGTAGGCCATGATGGGCACGCTGATTTTCCTGCACCAGGGTAGCAGGTCGTACTCGATGCCGCGTCGCGTCAAATTGTAAAGGACCTGATTCGTCGCGACTTTTGCTCCGCCAGGAAGTTGCAGTAGCTCCTCCATGTCGGAAACATCGAAATTGCTTACACCCCAGTGAAGGATCTTGCCCGCGTCTACAAGTGTGGCAAAGCCTTCCAGCGTTTCGCCGAGCGGCACATCCTCACGCCAGTGCAGCAGATATATATCGAGTCGATCAGTCTTGAGCCGTCGCAAACTGCCTTCGCAAGCGCGGATCGTGGCGCGACGAGTGGCATGATGAGGCAACACTTTGCTCACGAGAAACACCTCTTCACGACGGCCGTCAATCGCTTCGGCGACTAGCTCTTCGGCGCGTCCATCGCCATACATTTCAGCGGTGTCGATTAGGCGAAGACCAAGGTCGAGACCAACTCTAAGCGCTGCAATCTCGGAAGCTCGCTTTGCCCGGTTGTCTCCCATGTGCCACGTGCCCTGACCCAGGGCCGGCAGCGAATTTCGGATTTCGGATTTCGGATTTCGAATTTCGAGTGTACGAATCTAGGGGTCTGCTTTTGCTTCTCTAATTCTCAACAGTATGTTAATCGGTTTCTGAGACACGAAATTAGAAATAC
>JBOGOU010000111.1:0-21141 GCA_050748205.1 Pyrinomonadaceae bacterium | reverse complement strand
GCTTTAATCAGATGTCTAATTGTCGCGGCGCTTGTCGCTCTTCTCGTGCCTTACGTTTTCACGGCCGGCGCGGAGGGGAAAACCGCGCCGAGCGATAGACCATCGAGAATCAACATTGCCGCGCGCGTTGCTGTGCCGGACAGTCTCAACCTCAGCGACTTCGGCGCCATTGGAGATGGCGTGACGGACGACGGTCCAGCTTTGCAGAGTGCTTTGGATGCGCTGGCTGCGGCGGGAGGTGGAACGCTGTTCGTGCCAGAAGGTCGCTACGCGATTGTGACTCCCGTCTCAAAGGACTTTACCAATCTGGCTTCCACGGTAACGATCCTGGGTGTGGAGACATCCATCCCAATTCCCCCGCCGACCGCGGACGGTGCGGAATTGAGTCGTGGATTGGACTTAATTTCGGGTTTTGTTCCGCGTACTGGCGAGCAACAAGTTGCGATTAGCATCAACGGGTTGCATTCTCTCCTTATCGAAGACATCCTGTTCATAGGAACACCCGACGTAGCTACTGACGCACTCGTCACTCTCGCCTTACATGATGTAGAGAGTGCGACCGTCAGGCATTGCGAGTTTTACGGTCTTAGCACAATGGCTGGTGGGGCGATCGTACAGGCCGCATTGAGCGGCCTGACTATAGAACAGACTGCGTTCCTGGGAAGCACCGCCAACAGCGGTTTGTATTCACCCGTTGTTCAGAACCTCGATTGGAAGAGTTTAACGATCGCTGACACCGTCTTCGTCGATTACGGGCAGCGCCCCGAGCTGTTCGGCAAGATGGGCCTTGGCTCGCCTTTTTCCTGGGTGAACATTGGTAATGCCGCACCCGTCAATAACGACTCTCCCCGGAGGGAGGCCGTGTTCCGCAATGTATTCCTTGACGAGGGTGGATTCACCGGTCTCTCTAGCCTGCCTAATAACTACGGAAACCCGAGCGCGCCAATTGATCTGGTCTACGTCACTAACCTGCACATGAACGTCTCCAATCTAGGGACCAATGGGCATTACTTCGATGGCCTACAACGCGTTATGGTGGAGAATTCGCATTACGGTTGGAGCACTAACACTGACTCTGCCATCTACTTGCTTGGCACACGCAGCGCCATCCTCGATCGCGTCGTAACCGAGGATGGTGCCACTCGCATCCGCGCCGATGCCTCAACCCAGCACCTCACGGTAATCAACTCGGTTTACGAAGATCTCGCCTCACAGGCGCAGACGACCACCGTGATCCATACCGAAAACGACGAAGACGATCCCGTCTGGTACGTTCGAAGGCGATTCCTTTTGACCTTGAGACGCATCCCCGACGCTGCTGCCCATTTTTATTGGGCAGACAAAATCCTGCAGTGCGGTGCGGACAACCGGTGTGTTGCAAATGCGCGTGCCGAACTCGCCAGCTATCTCGAAGCCGCGCCGAAGCCGCAGATTTCGATCGCGGGACGTGTGATTGATGAGAATAACGCCGCTATGCAAGGCGTCTCCGTTAGGTTGTCAGGATCGCAATCAGTGGCGACCCAAACTGACGCAAACGGGCAATACCATTTCGCCGGCCTGCCAACGAGTGGGGTCTATACCGTCACTGCATCGAAGCGACATTATACATTCGCGTCACCAGAACAGACCTTTGTCAATCCGAGTAGCGAAAAGGGCGGAGACTTCACAGCTACTCTTAACCGTCACGACGTTGGTGGCCGGCTCTCTGACTCCAGCGGTATCGGGGTAACAGGCGCGACCGTTACTCTGTCAGGCGCCGTGGGTGCCACAACGACAACCGACGGCGGCGGCAATTACTCCTTCATCGATCTCCCCGCGGGCGGGGCATACACGTTGACACCCTCCAAGGCAAACTACACATTTAATTTTTCGAGCTACACTATAGATGAACTCTCCTCCGACCAATCAGCAAACTTTACTGGCACGCTGAACACTTACATGATTCGCGGACGCGTGACGGTGGACGGTGCGGGCCTGAGTGGCGTGAGGATCGAGCTCAGCGGATCGCAGACAGCGCAAGCAACAACAGACGACAATGGCGCCTACAGCTTCCCTGTGTTGGCCGAGGGCAAGTACGACATCAGGCCCTCAAAGAAGAACTATACCTTCAAGCCCGCGTTCGCAAGCTTCACCTTCCTGAGCAGTGATCAGGTGGCCGACTTCGCTGCGACTCGCCGCAGGTTCTAGCGCGGCCGAGAGTGCCGGCGTTCTTCAAATCCTAGTCATACGAACTGGCGATACGTCAAATTCAGTGACGGTTCGATACTCTGCGACGGACGGCTCCCCCGGGGTTGGAACCAAATATTGGGTACGTCACGACCCGGAACCCAATATTTGGAAAACTTTCTCCCCCCAACCTGCGTCTTATGCTATGGTTAATGCATCACGCCCTCGTAAATGGCGGGGGCAGTGACAGTAACGTTCGTTTCTTCAGAATCAGCCTTCGGCCCCAAAAACTCTTCGCCAGTCTCGAAGGCTTCCTTTGCCCCCCTTTATTGCGTGGATGATTTTGGTTTTGGATCGCGCCTACGTCGCACACCTCTGCGTGCGCCCGGGCACTAATCTTGTTAGCGGGAGAACCTCGGTTTTGGGCTGTAAAGCTTTAATCAGATGTCTAATTGTCGCGGCGCTTGTCGCTCTTCTCGTGCCTTACGTTTTCACGGCCGGCGCGGAGGGGAAAACCGCGCCGAGCGATAGACCATCGAGAATCAACATTGCTGCGCACGCTGCTGTGCCGGACAGTCTCAACCTCAGCGACTTCGGCGCCGTTGGAGACGGCGTGACGGACGATGGTCCAGCTTTGCAAAGCGCTCTGGATGCGCTGGCTGCGGCGGGAGGTGGGACGCTGTTCGTGCCAGAAGGCCGTTACGCGATTGCGACTCCCGTCTCAAAGGACTTTACCAACCTGGCTTCCTCCGTGACGATCCAGGGTGTGGAGACATCTATACCAATCCCTCCGCCGAATGCGTCAGCGGGAGATTTGACCCGGGGATTGGATTTGACTTCCGGCTTCGTTCCACGCACTGGCGAGCAACAAGTTGCGATCAGCATCACCGGGTTGCAGAGTCTCCTGATCAAAGACATCTTGTTCATAGGAACACCCGACGTAGCTACTGACGCAGTCGTCACGCTCGCCTTACATGATGTAGAGAGTGCGACTGTCAGGCATTGCGAGTTTTACGGTCTTAGCACAAGGGCCGGTGGGGCTATCTTACACGCCGCGTGGAGCGGCCTGACCGTAGAACAGACTGCGTTCCTGGGAAGCACCGCCAACAGCGGTCTGTATTCACCCGTTGTTCAGAACATCGATTGGAAGAGTATAACGTTCGCTGACACGGTCTTCGTTGACTATGGGAAGCGCCCCGAGCTGTTCGGCAAGACAGGCCTTGGCTCTCCTTTTTCATGGGTGAACATTGGTAATGCCGCGACCGTAACTCCCGACTCTCCCCGCAGGGAGGCTGTGTTCCGTAACGTGTTCCTTGACGAGGGTGGATTCTTCGGTCTCACGGGCACACCTAATTACTTCCAAACCCCGAGCGCGCCAATTGATCTGGTCTACGTCACGAACCTGCACATGAACGTCTCCAATTTGGGGGCTAGTGGACACTTCTTCGACGGCCTACAGCGGGTCATGGTGGAGAATTCGCATTACGGGTGGAGCACGAACACCGACAGTGGTATCTCCATACTTGGCGCCGGCAACGCCATCCTCGACCGTGTGGTAACTGAGGATAGTGCCACTCGCATCCGCGCCGATGCCGACACCCAGCGGCTCACCGTCATCAATTCAGTTTACGAAGATCTCGCCTCGGAGGCGCAATCGACCAGCGTGATCGACACCGAAAACGACGAAGACGATCCTGTGTGGTACGTTCGGCAGCAATTCCTTTTAGTTTTGGGGCGCGATCCAGACCCCGCTGCCCATTTCTATTGGGCAGACCAGATCCTGCAATGCGGTGGGAACACGCAGTGTGTGGCAGACAGGCGTGCTGAACTCTCTACTTTTCTCGAAGCCTCGCCGGCGCCGAAGATTTCGATCGCGGGAAGCGTGATTGATGATAATGCCGCCGAGATGCAGGGCGTCACGATTACGTTGTCAGGATCGCAATCAGTCGCGACCGAGACCGACTCAAACGGGCAGTATCACTTCACAGGCCTGCCAACGAGTGGTGTCTATACCATCACCGCGTCGAAGCGACACTATACATTCGCGTCACCAGAACAGACTTTCATCCATCCGACTAGTGACCAGGACGTAGGCTTCACAGCCACGCTTAACCGTCACGGCGTCGTTGGTCGTCTTTCTAACTCCAGCGGTAACGGGCTAACAGGTGCGACCGTTACTCTGTCAGGCGCCGTGGATGCCACAGTCACCACCGACGCCGGCGGCAATTACTCATTCAGCGATCTCCCCGCGGGAGAGGCGTACACGCTGACTCCCTCCAAGGCAAACTACACATTTAATGCTTCAAGCTACTCTATCGATGAGCTCGACTCTGACCGATCAGTGAACTTTACCGGCACGCTAAACACTTACACGATCAGCGGACGCGTAACGCTGAACGGTGCGGGCATGGGCGGCGTGAGCATCACGCTCAGCGGGTCGCAGTCGGCGCAAGCAGCCACAAATGCCGACGGCAGCTACAGCTTTCCTGTGCTGGCCGAGGGCAACTACGACGTCAGGCCCTCAAAGACGAACTATACGTTCGCCCCCGCGCTCGCAAGCTTCAATGTCCTGAGCGGCAACCAGGTGGCCGACTTCGCTGCCACTCAGCGCACATTGGAGTTCGCCGCGGCGATTCTTAACGCCGCCGAAAATGTCGACGCGCTTCAAATCGATGTAGTCCGAGCCGGTGACACGTCGAATGTGGCGACTATTCGCTACTCCGCAACGGACGGCACCGCCCATCAGGGAGAGGATGTCAGCACTGTCATCGGCCAGCTCACATTCGCACCTGGTGAAACTAGCCGGAGCTTTACCATCTTCATTACGGATGACGCTTTCGTAGAGAACACCGAACAGCTAACGGTAACACTCAGCAACCCTTCGGGCGCCGCACTCGGAAGCCGCACTTCGTCTATATTGACTATAAGCGACAACGACAGCGCTGGAACAAACATCAATCCGATTGACGGCCCTCAGTTTTTTGTGCGGCAGCATTATCAAGACTTTCTTCATCGCAATCCTGACGCCGCGGGTCTGGATTTCTGGTCAAATCAGATCGTGGCCTGTGGCAACAACACCGATTGCCTGATACACGCCCGGCAGAACGTCTCGGCTGCTTTTTTCCTCTCTATTGAATTTCAGGAGACGGGCTACCTCGCTTATCGCATGTACAAGGCGGCTTACGGACGGATGCCGCGTCGTGTTGACGAATTTTTGTTCGACGCGCGACTCATTAGCGAGGACGTGCTCGTGGGTAATCCCGGCTGGGACTTGAAGCTGGAGGCGAACAAGGCACAGTTCATTGCACAGTTTGTCGTGAGACCCGAGTTTGTCGAGCGTTACCCGATCGCGCTTACACCGGCGCAGTTTGTCGGCAACCTGAATACGAACACGGGCTTATCTCTCTCTGCCGGCGAGTTGACTGCGGCTATAGCCGAGTTTAACGGCGCCGCAAACAGCGCTGACACGACGGCACGCTATCGCGCCATACGCAGAGTAGTGGAGAACAGCACCTTTGTGCAGCGTGAAACCTCCCCTGCGTTCGTGCTGATGCAATACTTCGGTTACTTGCAGCGCAACCCGGACGAGGCGCCTGATTCCAACCTGGACGGCTTCAACTTCTGGCTCGCGAAGCTGAACCAATTCGGTGGCGACTATGGCCGCGCTGAGATGGTGAGGGCATTCCTGGAATCAATTGAATATCGAACGCGCTTTGGAAATTAGAACGCGGTTCGTTAAGACCTGGCGATCAGCGGCACAATGCGGCGCGGCACGGCGATCGCTTCTTTGATATGGCGGGCGTGCGTGAAATGGCCTGCGACGTAAATTCCAGTTACGTTGGTCTCAAAAGTTTCGGGGTCGTAGACCGGAACCTCGGTTAGTTTGCCTGGCTCGGTTTTTACTCCCAACTTCTTCAGCAGTGTGAGGTCGGCGTCACTTCCAATCAAAACGAACACGATGTCGTTGGGAATTGTAAGCGTTCTTCCGTCATCAGAGACCAGGGTAACTTCGTGCCGGGCAATTTCGATTATCTGTTTGTAGAGGATAACACGCAGCCGGCCTTCGGCCATTTCATGTTCCAACGGCGTTCGTACCCAGTGTTTCATTGCGCCCGCTTTTGGGTCGCGGTTCTCCCAGTCCTCACGCCAGATTGCCATGGTTGTCCGCGCGCCTTCTTCTGAGAGAAATAGCGCCGCCTCCGCAGCGCTGTTGCCTCCGCCAATCACCAACGCGTCCTTGCGGACATAAGGATAGGGTTCAACGAAAATGTGTTTTACTTTCGGCAGATCTTCTCCGGGAACATTGAGTAGCCGCGGATGAGCCATCGCTCCAATGGCAAACAACACGCGCGCCGCACGGTATGTTCCGCGGGTCGTGCGAACACCAAAACCTTCCGAATTGAGGTGCTCGATGTCGGTTACCTCTTCATCGGTATTAATCTGAATATCTCGATCTAGAACGAAATGGATGTAATGCGAGAGAAGTTCTTCCCGCGTAGGTTTATCGCGCACAGGCTTCAAACTGCCCTCCCTCAACTCCAGTTCGTTTGGAGTGGAAAAGAGCGTACGCCCAACCGGGTATTGCCGGATGGTGTCGGCAATCGTGCCTTTTTCGATTACCAGATAACTCAAACCTTCGCGTGCCGCGGCATCCGCAGCTGAGAGTCCCGCGGGGCCAGCGCCGATAATGATCAGATCGAAGTCCTTGCTCATTTGAAGTAACCGTCCAATGTCCAATGTCCAATGTTCAATGTCGAAAGCCTGGCGTAGTGGCTGTTCGTTGTCCTCCGCAAGCAAAGGGATACTTCTTCGCTGCGAGCGTTCGAAATGAACTTTGGACATAGGACGTTGGACATTGGACTAAACTCCTGGCATAGACAGCTCGCCTCGAATAACCAAAACCGAGGGTCCACCAACTCGAACTTGTTCCACTGCTGCGGTGGTTCCTGTGACTTCAACTTTGATTCGGCTCGGGCGCTTGATGAAGTCGCCCTGTTCAATCACAAACGAGAATTTCCCATCCACCGGTTCGACCCCGGAAACTCCGTAGTGTACGAGGTATGCTGCTAATGCCCCCGCAGCGCTGCCGGTGGCCGGATCTTCGGGGATATTGTCATCGGGGGCAAACATGCGGGTATGGGCACGGGATGCACCTATTTCGATCGTCTCGCGAGTGAAAGCTGAGCAGCCTGTTGCACCAGCACGGTTGTAGATCTCCGCAAGTAACGCGGCATTTATGCGACAAGTGCGCAGATCAGCAAGAGATCGAACCGGAACGGCGAGGAACGGCAAGCCGGTGGAGACAATTTGTATGGGCAGATTCTCATCCAGATCCTCTCGGGCCAGACCAAGCGCGCGTGCGAGGTCTGCTTGCTCGTGTGAGTCTTCCAGCACATCGCCCAATTCGGGTTTGCCTTGGGTCATGACAACCTGGACAGGCAGACCGTCTTTGAATTCGATGTCAACTGGAAGAATGCCAATGCCGATTTCATGCAAGATACGCGTCCAGCCGTTTCCATTTTCCGGCAAAGGCACAACCCCTTCGCGAGCGAGAACATTCCAAGTCCCAACAATAGGGTGACCAGCGAAAGGAATTTCGCGAGTGGGAGTAAAGATGCGCAGCCGTCGCAGAACTTTCTCCTGAGAAATTTCATCTGGACGCTTACTCTCCGGCGCCGCTCGGCGATTGCCATTACCGGGCGCTGCCTCGGCTTCGGCGGGCGCCGGGACTGGAGCTTTCAAAACGAAAACGGTTTCCGACAAGTTCATCTCGCGCGCAATTTTCAGCATTTCGTCATCGCTCAACCCCTCAGCCTCCGGAAATACGGCCAGCGGATTGCCACAAAGGGCACGATCAGTGAACACATCCAACTGCACAAAGCGATACTTGCTCACGTTTTGACTATTCCTTTCCTTTGCACTGAATGGCCAATCATCCGGGCAAGAGGCGCGCGTCGTCAAGCGACTGGGCTGTTCGCTGTTAGGGAAGACGCGTTGCTTGTATCCGCGATAGGCCGCTATAATTCGACGGTTTGAAACATCCCTTTAATACAGGATCTGAGCCTGCCCCAGCTACTGAACGTTCAACGAACAGTCTTCGCGGCATCCTGCTTCCGTTTACGACACCCTTCAACCGAGACGAAGAACTAGATATTGAAGGTCTGCGAGCTAATATCCGCAAATGGAATGCAAAAGGAATAATTGGTTACGTCGCACTCGGCTCAACCGGCGAGCGCGCCCACCTCGATGAGCGCGAGTATTTGCAAGTGATCTCGATCGCCCGCGAAGAGGTTCCACAGAACCTTGCCTTCATCGTGGGCGCTGGCCAGCAGAGCACGCGCGGAACGATTCGCGAGATCGCCAAAGCCGCCACCGCGGGCGCGGACGCAGTGCTGGTAATAACCCCACACTTCTATCGTGCGGCCCTCACTCAGGAAGCATTGGTTATCCACTACAAGGCTGTTGCTGATGCCTCGCGAGTGCCGGTAATTCTCTACAGCATGCCCGATCTAACGGGCATCAAAATTGAGCCCGAAACCGTGGCTGAATTGAGCAAGCATCAGAACATACTGGGTATCAAGGATAGTTCGGCGGATACGTCAGCGCTGGAAAAAACCGTGCGACTCGTACCCGAGGATTTTGCAGTAATGACCGGAAATGGCACTGTTCTGGCCCCAGCCCTCAGCCTTGGTGCTCGCGGCGGCATTCTCGCCGTCGGCTGTGTCGCTGCCGCAGCGTGCATCGAAATTTATCGATTGGTTCGGTCAGGAGAAGCCAGTCAGGCCGCAGCTTTGCAGGCGAAACTCAGTTCGCTTGCACTGGCCGTTACGAAGCGCTACGGTATCGGGGGCCTCAAAGCAGCACTTAATACTGTTGGTTTTGCCGGGGGAGTCGTGCGTGCCCCTCTTAAGCCAGCCAGCGAAGAAGCTCAACGAGAAATTGCAAGCCTGTTGGAGACTGTAGCGCACGAAGAATTCACGGTCGCCGAAGGCAGAACCGAACGGGACGAGTTAGTCGGAGTACTGAAACCGTGAGTGCTATTGAATCCGCCTGTTACAGCACACCTGAGGAATCGGGTTTGCGCGTCGAGACTCTTTCATTCGAGCGCATACCACATCAATCACGCCTGTTCTTAGACTATCTCCGCGATCCGCTGACCCTGCGAAAATTCTATCCCTCAGCCGTTCGGTTTCATCACGAGCTTCCGTTACGAGCGCCGGAGGTGCTCGCTGCTCATACCATCGATCGACAGGTTTTATGTGATGCGTTGCGCGAAGCCAACGCCGGCTGGGGCGCCGGGTCCGAGACGTTAGCCAACATTGAGTTACTACGCGACGCAGATTGCCTGGCCGTCGTGTCCGGACAGCAGGCGGGCCTATTTACCGGACCGCTCTATACAGTTTACAAAGCACTTTCTGCGGTGAAACTTGCCGGCTGTTTGCGGCAGCGTAACACCAAGGCTGTTCCAGTCTTCTGGATCGCTACGGAGGATCATGATTTCCCCGAAGTGGCGAAAGCGGAGTTCATCGGCAAAGATTGCCGGCTGGCGAGTGTGGAAATGCCGGCTACATTGCATCAGGAAGGCCATCCAGTTGGCCAGGTACAGCTCGACGAATCAGCGAGTGCAGTAGTTGATCAATTGCTCGAACTGCTACCTGTTTCAGAATTCACTGGGGATTTAGAAGCGTTGTTGCGGGATGCCTGGAAGCCGGGCCGAGGCTATGGTGAAGCATTCGCGCGCACTATGACCTCGCTACTAGGCCATCAAGGTCTGATCTTCCTGGATCCGCTGGATCCAACATTGAAGAAACTCGCGGCTCCACTATATGCGAGTGCAGCAAGCCGTGCTCAAGAGATTGCGAACGCGCTTGAAATACGGAGCAGGGAATTGGAGGAAGCCGGTTATCACGCCCAGGTGCTGGCGTCGGCCAGTACTTTTCCACTTTTCCTGCACGATAGCGAGGGCGCAAGGCACGCTTTGACTCGCGCGGACGATGGCAAATACAAGGCCAAGGATGGAGATGAAGCCTACAGCACTGAGGAGCTGGCAAGGATGGCTGCTGCTGAGCCTGAGCGCTTCAGCCCAAACGTAACGCTGCGCGCGGTCGTTCAGGACTACCTTCTGCCGACAGTTGCATACCTCGGTGGCGCTGCTGAGATAGCATACTTCGCACAAACGGCCGAAGTGTATCGCGTCCTCGGCCGACCCATCACACCGATTCTTCCGCGCTCCAGCTTGACCATGGTTGAGCGTCACACAAGCCGGGTGCTCGAGCGATACGGGCTCAGTTTAGTCGATCTGTTTGCCGGGCCGGAAAATGTTTTGTCCCGCGTAGTGGAAGAGCATCTCGGAGCGGATACGGCAAAGACGTTTACAAAGACAGAAGAGAGTGTAAATCAGGAATTGGACACCTTGCGGGGGAAATTGCACGCCATCGATCCGACGCTGGCAGATGCATTGGAAACGGGCAGACGCAAGATCAACTATCAGCTCGAAGGCTTGCGCTCCCGTTTTCATCGGGCCCAAATGTCGCGAGATGAGACCGCTCACAGACAGTTGCAGCGAGCTTTCGATCAGCTGTATCCCGAGAAGGACCTGCAGGAGCGTCACATCAACATAACGTCTCTGGTTGCGCGACATGGTCGTTATGTTATCGACTGGATCTACAACGCTATCAATCTTGGATCGGAAGAGCACCAGATCGTCTATTTGTGATTGCCAATCGCCAATTGCCAACTTCGGGATTGCCGATTGCCGATTGCCAATTGCCAATTAAAGAGGAACGTCCTGAAATTTCAATGCAGTTTTCTTTTAATCGGCAATCGGCAATTGGCAATCGGCAATTCTGAAATTGACAATTGGAAATCGGAAATCGGCAATGTCTAAGATCCGCCTCCTCCCAGATCATGTAGCTAATCAAATTGCCGCCGGCGAGGTTGTGGAGCGTCCCGCGTCTGTCGCGAAGGAGTTGGTCGAGAATGCGATCGATGCCGGAGCCACGCGCATCGCGATTGACGTCGAGGCAGGCGGCCGCCGTTTGCTAAAGGTCACCGACGATGGTGAGGGCATGGTACGTGACGATGCAGTGCTGGCATTTGAACGCCACGCCACTTCCAAAATTAGTAATGCAGAGGATCTCAACGCGATCGCCACACTGGGATTTCGCGGGGAGGCGCTGGCTTCGATTGCTTCCGTAGCGCGGGTTGAACTGCTTACCAAAACCGAAGAAGCGGCGGCGGCCACTCGAGTGGTCATCGAAGGAGGACGAATGCGCGTCGTCAAAGATGCCGCACATCCGCGAGGCACGACAATCGCTGTCAGGGATCTCTTCTTCAATGTGCCCGCGCGCAGAAAGTTTTTGCGCTCGGAGGCGACCGAGAGTTTTCACTTGACCAATCTCGTCACCCACTACGCATTAGCTCATCCGGAAGTCGGCTTTAGTCTAAACAACAATGGCCGGGAAGTACTCAGGGCAGCGGCGGCGAACGACCTCCGAGAACGCGCTTATCAGATCTTTGGCTCAGAGTTCTTGGACAACCTGCTTGAAGTTAACGCCGGGCAGCGACACGTTGCGCGCGTGACTGGGTACGTTTCCGCACCGCGCGATCGACGCACATCGCGTGATGCTCAATATCTGTTTGTTAATGGTCGCTTTGTGCGTGATCAACTAATAGGCCGCGCGCTTTCTGAAGGTTATCGCGCTATTCTTCCTCATGGAGTTTATCCGGCAGCGCTCCTGTTTATTGAGACGCCACTCGAGGAAGTGGACGTCAATGTTCACCCGGCCAAAACCGAAGTGCGCTTTCGCCGTGCTGCCGCCGTTGCCGACGCGGTGAGGGAAGCTGTCAGGGGTGCACTTGCCAGCGCCGGATACGCCCGCGACGAGGCGTCCAAAGAGTCTCCTTTTTCCGGCGAGCTACCGGTACCCGAAAGACCGGAGGTGGCGATGTCGGCGGCCGCCAGCGACGTTTCGCATGTATCACCAGGAAGCGGTTGGACCGAAGTCGAACCCAAATCCGCTTCAGAATCTACGGCACAAACCCGAATAGAGTTTGCTTCTATGCCGATTCAGGAAGAAGAGCTTTTCCTGGATGAGCGCGAAGATATCCGCGCGTTGAAGTCTAATACGGCCCGCGATCTTGATGCGATTCTGCGGCGGGAGTACTCCACTCCACCGGTCTCTGCCGATTCTGCGGTTGCCGAAGCCACGGCAACCGAAGCCCAATCATTTGCCGTCGGCAGTGAGCGTTTGCCTTCCGAAGTCGAAAAAGCAGTTTCACTGCCGCCGTTGGCCTCAGCGGAGAAATTAGCACGCGAGGTTACTGTTGAATCGCTTTCAACAAATATTCGACCGTTGGGGCAGCTTGAAGAGAGTTTCATCATCGCCACAGATGACGATGGCTTGCTCCTAATCGATCAACACGTGGCACACGAGCGTATTCTTTTTGATAAGTATCGTGCCCTGGAATCCTCGCGTTTGGTAGAGTCGCAGAACCTTCTGATTCCTGAGACCTTCGATCTAACCCCGGCCCAGGCTGCTGTTTTCGATTTTGTTGCGGGCGAGCTCGAGGGATACGGATTCGACCTGATGAGATTGTCCGGTCGTACTGTGGCTATCAAGGCAACTCCCGCGGATCTGCCGGCCAGTGAGGCTCGCAACATGCTTGCCGAGATTCTGGATACTGTCGATGCGGAAAAGAAAGGCTCTGCGAGGGAGAGCTTGCGAGATGACATTGCGGCATCGCTTGCCTGTCACGCGGCGATAAAAGTTAATATGCCTCTGGCCCCCGAGAAGATGCGCTGGCTTATTGATCGCTTATTGAAAACATCCTCCCCTACGACCTGCCCCCACGGCCGGCCGGTGATTCTGCGGCTGGCAACTCGCGATATTCTGAAGGGCTTTCATCGGATCTGAGTAACCCTATACTGAATCAATGGAACCGAAGGACCGTTTTGCCACCTCCGCGTTGCCTGGCGCCGCTGACCAGGATAGCAGGGCTTCAACTCCAAAGGACGACAAGGGTCCAGGGAGTTCGCAGAGAACCTTCCTGGTTCTTGTGGTTGATGACGCAGTCGACAACGTTGTTGTGATGAGCTTGTACCTCCAACAGGAGGGCTACCGGGTAGTTACCGCTACGGATGGAGAGGAAGCGGTTAGAGTAGCCGGTCTCACACACCCGGACATCATACTGATGGACATAGGAATGCCACGTGTCGATGGATTGGAGGCAACCAGAAAAATCCGCGACAATGATGTCCTCAGAAATATTCCTGTCATAGCCATTACAGCCTTTGGTACCGCTGGTTTTCGGCGGGCCGCCTACGACGCGGGCATCGAGGGTTACTTGGTGAAGCCCGTCGACTTCCAACGGTTGAATGAACTGATGAAGAGACTCCTCGCTCCAAGGAACGAAGCGCAAGGTGATCCAAGAGAGACTGCGGATTCCTCCGGGTTTGATAGATGAAGGTACTAGTAATTCTGTCCAATGGAAAATGGAAACAATCGGCAATTGGCAATCTCCTGGGCACTCCAAAATCGTCGCCGCAGCTAGATAGATTCCTTGTATTCCTCCAGGTTCTCTTGAATCTTACAGAGCAGGCGCGACTTAAGAGTGTTGAGTTTGAGTTGCTCAGGCGGCACGGGCTGCCATTTGCCGGGGATCAAAACCTGTGAATCGATAAAAGCGTCGAGGGCCTCCTGTAACCCATCGATTTTGATCTTACCTTTCATGGCTATCACCTCTTCGATGATCAAGACCAATGCGTCGCCGGTTAGACGATGCCTGTGATTAATAACGGCTGATCGCTCTTGAAGGGTTTTCAGAACTTCATCAAATGGTTGGCCCAGAGCCGCAACCAGTCTCAGGTAGCATTCCTGAAAGGTTTTGATATGGGAAATACGCACCGGCGTCAGTTCGAGATCTCTCTTTGCGACGTAAGAAGCCGCCATGCTTTTGCAGAAAATCTCGTGCGGCATATAAGCGCTTTCATCATCCACCCGGCTTATCGTCTGGGCGACATAGTAGGCCGGCAGCAAGCGCAACAGATTGCGAATTAGAAAAACCGGGTTGTGTGTAAAGCCATCTGGGAGTTTTTCGATACCTTTCGAGACCTTTCGATCCTCAAAATAGCTCAGGCTGCGGTCAAAATCCTTGATCTCCTTGCGCGCTGTCTGCATGAGATGATCAATCTGTTCCGGCGCAAAACCTATTCTCCAGAGCATGCGACGATCTCTCTCTGTTTCGAAAGCGAGATCAAATACCTTCAGACACTCGGCATTCTTGAAGTTGCGGAGGTTTTCTTTCACACCGGACTGGATATACCCCATGGCCTGGGCAAAGACTTGCACGATCAGGCGTGCCCAGCCTCGCTGTTCGGTCAGAGATGCTGAGTAACGATCGACATCCTTGAAACGATACTTGTCGTGCTTCGCCGCAAACTGACGAATGGAGCCGTAATCGAGGATGGCCCCACTGGCAAGCATATTGTCTCCGTCCCATGCCAACCAATTAAAGATATATTCTTCCTCCAGCACGGCCGCCATCTTTGCGTAAGAGCGTGCAAGGTAGTCCAGGGCCTGGGTGTAGCGAGTTTCTTCTCCGCCGTGAAACTCCCAAAAACCGTTCTCAATTTCCCGATCGATAAAGTAATCCACCGAAGCTTGGAGTTCTTGTTGACGCTTTTGCTTGAGATACCGAAAAATGTGAGCGGGTCTTATCAAGTTGGGTGCGCTTCTTACGCCAATTGCCGAACCATCAGGGTAGCCGATTACGGCCAGACACCGCTCGGTGGGAATACCCTGGCGGTAGAAGATCTCAGACATGATTGCGCTTCCCAACATCTCGTCCAGTTCCGCCAGACCAGATGAATAACCGTAGCTTTCGTCGCCAGTCTTGACGACCCCGTTTGCCTTTTGCGCTCCCGGACTTAAGATCGTGGCGCCGGTTCCCCTGCTGGAGATGTCGAAGACCAAATTCTTGGTTCTCAAGTAGCCATTCCAGATGCTTCTACCGTCGCCCGAGGTCTTGCCTTGTTTGTTATTGTGCTGGGTTTGCAGATACCGCGTGGCCATGAATGGTCGCGGCTTGACGCTTTCAGGTGGATACTTCTTACCGTGTTCTAGATCATATTCATTGATGATTTGGAGTGAGAAAGCTTCAAGGACGGCTTGTTCAAGATCTTTGTTGATGGTCGGTGGGTGACCGGCGGGTATTAGTTCCATCTCCTCTGCAAGAGGAAAATTCAAGTAGAGAACACGACCATTTGGACGGAGCCGTGCCTGATAATCAATATAGCCATCAGGACTAACTGCCCTCCATGGGTGTTCCCCGTCTAACTCTTTGAACTTCTCATACATACCGATCAGTGTTATGAGAAGGGCCAACCTAAAAGAGTTTTAGAACTGAATGGCGAGAGAGTCAATCATTATTTCAATACGCCAGACGCAGAGCTGGTATTCAATCCCGGCTGACAGGCTGTGATACCGGAGTCTGCAATCGAACATTTAGGGCCCTTCTTGTTCCGCAACCCTCGAGTGCAGTTCGCCAATCACAGTGGCTATAATAGTTCTGCATAAAGAAAAAGGTCTATCTAATGACGAACGTGGCTCCTGCTGTTTTCTTCGGACACGGCAATCCGATGAATGCCTTGCTCCGGAATACCTACACCGAAGGCTGGGCAAGGATCGGGAGTTCCATTACGCGTCCGAAGGCCGTGCTTTGCGTTTCTGCTCACTGGTATTTTCCTGGCATAGCCGTCACCGCGATGCCCAGGCCGCGAACGATCCACGATTTCGGTGGATTTCCGCGCGAGCTTTATCAAGTTGAGTACCCGGCGCCGGGCAGCCCGGAACTTGCCCAGCGTGTTCGCGACTTACTTGCTCCGGCAGAGGTCGAACTAGACAACAGTTGGGGGCTGGATCACGGAACCTGGTCGGTCCTGCGTCACGTCTTTCCAGAGGCGGACATTCCCGTAGTGCAGCTCAGCATAGATGAGACACGGAGCCCGGAATTCCACTATGAACTCGGACAGCGCCTGGCGCCCTTGCGGAATGAGGGCGTTCTGGTTGTTGGCAGCGGAAACATCGTTCATAACCTGCACAGCTACGCGTGGGGCCGGCATGAGGTCGAACCCTTCGATTGGGCGGTGCGATTTGAAACGCTTGCCCGCGAGCTGTTACTGAAGGGCGACCACGCGCCGCTAGTCAGCTACGAGACTCTGGGCCGCGATGCACTGCTGTCTGCTCCCACGCCCGAGCACTATCTGCCACTCCTCTACGTTATTGCTTTGCGCAAAGAGGGTGAACAAGTCAGTTTTCCAGTACAGGGCTTCGATGGTGGTTCGATCTCCATGCTTGCTGTGCAGCTCGGGTGAAGGCGAGCAGGCCCGAACCAGATCGGTTCGCCTCTTGTTCAATCGGACCGGTCACAGTTGGCATTCAACCGACTCGCAATTGCGACGAGCTCTTTACTGGGACCGCGGACGTCTCGTCCGCTTGGCACCCTCAGACGAACCCTTGCTGGAGGCTCGCAATTTCGGCGATCGATTCACGCCCAAGTTAACCCTTTCGCGGAACAATCCAATCCCACCGAGTGTCTAAGGCTGCAGTGACATCGTTGACTGCAAGTGTGCGGTGGCAGGGTGAGGAGTTCACATGAGTCAGTCACAAACGTCCAGCATGCTGGCGTCGACGAAGGTGGAATCGTCAAATTGCACGGGGATCATCTGGTGGTGCTGCGGCGTGGCCGCTTGTTCACCGTGAAGATTGGCGACGACGATTTGAAACCAGTATCTATAGTTGACGCATTTGGCCCAGACCTTAACCCCGCCTACACGTGGTACGACGAAATGCTTGTATCCGACGATTTGATCGCCGTGATCGGGTATAGCTACGAACGTGGGGGTACCGAGATCGGCTTGTTCGAGATCAGTGCTAACGGCCAACTCAAGTATCGATCTACTTATCACCTGCGCTCAAACGACTACTACTCTTCACGTAACTACGCAAGCCGTCTCATTGGCAGCAAGCTCATCTTCTACACACCGCTCTATTTGTATCCCGGCAGCGACGATCCGTTTAAGAGTTTTCCCGCTGTGCGCGAGTGGCATAAAGGAGCAACGAACGACGAATTTCGCAGGATTATATCTGCCACTCGCGTTTACCGGCCGGAACAACCTGTCAATGCTACTTACGGGCTGGCGCTACACACGGTGACAGTTTGCGACCTTTCTAACGGCGGCTTTGCGTGCGACGCAACTGGCGTAATTGGGCCCGCCGGCCGCGTGTTCTACGTTTCTCCGGACGCCGTGTACGTCTGGGTGAGCGAGTGGGCGCGTTACGACGATAAAACGCGGGCACAATCGCTTGTTTATCGTATGCCGCTCGATGGCTCAAGTCCCACAGCGCTTGGCGTATCGGGTAGTCCGGTGGATCAGTTTTCCTTTTTGCAAAGCGAGGACGGACATTTGAACGTCCTGGTGCGCTCTGACGCGGCTGGTGATGGAATGTGGAGAGCCGAAGTGGGCGCCGGCGAGGTGGCGCTAATGCGCGTGCCTCTCTTAAGCTTTTCTGACGGCAGCGACGCGGCACCCTCGTCGAGCTATCGCCCACTGCCGAAACCGGAAGGCTACACTTTTCAAAATCGGTTAGTCGGCGATTACTTACTTTATGGTACAGGCAGCGGCTGGGGCTATCCCCAAAAAGCTTCGCACGCGAGCCTGTATGCGGTGCGCTGGGCAGGCAACGAAATTCACGGCTTTTCGCTGCCGCACGGCGTCGATCGGATCGAACAAATGGGCTCCGATGCGGTTGTCGTGGGCACCGAGGGTAAGAATTTGAGTTTTACGGCGGTTCGTCTTGGGCGATCGCCGCAGCTTGCCGGTCGCTTTACGCGCGCAGGCGCTTCGCAGGGCGAACTACGAAGCCACGGATTCTTTTACCGCGCCGATGGACCAGATTCGGGAACACTTGGCTTGCCGATAAGCGTGCCAGGTCGAGCTGGTTACCGTCATCTGTTTGAGGACTCCGCTGCGATCCTGTTTCTGCGCAATGAGTCGTTGAACTTTCGGGAAGTTGGAGAACTTGCGGCGAGACCTGAACGCGCAACCGACGATGCGTGTCGTGCGTCGTGTGTTGACTGGTATGGTAACGCGCGGCCGCTCTTTGTGCGGGGACGTATCCTGGCGCTGCTCGGTTACGAGATTGTAGAAGGGACTCTCGATGATGGTCGCATGCGTGAGTTGCGGCGGGTTAGTTACGCGCCAAGACAAGCTCAAGTAACGCGTCACGGGGAAGACTAGCGCCGCCAGTTGGGCCAGTGTCCCAGTGAACAGCTTGAGTCACTTGCCACGGCGGTCTAGGCACGTCCGTTAACCACCTCATAACAATTCGCCTGAGGATGTGAACCTTTGCTAAAGTCTCTCCAATGCGCACCATTCGCTGGGGAATCATCGGCTGCGGCGATGTAACTGAAGTCAAGAGCGGTCCCGGTTTCCAGAAGGCAGACCATTCCAGTCTCGTCGCCGTCATGCGACGAAACGGATCACTTGCGCAAGATTATGCTGTTCGCCACAACGTTCCCAGGTGGTACGACAACGCTGATGCTTTGGTAAGAGACCCCGACGTGGATGCCATCTACATTGCGACGCCACCCGCCTTTCACTTGGAGTACACCTTGATGGCTGCAAGCGCCGGAAAGCCGGTCTATGTTGAGAAGCCAATGGCTTTGAATTTCGAGGAATGCCAGACCATGATTCAGGCATGCCGCCAGGCGGGTGTGCCGCTGTACGTAGCGTACTACCGCCGCGCGTTGTCTCGTTTCCTAAAAATCAAAGAGCTTGTCGATTCCGGCGCGATTGGAGAGGCTCGTTTCGTCAACGTCACGCTTTATGAGCCTTTGGGAGAGTTCGGCGCGGAGTCTCTCCCCTGGCGGGTCGTTCCGGAAATTGCCGGCGGCGGGCTCTTCGTAGACCTGGCCTCCCACATGCTGGACTTCCTTGACTATCTCTTCGGACCAATTGCTTCGGTCCACGGATTCGCTTCCAATCAGGCCGGGAAATACCCTCCCGAAGACATCGTTACGGGTACGTTCGTATTCGAGTCAGGTGTGCATGGCATAGGAGCCTGGTGCTTCTCGGGTTTTGAGAAGCGCGATCACACAGAGATAGTCGGCAGCGAAGGTAGGATTTCATATTCAACCTTTAATGCTCAACCGATCGTATTGACGACCTCAGACGGCTCGGCAGAGTTTTCGATCGATTATCCTCAGCACATTCAACAACCACTCATCCAGACAGTTGTCGATGCCGTGAATGGCCTCGCAGCTTGCCCCAGCCCGGGCGAGAGCGCCGCCCGCACCTCATGGGTGATGGACCAGATGCTGGGATCTTTCTAGCTCTGGTCACCTGCGGTAGAAAATATTTTGGAAGGTTTTGGCCCAGCCGCGAGAATTAACTATGTAAGCCGGTCGCGCAAAGCCCTTAGACCGGGGTCTCCAGCGGCGCCCGCGCCCTGGAGTAGCCTGCTAATGACTCCGATGATCTCCAGTGATGGCGAATTGCTGCGGCTAGTCGTGGCCGGAGACGATCACGCATTCACCGAGCTTTATCGCAGGCATCAAGGCCCGGTTTACCGCTTTGCTCTATTGATGAGCGGCAGACATAACATTGCGGAAGAAGTTACCCAGGAAGTGTTCTTGATGCTCATACGCGCGCCACACCGTTACGATCCGGCGTTAGGCTCGCTGCCAACTTACTTGTACGGCGTCGCACGCAACTATGTGTTACGGGCCCTGAAGCGCGAACGACACTTTGTATCTCTTGGAGAGGACTCCGAGGACGGACTTCATGTGCTTGTTGCTCAAGACGATCCCTTCGGAGACTGCACGCGCAACGAAGTGATCAGGTTGGTGAGGCAGGCCGTCTTGACCTTGCCCGCTCGCTATCGTGAGGTCGTAGTGCTCTGTGACTTTCAGGAGATGAGCTGCGCGGACGCCGCAGTGGCGTTGGGCTGCGCTGTCGGTACCGTGAATTCGCGGCTGCATCGTGGACATGCCTTGCTGCTTAGGAAACTGCATGCGGCCGAGCTCGACTCTTCAACGGCTGAGTCTCAACGTCTGAGGTGCTTTGCATGAATTGTCACGACTTTGAGTTGAATCTTCTCGCTCTGGCACGCAACCAGTTGGTCGATGCTGCTACGCGTGAGCTGAGCCTCGCTCACAGTGCGACCTGCTTTCGCTGTGCGGGCCGGTTGGCGGCGGAGCGGGTACTCGCTGGAGGGGTACGCGCCGTGGTCGCGGAGATGTCCGGAACAGTCGCGCCGGCGCATGTTGAAGAAGCACTGCTGGCGGCCTTCCGAGAACTCGCTGCTTCCGGCAAAACTCCCGCCGTAAGGCGTCTAACAAACTTGAGACCCTTTATCGGAAACAGTAACTGGGCGTATTGGAAACTCGCCGCGGCTGCGGCAATCGTGCTTGCATTCGTTGCGGCGACAGGTCTTTTCTGGGCCCGCTCAAATTTACCCATCGAAGGCCAGAAAAAACAGGCAGTCGCATTGCCCCCGGCCACCCCGGCGCCGGAAAGCGCGAAAGACCGTCCTGAAACTGAGAATCATCTTGCGAACCGGCAACCGCAAACCCGTGCGCCTCAGCGGACACGGCGACGGTCGAGTGAGGCCGAGACGGTCACGGAGTTTTATCCGTTGATGGAGGGAGAGGATCTCAGTTCCTTAGAGATCGTTCAAGTGGTGCGCGTTGAATTACCTGGTGCGGCGCTAAGGGCGGCCGGCTTAGCGGTTGGTCCAGAAATGTCCGCTGAACCAATCAAGGCCGATGTGGCATTGGGTTACGACGGGATGGCACGTGCGATTCGATTTGTCCGCTAGAACCCGGCTAAGCGGCAAGAACTCTAGTGACGTCGGCAATGTCTCTGCGCACTAAAAAACCCAAGCTTGATATGTTAACGAGTCTTCCCAATAC
>JBOGOU010000110.1:0-4882 GCA_050748205.1 Pyrinomonadaceae bacterium | reverse complement strand
ACTATATTAAGAAGTAGGGAACGGGGAACAGGGGGAACCGGGGGGAACGGGGAGCTGGGGAACGGGGGGAACGGGGAAGTTAAACCTTTCAAGGTGCGGCAATTCGCAGGTCTGGAGGGTGGGCTTGCCCCCGCTCAAGCTGGAGGACACTCATGGTAAGCGGAGACACTCAGACTTGGGTGATTTCTTGTGAAGTGAAGGCTAATCAAAGTTGAAGCGGGGGCAAGCCCACCTTCCAGACCTGCGAATTGCCGCACCTTGAAAGGTTTAACTTCCCTGTTCCCCTGTTCCCCGTTCCCCTGTTCCCCAGTTCCCGTTCCCCTGTTCCCCGTTCCCATGTTTAGTGAACGATCTTTGTGGAATAAAGAATCCCGTACATCGCATCCTCATGTCGCGAAAAGTCTTTCCCGCGTGCAGCCAGCATCAGATTCACCATTTGCACTTGTCCTGCATACTTGCGGTAAGCAAGCCATTGCAGACGTCTCGTATCGTCTGCCTGAGCCGGGTTTGATTCGCGAAACTGGACGCCTTTTAAGCCGTCGATTTCGAGCCACCTCAATTCATCAACCTCACCATTCTTTGAACGAGTCCTGGCCTGTTCGTGGAACGCATTCAGACTTATGTCCGTCGGGAAACTCTCATCCATTGTCGAGATGTTTACGATCAAAGATGCGGCATCCCAGGATCCTGGCGAACGCCACACAAACATCTTCTCTTCATCTGAAGCCTGAACCCATTTCGCCGGCACAGTCCAGGATATCCCCTGTTTGTCCCAGCTGACGTTCTGACCTCCGGAGAGCGCGGCGATTTGAGCCGCCGTAGGTTCCGGACGTTCAGCGGCGGCGCTATTCACTTTTGCGGCCGGCGCAGACTTTGTGGGGTCACCCTTGCCGGCCTCTTTTAGTTTGCTGGTCAAGTTGCAGAGCGAGAAAGCGAACCCCAAAACAAGAAGAAGGGAAATATTTTTCATTGTTCATCTCACAGAAGGGAATGGCAAAGCAGTCCGCTTCTATTCTAAAACCCGATCCAAGTCAATGCTCGCGGAGTCAAGTAGTGCTTAACTCGGTGTTGCTGAAAAAACTTGGTCTCTGATAGCATCCGGGCATGGATGGCCCACAAAGATATGTCCAGTGGATTAACGATCACCTAGGTTTCAAACCTAGAGGCGCGGCCAATTCCAACGCCCTTTCAGAGTATGCACTTCACGATCTCCACTCTGCATCACCAAAGGCGATAGACCTTCTGATCCGCAACGGCAACCTAGTACGCGTTAAGAATGCAAACGTACCTGTTGGGGCAGCCAGCCTAACCATCCGCAATATAGATCTGGTACTGCGCGAGAAAGATGCTCCGCTGAGCGTCCAGCTATCAGTCGAGCATAAAACCATTATGACCGCTCACGGAAAGGCCCGGAAAAACCGCTACGGGGACATAATTGCCTACTGTAATCACATGCACAATCATCGCCCTGATTGTGTCGTGGGAGCGACCGTCATCATCAACACCTCCGAAGCTTATGAGAATCCCGATTCGTTTGCTCGCGGTCTTAAGCGCCCCAAACTCAAAATGGATAAGGTTGTGAAGGATACGATCTCGATCTTTGAGAGTATTCCTGTGCGAGACTCTTTAGCCGATCCCACTGAGTTGCCGGAAGCCTTAGCTGTGATTGTGGTGAATTATGATGGTGTAAGTCCTGCTACATTGGTTGCGGGGATGCCCGACGTATCAAGCCCATCGCATTATGATAACTTCATCAGGCGACTTGTTGCGAAATATGAGGATCGCTTTGGTGCGTGACTTGGGCGGTCTCGTCTGACCGGAAAAGCCCGCCTAACTCCTTGTCCAGCCTGCGTTGAGCGATCTTGATATAGTTTCGTTCAAGCTCTACGCCAATGGCGTTGCGGTCGCAACGGGCTGCTGCGAGCAACGTGGTGCCCGTTCCCATGAACGGATCAAGCACAGTGTCGCCAGTAAAGGAAAACATGCGAACTAGCCTATAGGCAACTTTCTCAGGAAAGGGCGCGGGATGCTCTCGCGTCGACTCACCTGGCACCGTCCAAATCTGCTGGAACCATTCCTGATATTCCTCTTTGCTGAGCCGTGACGAGTCCCGCTGTTCCATCGTTGGCTGTCGATAGCCACCCGGCTTGCGAAGCATCAAAATAAATTCAACATCGTTTTTGATGATCGCGTTGGGCTCATAAGGCTTCCCTAAGAATGACGAACCGTTTTCAACCTCATAGTTAGCGTTGGCTATCTTGTACCAGATAATCGGGCTTAGATTATCAAAGCCGAGTCTTCGGGCTCGCACTACAATGTCAGCGTGCAGCGGCATGACTACGTGCCGCCCATTCTTGCGGCGAGACAGGCAAACATCGCCCACTACGCAAACCACGCGACCACCGGGAACAAGAGCTCTAAAGCAATGCGCCCAAACTTTATCTAGTTCGTCATGGAAGAGCTCATACTCAGCAACGTGGCCCAGTTGCTTTTTGTTTTCGGGGTAGCGTTTGAGTGTCCAGTACGGTGGTGATGTTACGACCAGATGGACTGATTCGTTTGGAATCCAGTCGAGATCGCGAGCATCGCCGTGATGGATAGTCAGATTTCGCGGCTTTCGCGCCTTCGCGACTGCTTCCATATCGCGCATCATAGATGCCTTTGTCACATATTGCAAAATAGTTTTACTCTTAGCTCAGCATCTCCCTGAGAGTCCAGACATGCGGTCAACCTGCTCTTCCATTGCGGATCGTCCTCAGCACGGCTACGCCTTAGCCTCATAGTATGGTTTTGAGTGCGCATTCTCTGGCGCGTGGCGAGTGTGTTCATCTGCCAATGATAGCCTATTCTATTCTCTAACAACTCCAGGTCAACGATTATTTATTGGCCGAACTCATTATTTGCAGCCACACACACTACACAGACGGGTGTACCCGGTTGAGTTTGCAGCACACGGTTGCTCAACGTATTCAGTTAAGAATTGAACCCACACAACTGGCGGAATGTTTGCCTGCTGGTCCTTGCGTGGTATCCTACAACTTCCCTTTCAGCCCCCCTTAAAGCAAACGCGCTTTGGGCGCATCATTTCCGGAGATCTATCTTATGAAAACGCTTGTGAAGCCATCGGTATTCATCTGTCTTGTTGCGATACTCGTGTTTATCGCGTTTGTCAGCGGCTGCCAGCCCGCCACCAATACGAACGCAAACGCAAATCTGACCGTTAACACAAACACCGCTCCAGCGAATCTAAACGCCAACACTTCAGCCACCACTGTCTCAGGGATCGCCACGCGTGAGCCCGAAGCCTATCGCGCCACACTGGTCTTCAGCGCTGAAACTGAAGGAGGACAGAAGACCATCGGTATCCCGACATTGACCGCGGAGGTGGCTCGCAATGGAGTCGACCGCCGCGTTTCTTTCAAACTACCTGATGGCTCGGACCTCATCTACCTCGAAAAGGGCAATCTGCATATCGTCGTTCTTCCTGCCCGCAAGCAATATGCAGAACTGACGCCTGAAGCCACGGGTTTCCAACTGCAGAAACTGATGACGCCCGGTCAACTCGCATCGCGTCTTGAAAACCTGAAGGGCGTAGAGCGCGTCGGTGAGGAAACAGTTGGTGGACGCACGGCTGAAAAATACCGCTATGCAAACACTACCGACACTAAAACGCAGGCTGGGAGCGTAAGCACGGAAGCTTTCGTTTACGTTGATAAGGAAACGGGATTGCCATTGCGCTCAGAATTGTTCACTGAGGCCAGCGGCGAAGTGCAAGGAGTGAAAGGCGCAAAGATAGTTGCAGAAATGCGCGACATCAATACCACGGTCGATAAGTCGCTGTTTGAGGTGCCTGCTGGATTCAACAAGGTTCCGCCCGAGCAGGTGAGGCAACAAATAAATGCAATAACAAATGCGGCCGCCGCTCTTTTGAAGGCACTGCTTGGCAATGCAACGACTAGCACTCCCGCCTCGAGTCCTTCTCCGGCCACGGCTTCACCGTCGCCGCACGAATAGAGAAAGGACTCTTGATGAGATACGTGATCATTCTTCTGCTGGGATTGATTTTAGGAGCAGGAACTACGGTCTACTTCCTCGGTGCGCCGAGGACGAAATCTGCACCTGGCGCCGAGATCCAAGCGCCTGAGCCGGCCGGTGATCCGGAAGCTACTGTAATCGTCAGCTTCACAAGCAGTTTTCTTGATGGGTTGCTGAGGACGATTTTTCAAGACCTCGGTCCGCCTTCGTTTCACCTGGCCGAGATAGAGCAGCAGAGATCTTCACCGCTCCAGCAAATTGCTTTTCAGCAGGCGTGCGCCAACACGATCACACTTGCCCCGGAAGCTGGTAATACGAAGACGCAAGTTCAATTTGCTAACGGAAAGATCTCCGCCCCCCTGGCGTTTAGTGGGACCTACAACCTGCTGGGCAATTGCATGCAGTTTAAGGGTTGGGCCCAGACGAGTATCCAACTTCGTTTCGATCAAGGAAGCCAAACCGTCTACGGACAACTTAACGTTGAGGGTGTCAATCTGGAGGGTGTGAATCCGGTAGCGAACAACTTCGTTACCGTGTTCGTGCGCAACGCAATCGACCAGCGCGTGAACCCTCTGGAGTTGATACGAGCGCAACAGTTGCAACTCATGATTCCGGTAAAGGCAAGCAACGGCGCCGTGAAGGCGCATGTGAAAGACGTCAGAGCTGAAATACTGGATGGCTCTCTCAAGATGCACATTTCGTACGAATTCAGCGGGACGCGAGGTCAGCAACCTCAGGGATAGAGAAAAAGGAAATTGGCCGCAGATTAACGCGGATGACGCCGCAGATCAAAACAAGGCTTTTTCTAACAACCTATTTGGTCTGATCCGTGTCATCCGCGTTAATC
>JBOGOU010000109.1:0-2859 GCA_050748205.1 Pyrinomonadaceae bacterium | reverse complement strand
GATTGCCGCCATACAGCTATCACGCGGATGATTCAGGCCGGGATACCGGCCACGGAGACAATGAAGATCTCCGGCCACACTCAGTTCGTCACGTTTGCGCGCTACGTCAACGTCAACGAACAGGCGGAAAAGGAGCCGAACGGCTCGCGGAGTATATCAGGCAATCTGGCGCGAACGAATTGCAGGAGCTAGTGCATTAGGGTCGGCTAGTTTAGCCTCATTGGCGCCATCAATATGCTCGTCGGTTTGGTTGCTCATCCAATGAGGATGCTAGAATTAAGAAGCAGGTGAGACCATGTCCCTCAGACTAAAGGCAATTTACAAGGATGGAGCATTCGTGCCTATATCAAACGGCGAGAAGTTAAATGTGTCGGAAAACGCGGAAGTCGAAATAACCGTACATGATCCATACGGTTTGCCGCCGACGGCAACTAGCCACGAAGAGCGGAAGCGCGCCTTACGCGAATTGTTCGCAAGCTGGGACGCGCACCCGCTTCGTTCCGACGCTCCCCGTCTGACCCGTGACGAGATGCATGAACGCCGTTGACACGAATGTTTTGATCTACGCGCGTGACCCGCGCGACCCTGTGAAGCAGAAACAAGCGGTTCAGCCACGCTGAGGTAGTGCAACCCGAGGCCAGCGAAATGGTAAACTGATCGCAACTCACGAGGGAGTTTCATAAGGATGAGAGAAATCGAACCCGAAATTGAGAGCAAGAGGCGTGATCAGGCCGCAGCACAAGCGCGGGCGGAGATTCTTCGCCGTGCGCAGGGCCAGCAAGCCACGCTAGCGACAACGTTCGCGGATCTGCTTGGAGATGGCGGCCCCGCCGATGAAACGGCCGATGAAATGACTCGGGCGATTAGAGAATGGCGGAACACGCCATGGAAGATAAGGTAAGTCATGGCAAGACTGGAACAGATTATCGATGAAGCGCGGTCGCTTTCGCATGCCGACAAGCGAAAATTACGGCAAGCCCTCGACCTCGAGTTGGAGCAGCAGGCAGCGCATGACCGCGTCCAGCCCACCCAAAACAATAATGGCGACGATGATGCGATACGCGAACAGCGGCTCGAATGGCTTAAGGCTCACCGGGAAGAATACGCCGGCCAGTACGTAGCGTTGGCCGGCGACGTCCTGGTAGGACATGGTCGTACAATTCGCGAGGCCCACGATCAAGCCAAAGAAAAGGGCGTTGAAAATCCATTCCTCGTACGTTTGACCTCAGAAAGCGAAGTCCTTTTCGCTGGATGGTAGCCGATGGCTTATCAGTTGGAGTTTGAAAGGCTGTTAAGTTACGAAGTTGGCCAACCAGGTATCACTCTTCAAGCCAATCTCAAATTAAAGGAAAAGAGCCTCGACATAGCCGTCAAAGTTGATACGGGTGCGAGCTGCTGCATCTTCGAGCGTCGCTTGGGAGAGGAACTCGGCTTCGACATTGAGAGGGGAATGCGTCAAGCGTTCGGCACCGCCACGGGAACTTTCGTTGCGTACGGCCACGAAGTAACTCTAGGAGTAGCTGACTTTGAATTCAACACGATCGCGTTCTTTCCTTCTGACGCGGAGGTTGAGCGCAACGTGCTCGGTCGCTTCGGCTGGCTGGACCGCGTCGTGCTGGGCTTAGTGGACTACGAGGGCAAGCTATATCTGAGCCGTTATGAAGAATAGTTCAGGCGTTGACAACCGGAGTTTCGCCGTCAGAAAGTGACTCTGGAACGTAATTGGGGTGAGAAGAAGCGGCAAGAATTTGGAAGAGTATCTCACGCGATACTTAGTGCTTCACTCCGACGACCAAATGTGTGATCGCTGGGCTCAGGCGATGCACAGTGCCCGCTTACGCGGACGTGCTATCGCACCGGCTGACGAATGGATCGCCGCAACTGCATTGCTGCTCGACATCCCGCTGGTGACGCACAATGGCGCTCACTACGCGGGGATCCCAGATTTCAGAGGCTTAGCCGTTTGGATGCTCCGCAGGTGACTCTTTCAACATTCAAGGCCAGAACCAAGCATAGGTTTGGAGCCACAATAAACCGACAGGCTAAGAGAGTTACTGAAGTAGGTGCTGCGCACCTGAAAATTTAGGACACGCCACCCCCGAATTTCGTGGCTGTGGCGTATACGTTGCAAACGCCGCGTATACAATGTCTACTTGCTGAAACAAAGGACTTAAGAATTTCGCGACTACCGATACCGTTTCAACACTAGTCATAGGACTTCTTTGACATGAAAACCCGCTACGTCAAGGAATATGTTGATAGCGTCGCCGAGAAGATCAAGCGCGAACTTGATGCGGAAGAACGGAAGTAAGCCAAGGTGAGCACGAAATCATCATCTCAGAGAGGCGGGAGTGTTCGCATTTTACATGCACTTTGGGTGTTATGTTTTACACACAGGCCTGGCGATTCCGGACCTCTCGCGTGTTCCGAGCCCTCCCTAACGGTCGGGCTACTGCCCCAATATTTGAGCAGCGGGTGTTGGATTTTACATGCACTTTGAGTGTTGTGTTTTACAACAGGGGTGATCTATCTGGGTTTCAGAGGTTGCGAACGCGAGGCAGGCCCTTCCGGCCTTATCCAATTCAGTTACATCCCTTACCACCCTTTCCCATTCGCTACATGTACGCTGGCTGTGGCACGGTGCTTGAGATGCACGAGGATCATGCAAGAAATTCAAAGACATCCCAATTTATTTTCAGAGAGACAGGCAGCGGCGCACCTGGGTGTTGCCCGCATTACTTTACTCCGCGCCCGTGAAGCCGGGCGTATTCGCTTTTTTCGCATCGGCACTCGCGTACTCTATAGCGATCAACAGCTCGCCGACTTCTTATCTCGTTGCGAAGTCAATGGGAGCAAGCG
>JBOGOU010000108.1:0-9013 GCA_050748205.1 Pyrinomonadaceae bacterium | reverse complement strand
TTACGCGCGGAAGACCGGACTTGATCATGTTTTGCTCCTTGAAGGGGGTCGGAAAAACAAGGTATATGGCGGAGAGGGTGGGATTCGAACCCACGGAACGGTTCCCCGTTCACAGCATTTCCAGTGCTGCCAATTCAACCACTCTTGCACCTCTCCCCGGGAGAATTTCGGATTTCGAATTGCGAATTTAACGTCTTAATCTCGTTAAATATTTCAGTTACTGGTACGCGATTCGAAACCCATATTCGAATACCCAATCTGCTGACTTCAAATCCGAAATCCGCAATTCGAAATCCGAAATTCTTACTGGCGGAGAGGGTGGGATTCGAACCCACGGTGGGCTTACACCCACTCCGGTTTTCGAGACCGGTGCACTAATCCACTATGCGACCTCTCCGCATTGACTAAAGACGTGGACTGGTTGAGGAGGTGGGAAGAAAGCAAGATCAGCCTCTCCCCTTCGAAATCACCCGCTCACGTCTTCCGCCTTAATCCCTTGTCCAGCCCGCCGGTTGCGAAAAAACTGCTGCATGAGTTCGCGGCATGCTTCCTCGAGCACCCCGGCAGTTACTTCAATTCGGTGATTCAAAAAGTCCGTGTCACAGATGCGAAACCGCGATTCAACCGCGCCCGCGCGCTCATCAGGCGCGCCATAAACCAGTCGCTTCACCCGCGCTTGTATTAGAGCGCCGGCGCACATCGCGCAGGGTTCTATCGTGGAATAGACGACCGCGTTAGTGAGCCGATAATTGCCGATTTTCTGCGCCGCTTCTCGCAGCGCGATGATTTCAGCGTGAGCAGACGGGTCGACGTCGGTGCGCGTTCTGTTTCCAGCACATGCCAGCAACTTGTCATCGCTCACGACACATGTGCCGACTGGGATTTCACCGTGCGCTTCCGCATCGTGTGCTGCGGCAATTGCCTGCCGCATCCAATGCGCGTCCGTCTCCGTTTCCCCGGCAACAGTCATGCTAGAGTCTTTTCAGTCAAACAACTGAAATTTCAACTATAGGTGTCACACTCAAAGACTGTCAAGCAGGGCAATTTCCGCGATTTCATGAATAAAAGTTGGTGTCCTGCGTGCAAAAGTAACTACAAGTGAATCTTAAGCGCGTGCTATTATGACTACCCGGAGTTCGGATGCCCGCTCTTCCTGCCGGCGCCCCTTCGAGTCGGATTCGATGACCATGGAAGCACAACAAAGAGGAAGCGGCCCGTTGTCAACTGAACGGGTATCAGGGCGATTGCGGCCTGCACCTGCCGCTGACTCTTCTCCTCCCGACAGGTCCCCTCAGACACCGGCGAGCTTGATGCGCCGGATGGCGGCCGGCGAGTTCAATACCGCGATGATTCATTTCTATCGCGGTGAGGTACAGCGCTCCAATACGTGGCGCAACCGTCTGGACACTACGACAAACTGGGCAGTGTTAACCGCCGGTGCGACCCTCTCGTTTGTTTTCAGCTCGCCCAGCAACCCACATTTCGTGATTCCGATAAACTCGATTCTTGTTGCTATCTTCCTGCTGATGGAAGCGCGTCGCTACCGTTACTACGAGATTTGGTCAAGCCGCGTACGAGTGATGGAAACCGGTTACTTCGCACAATTGCTCGCACCCGAGAATGTGCCGATCGATGAGGCTTGGGCGCAGCATCTCGCCTCAGACTTGATTACGCCGCATTTCACGATCAGTGAGTGGGAAGCCGTAGGCCGGCGGCTCCGCCGAAATTACCTCTGGATCTTCGCATTGCTTGCGTTGAGCTGGAACCTGAAAGTTTATCTCCATCCACTGCCGGCACGCGATTTTAATGCCTTCATAGAGCGAGCAACGGTGGGGATCTTCCCCGGCTGGGTTGTGTTCGTGGTGGGCGTGATCTTCAACGCCGCGATCGCAATTTTTGCCATTGGCACGGTGCGCTTGCGCGAAGCTACTGGCGAAGTTTTACCCCAGCATGAGTTCACGCTCCGGCCGCTCAGAACCATGAGGCGATGGACCCGCGCGGCAACCAGCAGCGGGCGCACAACTCTGCGGGCTAAGCGGGCCCGGCAGCGTGTTCGCAGTGGGACCACCGGTGAACTCAAGAGGATCGATATTTCAGAAACACCAGACAGAGATTCAAGAAAAGTCGACATCAGCGAGACTCCCGACAACGAGCCGGCAGGAACACTGACGAGAGGCTGAGGACAGAGGTTAGAGACCAGGGATTAGGGTAGGGGTTGAAACTCCTGGCCTAAGCCCTGACCCCTAACGCCTATCCCTTATGTTTGAACTCAACGGCCAACGACTCAGTCTCGAACAAATCGCCGACGTAGCCACTGGCCGAGAGCACGTAACTCTCTCGGCAGAGGCGCGCGCGCGCGCGGAGGCATCCCGCCGCGTTGTGGAGAAGATCGTGGCGGAGAAGCGCACGGTTTACGGGGTAAACACTGGCTTCGGAAAACTCTCAGATGTTCGCATAGAACCCTCGCAGTTATGGGATCTTCAACTGAATCTTGTGCGAAGTCATGCCTGTGGTCTCGGTCTTCCGCTCTCAGAAGCAGAATCAAGGGCAATGTTGCTGCTGCGCGCCAATGTGCTTGCGTGCGGTTATAGTGGCGCGCGACCTATCCTCATCGACACATTGTTGGCCATGCTCGAGCGGGGCGTTACTCCTGTCATTCCGGAGAAGGGCTCCGTGGGAGCAAGTGGCGATCTGGCGCCTCTTTCTCACCTGGCATTAACGGTAATTGGCGAGGGCGAAGCTTTTTACGAGAGCGAGCGGTTACCAAGCGTTGAAGCGCTGCGTCGTGCCGGAGTGGAGCCTTTGCGGCTCGAGGTGAAGGAAGGCCTGGCTCTCTTGAACGGAACGCAGGCGATGGCCGCAGTCGGAGGACTCGCCCTGCACCGCGCTGAAACTATTGTACGCGCGGCGGACCTTGCGGGCGCGATGTCTCTTGAAGCATTGCGCGGAACGCCCGTCGCCTTTGAGGAAAGGATTCATCGAGCGCGACCTCATCCAGGACAGATTGAGGTTGCGAATCACTTGACCGAGTTGTTACGCGACAGTGAGATCAGAACGTCTCATTTGGAAAACGACCCCCGAGTTCAAGACGCTTACTCGTTGCGTTGCATGCCACAGGTACACGGCGCGGTTCGCGGCGCACTCAGTCACGCCCGGGAAATCGTCGAAATTGAAACCGGGAGTGCTACCGATAACCCGCTGATTTTTGCCGAGACGGAAGAAGTTTTGTCAGGGGGCAACTTTCACGGTGCACCGCTAGCTCTCGCGTTCGACTATGCGGCGATAGCTCTGACGGATTTGATGAGCATTAGCGAGCGACGGGTAGATCACCTGGTGAACCCCGATGTAAACGAAGACTTGCCTCCATTCTTGACAGCAAACGCCGGCACATCTTCGGGTTTTATGATGCTGCAGGTAACGGCAGTGGCACTTTTGAACGAAGCGAAAGTGCTTTCGCACCCGGCCAGCGTAGACAACGTCCCCACGGACGGTGGTAAAGAAGATCATGTTTCAATGGGCATGACTGCGGCGACCAAGCTCCGCTCAATAGTTGAAAACGCCGAGCTGCTCACGGCGATTGAGCTAATAACGGCCGCGGAAGCACTTGAATATCGCGCGCCGCTGGTCCCTGGACGAGGAGTCAAGCTTGCTCGGGAGATTGTGCGCTCGCATGTGCCGCGTCTCGCCGGCGACCGCTCGATGTCTGCTGACATTCTGAAGATCGTAAAGGCATTGCGCGCCGGCGAATTTGCCGCTCTCTTGTAGATTGGAAGAACGGAAAAGTGGGAACGGGGGAAAAACTCAAAATGCGATGAAGCAGCGTAACACGGTAATCACGCAAAGACGCAAAGGGGCAAAGACGCAAAGATGAGCGATGTAAATGCAAGCACGACCGGGTGTGAGCACGACAAGTGAGCATTTTACAAACGTCAACATACTATTCCCCGGTTTCGCTGATTTCGTAGACCTTGGAGGAGATTCATAATGCCAGACATCTTTGATGATCGCAGGAAGGGATTGGAAGAGGAATACTTTCATCGGAAGAACAAGGAGGCAATTGAGAAGTTGCGGGCGAAAATTGCCGTGGCAGATCAGGCAAAAGCCGCCGGCACCTCCTCAATGCGCTGTCCCAGGTGCGACGGTAATCTTAAGGAGACCAGTTTTGAAGAAGTGGTCGTTGACACTTGCGAGAAGTGTGGTGGTGTGTGGCTCGACTCCGGAGAGTTTGAGCAGTTAACAAAGCGTGACAGCGGTTGGTTCAGCAGGCTTTGGAATAGTTGGAACCCGGAATAGCCCGCAGTTCAGTTGAAATCCTCCTATGTCCACTCGAACAGTAAGAGCACCCCGCGGCGCAACGCTAAGTTGCAAAAGCTGGCATCAGGAAGCAGCGTTGCGCTGCCTGATGAACAATCTCGACCCCGACGTTGCGGAGCGACCGGATGATCTCATCGTCTACGGTGGTGCAGGCAAGGCGGCGCGGAATTGGGCGGCATTTGACGGAATAGTGAAGGCACTGCGGACGCTGGAAAACGATGAAACGCTCCTGGTCCAATCAGGCAAACCGGTGGGACTGTTTCGCACTCACGAGTACGCGCCGCGAGTTCTGATTGCCAACTCGAATCTTGTGGGTGCCTGGGCCAACTGGGAACACTTCCACGAGCTCGAGCGCCGCGGGTTAATGATGTATGGCCAGATGACTGCCGGCAGCTGGATTTACATTGGTACTCAAGGCATTGTTCAAGGAACGTTCGAAACGTTTGCCGCGATGGCTGACAGGCATTTCGACGGTGATCTCGCCGGCAAGCTCGTGGTCTCTGGCGGCATGGGTGGCATGGGTGGCGCCCAGCCGCTGGCGGCAACGTTAAACGGTGCGGTGTTTCTGGGAATCGATGTGGATCCCGCGCGGATTGAGCGCCGAGTGCGTACCGGGTACTGTGATCGAATCGCTTTCAGCCTCGACGAAGCACTCGAATTGTGCGAGGACGCTTGCGAACAAAAGCGGAACGTATCAGTCGGCCTGGTGGGCAACTGCGCAGAGGTGCTGCCCGAAATTGTTCGCAGGGGAGTTCGAGTGGATGCAGTTACTGATCAGACGAGCGCCCATGATCCGTTGAATGGTTATGTGCCGGCCGGCTTAACACTCAGAGAGGCAACGGATCTTCGTTTGACAAATGCGGAGGACTACATTGAGCGATCCACCCAATCGATGGCCCGCCATGTGGAAGCGATGCTGGCCCTTAAACGAGCCGGCGCGGTGGCTTTTGATTATGGCAATAACATTCGAAAGCAGGCTTTCGATGCCGGCTGCAAGGATGCATTTGAAATCCCTGGCTTTGTGCCTGAGTACATTCGACCGCTTTTTTGCCAAGGAAAGGGTCCGTTTCGTTGGGTAGCGCTCTCGGGCGATGAGAGCGACATTCGAAAGACCGACGACCTGGCTCTGGAGCTCTTTCCCGAGGACCAGACTCTGAATCGCTGGCTCCGACTGGCGCGCGATCGCGTTCAATTTCAGGGATTACCCGCGCGCATTTGCTGGCTTGGTTATGGTGAACGTGCAGAGATGGGAGAAGCCATCAATGAGATGGTCAGGCGAGGCAACTTACTGGCCCCGATAGCGATCGGCCGCGATCATCTCGATACCGGCTCTGTTGCCTCACCGTTTCGCGAAACTGAAGGTATGAGAGATGGCTCTGATGCCGTTGCGGATTGGCCCATTCTCAATGCACTCCTCAATACTGCCAGTGGCGCGAGCTGGGTGTCATTTCATCACGGCGGCGGAGTGGGTATTGGTTATTCACTTCACGCGGGACAGGTATCTGTCGCCGACGGGACCGACGCAGCCGCTAAACGGCTGAATCGCGTCCTCACCAATGACCCGGGAATCGGCGTCGCTCGTCACGTGGACGCGGGCTACGAACAAGCTGCAAGTACGGCGCGCGAGAAGGGGATCAAGATCCCTTTGTCCGAATAAGTGGCACAGACTTCAGTCTGTGAACTCAGGGAACAAAGTTAATGGCACAGACTTCAGTCTGTGAACTCAGGGTAGCTAAAGTTGATTCACAGACTAAAGTCTGTGCCACGATTTCAGTCTTTGAATCATGACCAGAAACCTACGACGCCTACTGCTATTTATCTTTCTGTTCCTTCCGGGCTTGGTGCTGGCCCAGCGAGATCCGCCGGTTGAGCAATTTGAGTTAAAAAGCACTCTGCTCGGCCGGTCGATAAACTATCGCATACTTTACCCGGTTCAATACCAATACCCGGACAAACGTGAGAAGCGGTTCCCGGTGCTTTACCTGCTCCATGGCGTCACCGGGCAGAGTTCAAACTGGCTGGAGCAAACGCGCGTTGCGCTCTACGTCACGCACTATGATCTTTTCATCGTGATGGTTGAAGGTGGTAACGGGTGGTATACAGACAGTGCGACTGTGCCCGCGGATAAATACGAATCATACATTCTGATGGAACTAATACCTGAGGTTGAAAAGCGTTTTCGAGTTAGTCAGGAACGCGCGGGCCGCGCCGTTGCCGGACTCTCGATGGGAGGTTACGGGGCGATCAAGTTTGGTTTGAAGCATCCGGAGATGTTTGCGCTGGTGGCATCGATGAGCGGCGCGTTCGGCGCGGGCTTGGGCACTGAGAAGGACTTGAATATTCCTGGTCCAGTTCGCGACTCAATCCAACAAACATTCGGCGCTTTGGATTCTCCTACGCGGGCTGCGAATGACGTTTTTAAACTGGTGCGGGAAGTTCCGGCAGAACGCATCCGCTCGCTTCCCTATATCTATCTTGATTGCGGCACCGAAGATTTTCTTTTCCGGCAGAATCGCGAATTCTCCGATCTGCTTGTGGAGCGAAAGATTCCGCACGAGTACAGACAACTTCCAGGCAGCCATAGTTGGCAATACTGGGACCAGCAACTGCGAGAGATCCTTAAACTTACGGCGCAACAGCTCGTACCTCCAAAATAAAGCCCAAAGCGGAGAACTGGTTGCTCAACTTCGCAATTCAAACAGCCCGAGAAGCCGGGGGCGTTCTCATCGATCGCCTCGGACGCTCCTTACAGGTTTCTAACAAAGGTGATATCGATCTTGTTACCGAAGCTGATCTTGCTTCTGAGAAACTGATAATCGAGCGCACTAGGTCACACTATCCCCGTCACGCAATTCTCGCCGAGGAATCCGGTGCTTCCGAAGGGCCAACAGCAATTCCGGGCGAGAGCGAATGGAGATGGATCATTGATCCTCTCGACGGCACCACAAACTATGCTCACGGCTACCCTTGCTTTTGCGTTTCAATCGCGGTTGAGCGCGCCGGTAGCATTGAGATCGGAGTCGTTTACGACCCTGTCCGCGACGAGATGTTCGGGGCTGAACGCGGCCGGGGAGCGACTTTAAACGAGCGGAGAATTCGCGTCTCGGCCGTTGACGATTTGAACCGGGCAATGCTCTGCACGGGTTTCCCCTACAATGTGCGCGAGCGACCTGATTTCGCCCGCGATTTCACGAATTTCACCATGCAGGTCCAGGCGGTGCGGCGCGATGGCTCGGCTGCCCTGGATCTGGCTTACGTAGCTTGCGGACGTTTCGACGGTTTTTGGGAAGACGGTTTGAATCCGTGGGACGTTGCCGCGGGCCTGCTGTTGATCGAAGAAGCAAACGGACGTGTCAGTGATTATAGCGGCTCGCCGCTGGACATTTACACCCCCAAGGTCCTCGCCAGCAATGCTCTGGTACACGCAGCGATGATGCGCGTGTTGAGAGATAGGTGAACCAAACACAACTAAGTGCTTCTTCGTATAGTTCGTGTGACTTCGTGGATCGTTTTTGACCAACTGAGGGATCTACAGCGCAGAACGAATTACCGAGGCCAGCTGCTCACTCTCGCGCCGGGCGCAAGCTCGAGAGTCTTCATCAGGCAGTAACTCGGGACGAAAAAGAGGATGATAGACAATCTCGATCTCTCCCGGCCGCGGTATACGTTTCCCGGGAGGCCAGACACGGTTGGCGCCCCGAATCGTGACAGGAAGAATCGGAACGCCGGCTTCTAAAGCGATCCGCACAGCGCCCGCTTTAAATGTCACCATTGAGCCGTCAGGCTCACCTCGCCCACCTTCAGGAAAAATCACTACCGCCTCGCCATCGCGAAGCCACTGAAGCGAACGACGAATCGCAGCGGGATCGCTCCCTTCCAATTGCAGCGGCCAGGCGCCCAGAAGCTTCATTATCTTTCCCACCAGTGGCCAATCCAGGGCTACGTTCCATGCCAGAAAACGCAGCGGCCGGTTTATGGGAATCGAGATCACGAACGGATCGATATACGACTGGTGGTTCGAAGCAATTATGACCCCGTCCTTTAAGGGAATATTCTCCAGTCCTGTAAGCCTGACTTTCCAGCAAGCGAGCAGGATTGCCCGGACAACAGGGCGCATCAAATCAATAGCCCACTGCGGCAGGACGGATTCATTCGCCAATGAGCGTTTTGGAGACTTTTCGCGAACTGTCACTATGTCGTTCACACAAGTTTTTGGAACTGACTTGGATGTGGCCCGCGCATCTTGCGCGTGATTCACGGGCGGGACGCCCGTGCCACATTTCAATTCGGTTGCCGCCCAATCTCGTCCCACCAATCCGGGACGTCCCTCTCGTTTAGTTTGTCGTCGCTCCAACGATTGCAATGCTCGCATTCAAAACCGTTATAGGCACGAGCGTCCTCCTTCGTCAAACCTATAAGTTTTCTCGCATTGCAATCCGGGAAAGTACAACGCCTGTCAATCTCGATAAGAAGAACATCGCGTGGAATAAACATCCGTTTGCCCGCCTTGCAGTGTTCCGCTGCCTATTGAGTCGTTTGTGATGTCCAGGAAGTTGTCTTCATGAACCCTGCGCCACCGTCAGATCCTGTTTGGTTTCAGAGCGGCCATTCCTTATCAAGAAACTCAACGTGAATCCTTTGTATGCCATCAGCTCCGGTGTTACGAGCGCGAACAACCGCAAACACCGTCAGGTTGTAT
>JBOGOU010000107.1:0-3988 GCA_050748205.1 Pyrinomonadaceae bacterium | reverse complement strand
GATTGCCGCCATACAGCTATCACGCGGATGATTCAGGCCGGGATACCGGCCACGGAGACAATGAAGATCTCCGGCCACACTCAGTTCGTCACGTTTGCGCGCTACGTCAACGTCAACGAACAGGCGGCGCGAAAAGAAGCAGAACGGCTCGCGGTGTATATTAGGCAATCTGGTGCGAACGAAACGCAGGAACTCGTGCACTAGCTAAGCTAGGGTCGGTTGGTTTGGCTCATTGGCGGCATCCATACGCTCGTCGGGTTGGTTGCTCATCCAATGAGGATGCTAGAATCAAGAAGCAGGTGAGACCATGTCCCTCAGACTAAAGGCAATTTACAAGGATGGCGCATTCGTGCCTATATCAAACGGCGAGAAGTTGAATGTGTCGGAAAACGCGGAAGTCGAAATAAGCGTGCACGATCCTTACGTTGTGCCTGCTACGGCAACGAGCGACGAGGAGCGGGAGCGCGCTATACGCGAGTTGTTCGCAAGCTGGGACGCGCACCCGCTTCGTGCTGACGCTCCTCGTCTGACCCGCGACGAATTGCATGAACGCCGTTGACACGAATGTTTGATCTACGCGCGTGACCGACGCGACGTTGTGAAGAGCGAATGGTGGTTCGACTGGATTGAAAAACTGACTTCGGAGGTAGGAAGAGAGAATGCCCTTAGAAATGGAAACAGTAGAAACGCTCGAAGCCGCAGCTTTACATTTGTCGCCCGGCGAACGCGCGAGATTGGTCGAGAGGCTCATAGCCACACTAGATGCTGACCCCGAAGTCGAGGAAGCCTGGGCTGCCGAAGTCGAGCGGCGTCAGGCTGAGATCGAGAGTGGCGCTATTTCCTTGCTGCCCGGTCCGGAAACCTTAGCCAAGCTGAAAGCGGAGTTTCAATGAACTATTCGCTGCACCCGGAGGCTGAAGCTGACCTCCGGGACGCTGCCAAGTTCTATCGGGAGCGCGCTGGCAATAGTCTTTCGCAATCCTTCCTGGCCGAGTTCGAACAATCGGTGAATATCCTATTGCAACACCCAGGACTGGGTTCACCATGGCGGGGTCGTGGCCGCCGTCGCTACCTCATGAAGCGCTTTCCGTATTCGCTAATCTACACAGTCTACCGTGAAGAAATTCGCATCATTGCTGTCGCCCACCGCAGTCGCCGCCCCGGTTACTGGCGCGGAAGAAGATAGTTCACTTTGCGAGAAACGGGCGCTCATCCCATGCCTGAATCCCGTTCGCGGAATCCGTATCACATAGAGGGCCAGCCACCGCAACCTGTCCGTTCGGTAGTGATTTATGTGGATGTCCTTGGATACACCGATATGGCGAAACGTGCTAACGAGACCGACGACCAGGGGTTTTTCCACCAACTTTACGAAGCGCTCGAAGAAGGTCAGGAATGGCTTAGGGATGATGACACCGGGCCGTGGGCCTTAGACAAAGATCGTTACGCGATAAAAGCATTCACCGACAATATTGTTATTGGATGGCCTGTCCGCGATAACGCTGAATCGGAACTAACCGCCATGCTTTCCATGGCCTCTTTCTTTCAAATGCAGATGGCTAACCGTGGGTTCTTTCTACGTGGTGCGATCTCACTTGTTGGTGTCTATGTCGATGATGTCGCCGTTTATGGAGGCGCTTTTTTTGAATCGTACGAGGCTGAGTGCCAAGCCGTGGACCCAAAAATAGTGTTGACCGATTCCGCGACTTTTGCCATCAGAAAGCACTTGGGCTACCACGGTCCAGTCGAGTACGCACCGCAGTACCGCGATCTCTATCGCGACGCCGATGGCCAATCCTTTCTTAACTACCTAGAGACCATCCTGATCGCCGAGAACGAAGAGGAAGCTGGCCCTTTCTACGACCAACTTCTCCTGCACAAAGAGAAGGTCGAAGAGCGGCTACTTGAGTTTCGTTCAAAGCCAAGGATATGGAGCAAGTATGTTTGGGTTGCTAGTTACCATAACTATTTCTGTGACCAATACCCGCAATATTTCGATCACTCGCACAAGATTGATAGAGATGTATACCAGACGCGCTTCTCGCGAATCGCTCTCAACATCGTCTAACTTGAAGATGCCCGCGAGCGCGCTGAGCGGTTTCAGATTACTCGCCAAATTTAGATCGAATCCACTAGACTAACCGTCCGGCTTCGAATCGGTAATCTTGAGGGGATCTGTGATGAAAATCTGTCCTTATTGTGCAGAGGAAATCCAGGACTTGGCGGTCAAATGTCGATACTGTAGCGAATGGTTGGAAAACAATGCTGGCCGGTTTGCTCCCTTCGACCCGCTCTCTTCGCAAGTCGCCATTCCTGAATTGAAGGAGCTAGCCAGCCTCACGACAGCGCCCGCTCCCGACGATCCGGCTCCTGTCCGCGCGACCGAGACTCCTCGCTACAAACCGCAGAGCGCTTCAACTCCCCAAGCGCGTATGCCGAAACTGGGTCGCGCCCATAAGATTATTCTTTATCTCGGCCTCTCTGTTGTGCTTGGCTTATGTGCTTATCCCCCGTACATAACGGTTGCTGATGTTGGTGGGCGAATCATTGGCTCGCAAATTCCTGCCGGTCGTCACTTCATTTGGGAATGGGGAATCAACCGGAGTCATGCTGACTTCGAGCGGAGTATTGGAATTAAACCATCGGACAAGATTTCTGAGGTCGTTTTCACACGAATTGACATCAGTCGGCTTTTTCTTGAGGCCATCATCGTACTGGGAGTTGTCGCGATCGGGCTATTAACTTTGCACGTGCGACAGCGCGTTATGATGCGAAAGGCAGAACCAAAAACGTAGTCCGCTCTTTCGACAAATGTCCAACTTACAGTTTTGGATAGGATACCTGCTTGGAGCTGCAATTATTGAAGTCCCACTCACGGGAGCAGTCACTCGTGTCATAAGATGGTTGCTGCGAGCTACAACCCTTCCTAAGACGTCAATCTCTTTATTAACCTTCCTAATTGCTTCCGCTCTTCTGACAATCCTTGAGATGCAAGGAAGGAATGAAGGATTCGGACAACTGCCACCTAATTGGTGGGTTGAAGAATTGTTCCTAGGAATATGGTTAATGATAGATTTACTGGTCCTGGACAGGCGTGCTGGCAAAAAGCACCTTGTCGCATCAAGTGGAGAGGGCAAGGGACTATCTCTTGACTCCTCTAGGCGAGAGCAAATGACTCCTCAAGTCCCAGACAAGGTTCTGTCAGAAAATCCGGTCATGACTCCGGAACGCCGAGAATTGGTAACTGCTCAAATGAAGCGCTGTCCTTACTGCTCCGAGGAAATACGAAGCGCAGCAATTAAATGCAGATTCTGTGGTGAATGGTTGAAAGATGCGGTTGAGAAATCCTTGAGGAATTCTTAAGGCGCTGTTGAGGCCTTAAAACCTGTTGACTGAGCTCTTAAGTTTGATCAACGGAGAGTGGAAATAACGGTGAGTTGAGCCGAGCAAGACTCGAACCTGCGACCCACTGGTTAAAAGCCAGTGACTAGCCACTTTCTCGTGGCCTCACACCTTCTCCAGAAGCGCCATTCTGCCTGATTTCTCTAGCTAAACCAAGCTTTTCTGTTATCCTGCGTTCGCTCTCGATTTCTCTGAGTGACGGTACGTTAGAGGGAAAGTTAGAGGGAATGACCGGAATGGCTGTTGCGAGGAAGTTAGACACGATGAGGAAAAGAAAGAAGGCAGAGAACTGGCGAAAGCAAAGGCGCGAGTACGGCGGTTCTCATTCCCCTCGTTGCACACTTCGGGCGAAGGCAAATCCGCACGATTACACATTCGGATCTGGAAGAGTTCAAGCTGATTCGTTTGCAGACCCCTGTAGCGATCGGGAAGAACGGCGCGGATTCGTCCGATCAGAACGGCACACGGAAAGAATCGAAACGTAAGCGGCCTGTAAAGCCTCGCAACCCATCCTCGAGACAACGGAGCATCACAGCAGTTAATCGCGAGCTTGAAATGCTGCGTACAATTTTCAGCTTTGCCGAGC
>JBOGOU010000106.1:0-1625 GCA_050748205.1 Pyrinomonadaceae bacterium | reverse complement strand
ACAGCAGGAACTTGCCAACAAGCTCAAACGGCCTCAATCCTTTGTCTCGAAATTTGAGCGCGGCGAAAGGCGAATCGATGTAGTGGAATTTCTCAGAATCAGCCACTTGATCGGAACCGATCCACACGCACTGATTGAACAAGCTGAAGCGTGGTTAGGTAAAAAGCGGGCCGTTGGGAGATAATTCGTTGAACCATGCAAGCACAACTAATCCAGTCTGCCTACCCGCCGGTCGCGAACGCGCCAAGCATATATGGGTATACCGAACACGAAATAATATGGCTAAACCAAAACAAAACCGCTTTATCAGTGAAATAATGTGTAATAGTCGCGACTTGATCTGACAGGCCGTGTCCGACCCGAAGCGGTCGGTCTGAAGAGCGAAGAGCGGACGTTTGCAAAGCGGCGTTGTGGTAATCGTCGAGACCACGCCTGATCTCTGCGTGACCATATACCGCGCCGCCGGCGTTGTGGCGTTTGCGGTCCGGCCACTCGAGCCTTCGCCAAGTGCTCCTCGAGGCGTTCCAGGCTTTGCACCCATCATTCAAATCCGAGCTTGAAAGCGTGGGTGTTCCGCAAGAGCAAATCAACGCAGCGGTGAAGCGGGTTGCCGAAGTGCTCATGCAAACCCTCGAAGACAAGCGCGGGCGCTGGCTGCTTGGCGGCAAGCGCGAAGCACACTGCGAATGGCGGTTTACCGACTTGCTTGACGGCGAACTGGTGGATGTCAGGATTGACCGGACCTTTGTGGATGAAAACGGTGCGCGCTGGATTATTGATTACAAGACCGGCACCCACGAAGGCGGTGCCCGTGAAGAATTCCTCGACCGCGAGCAGGAGCGCTATCGGGAACAACTTGAGCGCTACGCCGCGCTCATGCACATGCTCGACAACCGGCCTGTGAAATTAGGTTTATACTTTCCATTGCTTAAAGGATCGCGGGAGTGGAGTGTTTCAGCTAAGGTAGAGATGGCTGAATTAAATTCTTCTATGACCCCTTACATATGCGGCTAGGGAGAGTAACTAATGGATAGTGCCCAGCCGGATGTGACAAGACCATTTCTTCGGTGGGCAGGAAGTAAACGTCAGATTATTCCGATTCTGGCCGAGTATTGGGGTTCACATTTTTCACGTTACCTGGAGCCGTTTGTCGGATCAGCCTCATTGTTCTTCCATCTGAAGCCAGCCAAAGCGGTATTGGGCGACTTAAATACTCATCTGATGGGGACGTACTGTGCGGTTAGAGATGATTCCGTCGCGGTCGCGCGCCATCTCCGTAGTCTTGAGATTAGTCGCGAGGAGTACGGCAAGTTACGATTAAGATTCAACAAAGAACGAGACAACATTCGTAGGGCTGCTCAGTTTATTTACTTAAACCGCTTTTGTTTTAATGGACTATATAGAACTAATCTGAGCGGCGAGTTCAATGTGCCCTATGGAGCGGATAAAAGTGGCTCGTTGCCAACATTGAATGAGTTACGTGCTTATGCGCTTCTTCTAAAGAAATGTTACCTCCACGCAGGAGACTTTGAGGGGCTTTTATGCAAAGCGGTAAGAGGGGACTTTGTGTATATGGACCCGCCTTTTGCAGTCAGCTCCAGACGTGTATTCAGAGAGTACGACCC
>JBOGOU010000105.1:0-3116 GCA_050748205.1 Pyrinomonadaceae bacterium | reverse complement strand
GCCCAAAAGAATGAAAGCATCGCGACGGCGAGGCAGAGCCCGCGCCTCACATCCGGCGGCAAAGCCGAAGCGGCAGCATCTCCAGACTTTTGAGGCAAAGCCAATATTATCCAACTCCATTCTGTAGCGCGTGCATAACGGGCGCTTGCTGGGGACTGAAATCAGCATGTCTCTCAACGGAAGACTTGCAGCGCGAATAATGAAATGAGCAGTTGCGACCGGCAGCTCCAGCACAGCGTAAGTAGCAATCCCTATTTTCTCGACCCCGGAGGAAAGCGCCCGGCGAAGTAGCGAACCGCCCCCAGACCGCTAACAGCTGCCGGCGCGATAACCCGCCCTGGGCTGGATCGCAGCGTTATGCGCTGGAAAGAAGATGAAATTGGAGCTTATCGCTATAACCGAGAACGGAGAGCTGGCGAAACCGGTGACGGCCATTACGACCTTGGCAGCCGAGGTTGTGAGCGCTACGACGCAACTTTACCGTAGGGTCGGGTATGAATTGCCTTGGATTGGCTATCTCGCATTAGAAAACGGCATTTGCGTTGGCACATGTGGTTTCAAATCACCTCCCCAGAACAACCGCGTTGAGATTGCTTATTTCACATTTCCCGGATACGAATCTCGGGGCGTGGCAACACGAATGGCGTCTGAACTCGTCCGTCTGGCTTGGGACAACTTGCCTGCTTTGACTTTGGCAGCGCAGACGTTGCCCGAAGAGAATGCCTCAACTTCCGTTTTAAAGAAACTGCGGTTTCGGTTAGTGGGTAGCGTCGAACACCCGGAGGACGGAGTGGTTTGGGAGTGGCAGCTAAGTGGTGCTTTCGAGGCCTGAAGAGGTTGATCCGCTAATGGTTAGTAAAGAATATGGAATTCAGATCAATAACTCCTGAAGATTACGAACTTGTTCGTCAGTTCCTTGCGGAAGTAGGCTGGCAGCATCGAGTCAGTAGTCCCGAACAGTTTCGTAGGATGATGGAGAAGACAGACCGAACCGTAGTTGCCTGGGATGATTCACGGATTGTCGGCTTCGCCAGAGCTCTATGCGATGGGGTATCGAATGGATATATCTCAATGGTTGCAGTTGCCGCTGATCGACGTGGGAAGGGCATTGGACGTAAGCTTGTCGAGCGTCTGATCGATAATGATCTCAACATCACCTGGGTATTGCGTGCCGGCCGCGGAAGCGGAGGATTCTGGGAAAAGATGGGGTTCAAAGGATCTGAAGTTGCGATGGAGCGACCGAGAGCTTCAGCCGATTGAAACTAAAGGAACCGCCATATAACACGTAAAATGTCCATGAGAAGGATTCGATACGCAGTTGCAACTAGTCTGGATGGGTACATCGCCGGTCCGAAGGGCGAAGCGGACTGGATCATCATGGACCCGGACATCGACTTCGCCGCGTTGTTCGAGCAGTTTGACACGCTTCTGATGGGACGCCGAACGTTCGAGATGATGGCCCGGGAAGGCCGGGCCGAGACGCCCGGTATGAAAACCTTCGTCTTCTCGCGGACGCTACGCCAGCAGGACTACCCGGGAACGACAATCGTCGCCGAGAACGCGGAGGAGATTGTGGCCGCGCTACGCATGGAGCCGGGAAACGACATCTGGCTGTTCGGCGGCGGCTCCCTCTTTGGTAGTCTCCTCAATGCCATGCTGGTCGATACAGTTGAGGTTGCCATCATTCCGGTCCTTCTAGGCGGGGGGATTCCGTTCCTTCCACCTCCGGCCAAGCAAACGAAACTGAAACTGACAAATCAGAAAGTTTATAAGACAGGAATTGTTTCCTTAGAGTACACGGTCCAGTATTCAGATGCCTAACACGAGTTTGAGTAGGAGAAACTGGATGTCACAGTTGAGCCGTGCTGAAGAGATTGCATCTGCTTACGATCAGTGGGCCCAAACATACGAAGCTGTCGAGAACGCTACGCGAGATATGGCCGCGAAAGCGCTACGGACGCATTCTCTTGATTTGCACGACCGAGACGTGTTGGAAATTGGCTGTGGCACAGGATTAAACACCAGGTACCTGGCCCAACAGAGCAGAAATGTACTGGCTCTAGACTTCTCCGCCGGTATGCTCGAGCAAGCCCGCGCCAATGTCTCAGCAGCCAATGTGCGTTTTGTGCAGTCCGATATCCAATTACAATGGCCACTCGCCAAGGCCTCGGTTGATCTCGTGATCTGCATGCTCGTCCTCGAGCACGTCTCAGAGCTGGATCATACCTTTCAGGAAGCGTCTCGCGTGTTGCGTCGCGGGGGAGAGTTCTTTGTTTGCGAGCTGCATCCTTTCAGACAACTGCAAGGACATCAGGCGCAGTTCAAGGAAGCTAGCTCTGGGAATGTCGTCTTAGTGCCGGCGTATCTGCACAATGTCTCTGATTACGTGAATGCGAGTATTCAACATGGCTTCGAGTTTATTCGCATGAGCGAATGGCGTGATGACGAACAGAAGGGCGAAGTCACGCCACTGCGCCTGCTCTCCATTCAGCTTCGCGTTCCCTAGCGGCACTAGGAAATCAATGAACAAGAATCCGCAGATTACGCGGATTTCACAGATTCACAAATACTGACTTTCCTATTAAGGCTCCGCTTGATCGTGTGTTTCAGGCCGTAAGTACTCCCGAAGGACTGGATTCCTGGTGGGCCCAAAGTTCGTCCGGGAATCCCTTGCCGGAAGCCGAGTACGAGTTCTCGTTTGGACCCGATTACGACTGGCGTGCGAAGGTGACTCGCTGCGTGCCAAATTCCGAATTCGAATTAGAGATGGTGGACGCTGACGACGACTGGACAGTTACGCGCGTAGGTTTTCAGCTTGAGCCGAGGGGAGATGCAACCTGGGTGCAGTTTCATCACACGGGTTGGCCGGATGCAAACGAGCATTACCGAGTCTCATGCAACTGCTGGGCTTTGTATCTACGAGTCTTGAGGCGATACCTCGAACACGGCGAATCAGTTCCGTATGAAAGTCGCCTTGATGTGTGAGCCGTCACACCAGAAGAAATCACTCAAGTCAGAGAACCTCACAGGTCAGGAAGGTGGGCGTGCCCACGCCTCAGGGTGGAATAGCTTTCAGGTCACAGGAGACTCTCAAGCTTGAGTCATTTCTTCTGAAG
>JBOGOU010000104.1:0-48307 GCA_050748205.1 Pyrinomonadaceae bacterium | reverse complement strand
GGGGGCAAAGCGAAGCGCGCCCCCGCCGACGCGGTTGCCACACAAGATGAGTCTAATGACTCATTTGGTTCTATTTCTCATGATTGAACAGCTATGTATCTTGAGCGGGGGCGCGCTTCGCTTTGCCCCCTTCCCAACTGTTAGACTTTCAAAACTTGCATGGCTACTTTTGAGAAGAGGCAAATATGTTTGAGTCACAAGAATCCACGCCCTGGTATCGATCACTGACCGGGCTAATCGGAGCATGTATTCTGTTACCGCCTCTAGGGCTGGCCTTACTTTGGACCCGCCGTGATGTCGCGATGAAAACCAAAATCCTGGCTTCTCTGTGCCTCTTGTTCCTGGGCGTGGGATACGTCTACCTCTTCCGCGCCTGGCGCCGGTCGGACGCTAATGAAGCTCACTATGCGGAACTTGAGCAGCATCGCGCTCAACAGGCTGCGATCCCGACGATCGGAAGCGAACAACCGGCGGCCACATCTGGTGTAACCCAACCGCCCGCCGGTGCGACGTCACCAGCCACAAATGGCGCCAGTACGGCAAATGCGATCGCACCCGAGACCGCCGCTGCCCACGCTTCAAAAAACTATTGGACAAATTTCCGTGGACCAAATCGCGATGGTCGTTACGATGAAATGGCAGTGTTGACGCAGTGGCCCGCCGGTGGGCCGTCGCCACTCTGGAAACAGCCTATCGGCGTCGGTTATGCCTCATTCGTTGTGGCGGATGGCCGGGCATACACAATCGAACAACGACGCTCGCAAGAGGTTGTTACCGCCTACGATGTGGCTACGGGGCGCGAGCTCTGGAAGCAGGGTTGGAATGCAGAGTACAACGATGAAACAGGCGATGGACCACGTGCCACTCCCACCTGGGATGCCGGTCGTCTTTACGCTCTGGGCGCTACGGGGGAGCTTCGCTGTCTTGATGCGAAGACCGGTGCTGTCGCGTGGGGTCGCAACATTCTGACGGAGAACCAGGCACCGAATCTTAGCTGGGCGATGGCTGCTTCACCGCTGGTGGTTGATGACAAAGTCGTTGTGCTTCCTGGTGGATCGAATGGTAAATCCGTCGTGGCGTATAACAAGTTAACTGGTGCGCCCGCCTGGAAATCGCAAAGCGACACGCAGGCCTATGTTTCGCCAATGCTGGTAACCTTAGCGGGTCGCCGGCAAATTGTCGTTGTCAGCTCCACGCGCATTATGGGTCTCGTGCCGGAGGACGGATCCCTGCTGTGGAGTTACGTTTGGGACACCGATAATGGCATCAACGTCTCGCAACCCATTCTCGTCGATAAGAACCGTTTTTTTATCTCCTCGGGATATGGTAAGGGGGCGGCTCTGGTCGAAGTGACGGGAGGCGGCAAGAGTTTTGAGGCGCGAACGGTTTGGGAAAATATCAACATGAAGAACAAGTTCAACAGCTCGGTTCTTCATGACGGACATGTCTACGGACTGGATGAAGGAATCTTGACCTGCCTGGATGTCAACACCGGGGCGCGCAAATGGAAGGGCGGACGTTACGGCTATGGGCAGGTGATCCTGGCAAGCGGCAATCTTATCGTGTCGAGTGACACGGGCGAGCTAGCATTGGTTAAGGCCACGCCCGAGGGTTACTCCGAGCTTGCGCGTTTTTCTGCTCTGGAAGGCAGGACCTGGAACTATCCGGCAATCGCCGGTGGCCTCCTGCTGGTGCGCAACGCGAACCAAATGGCCGCGTATAACATCGCAGCCCGGTGACAAGAAGAACTGTTCCCAATTATTGCATTCGCTCTTGTTCGAATAACGGTCTAGAGATCTGATCGTGTTTTACGAGGTCGTATAACGCCCACACCATAAGGTCTGAGTAACTATCTCTCCGAACCAATTGTTACGTAATATTGTTTAATTCCTAATAATATCTAAGAATCCAGTAGCCAATCCCCTCACACGCTAACGGCACATTGCTTGCAACCATCGAGTGAAAATGGAGGTAGCAATGAAACTAAACATGTTAAAGAAGAAAATAGTGGGAGCTCTCCTGGGATTGTCTCTGGTTGTTGGAATTGGAATCGCGTCGAGCGTGACGACTCAGGCGCAATGGCCCAACAATGGTCAGTATGAACGCGATCAAAGGCGTCGTCAGCGAGACTGGGAACGCGATCAAAGGCGCCGGCAGCGCAATGACGATTGGCGCTATCGGAATCCGAGCAACGACGATTATCGCTTTGGCGGGTCGGCTCAGCTTCGCCAGACTGCGCTAAACGCAGGCTACAACGAAGGTGTCAAGGAAGGCCGTAAGGACCGCCAGCGTGGCGAGCGTTTTGAATATCGAGATGAGGAAGATTTCCGGAACGCCAATACAGATTACAGTTCGCGCTTAGGTAATCGCGAATTGTATCGCCAGTACTTCCGGCAGGGATTCGCCAACGGTTATAACGATGGCTACCGGGGTTACTAAGATCCGGAAGCATTGCTGAGCTAACGCTAAGAGGGCGGACCGGATTGAGCTCCAGGCCCGCCCTCTTTTCTTGTTTAGGCTTCTGACCACGCCGCGCTCGCGCTTGGGTGGTGACCATTTGAAATCTGTCGGGTGAAAAAACAACCGATCCACCAAACCACACGAACGAACACGAAATTTGTTCGTCGTATTTCGTGTTATTTCGTGGATCGCTTTTAACTTCTTCCCCTAGCTTGACGGACCTGGCAGATGAATCAAATTAGGGCAGTACCACGACTACTTTTTCTTAAAGACCCGCTTCGTTTCATACGAACCGTTTGGTCCATCGATATACATATCGATGATCAGCTCACCTTCGCTTGTTAAGGTCCACTTCCTGGTAAGTTGACTGGTGACCGGGCCTTTGGGTGTTTCGCTGGTGGTTTCCTCATTGACGACAATGCCCTTGTTGTTGGGGAGCCAGTTGGCAGTACGCTTGGCCTTGACGGGCGGCGCATTGGGGGGCGCGTTCGGCGGAACCGGGGGTGTGAACTCATGCTCTTTGCCATCCAGCACGTAACTGTCCTTCACCGTTCTCTCATTTTCCGGCTGAATGAGCTTTGTCTCGAGATCAATTTGATTGGCGTTTTGCGTGACCGTCATGGTCTGCTGCATGTTCCCGGGCATGCCGAAGCTTCGGTCTCGGTCCATTACCCAGGCGCCGCTGAAGTTCGGTTGCTGCACAGCGATAACCAGCAAAGGAAGAACCAGCAGCATTGCGGTAGTCGAAGCGATGTTGCGAGTCATGATGCATCTCCTTACCCATTTCAGAACGACAGAGATCTCAATGTCGTTTCATCCTTAATCAACACGTGATTACCGATCACTACCGGATGGGCCCAGGTCGGGCTCTCGGCCACGGTGTACTCTGCCACGGGCGCGAAATCTTTGGCCGTGGCGGGCAGCACGACAAGCTTAGCCTCGTTTGTCAGCATGAATAACACCTTACCGCCGAGATTGAGAATCGCAGCATTCTCCGCCATCCGACCTGGACCGAGCCAAACAGTCTTGCCGGTGTCGGCGTCGATTGAGAAGAACTGGCCTTTGTTCTTGGCCGATAATCCGAACAGCAAACTACCCTGTAATACCGGTGTGTTCAGATAAAGCTGAGTGTCCTTGTTGTTCCAAACTTCGGTCGGCTCGATGTTTGGCCCTTGTTTCACCAAACGAATTGCCTGGAGGCCTTGCTCTTCTCGCGAGATGATGAGCATGTCTTTATAGGCAATCGGTGTGACGGAGTTTTCATCGTACTGGGATTTAGCCGGGAGTTTCCAAAGCAACTTGCCGGTAGCAGCGTCGACCCCGGCAAAACTTTTCTGCATGAAAGTCACAACCTGCCGCGTGCCCGCCAGGTTAACGACGATAGGAGAGGCGTATGCCGGGCCGTCCGTCTCATTTGACCATTTGACCGCTCCCGTTTCCGCGTCAAAGGCCATCAAAGCACCTTTGTCATGACCACCGACGTGAGCGATCAGTTGTCCATTCAATACCAGCGGAGACATTGCGGTGCCGAAGAGCGGCGAAGTCTTAGGGTACTGCTGTGAAAACTCGCGTCTCCACTTTAGCTTCCCCGTGCGCGCATCGTGGCAGGATAGAACGCCACTGATGCCAAGTGTGTAGACGTTACCGTTGTACAGCACCGGAGTGGACTTTGGACCCTTACCGTGCGTACGCGCCGCATTGTGCATCTCGTAGGAAATCGGTTGGCTTGATGTCCAGATTTGCTTTCCCGTAGCAGAATTCAGACAGAGCAAGACTTCCTCCTCCGCTTGCCGGGCAAAAATATAAATCCTTCCGTTTGCCACAACGGGAGAAGAGTGGCCCACCCCAACAGTAACTTTCCATTCTTGCTTCAGTTCCTTGGGCCACGTTTGCGGAAGAGAGGCATCGCTTACAAGGCCATCGCGGTTTGGCCCGCGCCACTGGGGCCAGTCAGCTGCCAATGCGGCGACCGATGCCAACGTTATTGCCGCGAGCGTGAATAATTTGAATAAAGAATAAGTCGTTCTCATCGAAACTCCTCGGAGAAGGTAGACGTTGCGTAGCGTAGCGATGCGTTGAGTATAGCCCCGCCCTTTAAGGTCACACTGGTGTCTGCCGATCAACCGTCCAGTACCACCTCTCGGTAGCGGGTGGGTAATCCATGCGCATCTTCTCAGTGCACTCCGTGTCTCCGTGGTGAATAAGGGTTTTGATTTTTCACCACGGAGACACGGAGCACACAGAGGAGCTGGGCAGCGCTTACCCACCCCGCTACCCACGCGGTGGTACTGAACGTCATCCGTCCCACATCTAGAATTCTCTCAGGCTAAAACAGCAGCTTTACTCCAAACTGAATATGCCTCGGATCGCGTGCCGACGTGATGCGGCCAAACGACGGAGAGCCCAGGAAATTGTCAGGCAAATTTAGATTTGCATGATTGAAGAGATTGAAAAACTCCGTACGGAACTGCAAGTTGAGTCGCTCTGATAGAGCCGTGTTCTTGCTCAGCGAGGCATTGACGGTGTGATAGCCGGGACCATCGAGAATGTTTCTGCCGGCATTGCCGAAAGTGCCCCGGGGTGGAAATGCGAAGGCGCTTGTATCGAACCACCGCTCCGGACTTCGCGAGCCGAGCGCTGAATTTCCAACCACATTAGGACGATCGTTGGCTCCGAAGCCGAGTGCCGAGATACCTGTGCCGCTGTTGTCCAACTCGCGCAGCAGGGCGACTGTAAACGGACGGCCCGATTGCAGGGTCACGATGCCGGTGGTTTGCCATCCGGTCAATAACGTAGACCAAATCCCATCGTCGGTTGCGAAAGTGCGACCTTTCCCGAAAGGCAAGTCGTAGACATAACTGACTGAGAGACGATGACGCACGTCGAAGTTGGAGCGACCGCGTTCAGCTCGCAGGTTATAGCTGTTCTGGGGATAGTTTGGATCCCCCGCGCTGGGGAAAAAGTTCGAAGCATCATCGATTGATTTTGACCAGGTGTAAGCGCCGAGCAGTGCGAGTCCCGCCGAAAGACGTTGCTGAAGGCGCGCCTGGAGGCTGTGGTAGTTGGAGCTGGCGCGCGACTCGATGGTGTTGATTTCATCAAACTGTGGGACAGGCCGTGGAACAAACGGCAAGCCGGGAGGTAATGCGCTCGGCTGAGGCTGATTGAGATCACGCGCCGACAAGAGCTTCGTTCCCTTCGAACCTACGTAACCGACTTCGAATACACGGTCTCGGCCCAGTTGCTGCTGCACGTTGAAATTCCAGTGCTGCATGTATGGTGTGCGCAGATCGCGTTGGATCGCTTGCGCCGAGTCGGGCAGCGGGAAGGGAAAGAACGAGGGGAACGGGTCGCTCAGAGTCAAAGGCAGACCGGGCAGCGGAAAGAAAAGATTGAAGTCAAAGAACGGTTTATTGAAGTAGAGCGCTTCGCCAGGCGCCAGCGGCGACGTGTCGTAGTAGACGCCGTAACCGGCCCGCAGCACCGTGTTTCCCTCATGGCCGAGGGTCCACGCAAGGCCCACTCGGGGCGCGAAGTTGTTCTTATCGGAATCATAGCCGCCGCGCGGCATCCCGCTGGTCCCCACGCGCACGAGCGAACGCGTCGCCGGATCGTACAAATTCGCACGATCGGTCGCATCTACAGGCGGTGAGTTGAACTCGTAGCGCAACCCGGCGGAGAGAGTCACGCTTGGATGTATACGAAAACTATCGTTAATGAAGAAATGATAGCTATGCGCTCGCAGGTGCTGGGCATTGTCAACGCGCGCGCCGCCGGTGACGAGGGGGAGACCGAGCAACAGATCGGCCAACGCGACACCTGTGTAGGCAAACGGCGAGAAATTGAGCAGACCGCGCGACTGCACGTCGCGGAAGCCGTTCTGCTGTACCGCACGGATGTCCGTACCGAACTTGAATAGATGCCGTCCTCGAACGTACGTCGCGGTGTCGAGGATCTGAAATGTGTTCGTCACGGTGTTTTGTGGATTGTTGCTTTCGTGTCCCAGTGGGGAGAAGCCTGTGACGGTGATGAAACTCAGACCAAAGTCGCGCGGGTTTGTGGAGAGTTCCGGCAAGCCCACGGCGCGATTAACACTCGTCGCCTGGTTCTCCTGATTAACGGCGGAGGCGACACGGATAAAGGCAAAGCGCGCATCGTTGACGAGCACGGGAGAGAAGACATGCGTTACACCCACCAGCGCGTTCTGACTGCGACGGGGCACATCGTTACCGTAGCCGGGGACGGCGGAGAGCGTCGGCCCGGCAAACGGTTCGAAGAATCTGCGGTCACCCAAGCTGTAACGGAACACGATGTTTGTTGCATTAGTCAGAAAGTGATCGACGCGCGCATCGAAGTGGTCGTTGTCGTCTCGCTGCGTAGGCGATGAGACGAAGTTGGCACCTGGATCGGAGCGATTTGGTGACGGGTAGAGTGCGGCGATGGCGCGTCCGACAGGATGAATGAACAGGGGCGGAATAACGCCTCCGGGAAACGGCGTGGTTGTGCCGGGAATTACCGGAACTCCGATCACACTCTGCGAAAAATCCCCGTTTCGCTCCTGGAACGTCGGAACGTTCGTAACCCGTGTCAGTCCCTCGCGCGCGCGCGTTCCCTCGTAATCAGCAAAGAAGAACGTACGATCCTTGCGTATTGGTCCGCCGAAAGAAAACCCAAACTGGTTGCGGATGTACTTCGGTGCCGGTTCGTTCGCAGGCGCGAAGAAGTTGCGCGCGTCGAGTGCGGCGTTTCGATGAAATTCGTACAAAGAACCATGAAATTGATTGGTGCCTGACTTGAGTACCACATTTACTTGAGCGCCTGGGTTGCGTCCAAAGGCAGCGTCGTAGGTGCTCGTCGCGATTTCAAATTCATGTATCGCATCAACCGGAGGCCGTACAGCGAAGGTGTTAAGTTTGGGATCGACGTTGTATACGCCATCGAGCAGGAAGTTGTTACTATCTTCACGCGCGCCGTTGACGCTGAAGGCAAAATCGCCGCGCACCGAACCCGCCGAGCCTTGCGCCGGTGGAACTGCTCCAGGCACAAGCAGGCTCAGCTCATAGAAGTTTCGACCGTCGAGTGGCAGATTTGTGACCTGACGATTTTCAATCACTGTTCCGATCGCCGCGGAGTCGTTCTTCAAAATAGCGTCCCTGGTCAAGTCAATATCCACGCGCTCGGTGGCGCTTAATTCCATAGTGACATCAACCCGCTGTTCCTGATTTACGAGTACTGTGATCTTGATGCCTTGCTTGGGAAAGTTCTGGACCTCCGCCTCCAAACGATACTCGCCTGGCGGCAGCGCCGAGATCGTGTATTCACCGTCTGGGCCGGTCGATACTGTGCGACTCTCTTGAGTTTCCTCGCTGGTTAACCTGAGAAGAGCGCCAGGGATGACGTAGTGGTTAGGGTCGTAGACAGTCCCACGCACAGACGCTCGATATGTTTGTGCCATTACCAGTGACGGCAACAAGAGCAGTAGACCCAGCATCAGAGTTTTGACCGCAGTTGACTTCAAAGTTGTCTCCTTACAGATTCTTGGAAGGGATTACGATAATTCGGGTACGGCTTTTCTCGCGCTTAAGTAATTATTACCAGAACCGGGCCAGTGATGTTAAGAAAGGCTCCGGCAGACCTGCGGCATCCATCTAACGGAACCGCTTGAGGCCTATATTATCTATCAATGTCTGAAACTGCTTGCTAGAATGCGTATTATAAGACGTGAAGCGCGTACGTCTATCTGAAGAATGTAAAGATGATCTTTTCGCAGCTTTTGTTTACATTCCAGTTCCGAGAGTCCCTTACGCGCGTTACTACGAGCGAAGACGACGGAAGGTTCGGTTTTCCAGTTCTTGCTGTCGGCCTTTATGAGCTGAACGCAATTTTACGAAACGAGGTCTCCCAAATGCTCTGGATAATATTCGCTTTAGGTGCGGCGCTGGCCTGGGGTCTTTATGGTCCAGCCTTACACCGCGGACAGGTGGCCCTCGGCAACCCAATGCGCGCGCTACTCTGCGTGGGTCTTGCCTACTTCCTGATTGGCGTGCTGGTACCCGTTGCCAACCTATCCTATCAAGGAGAGCTGCATGGCTTTACGGCGAAAGGCTCTTTGGCGGCGATCGCCGGTGGTGCTCTTGGGGCCGTCGGCGCTGTTTGTATCATTTTCGCCTTCCGGTCGGGCGGGTTGCCAACCTACGTCATGCCGCTGGTCTTCGCTGGAGCACCACTCGTTAATGTCATTTTTTCTATGTGGCTGCACCCGCCCAAGACTCCACCTAATCCATTGCTCTACGTCGGCTTCGTATTGGCAGCGGCGGGCGCGGGTATGGTTTTGTACTTCAAACCTCAGGGTTAGAAGTTCTTTCAACCGCGAGGCGGTTTGTCGCTCGATTTTGCGTTGATGATGCACTGCCACAAATCTTCACAGGAAGAGGCCACTGTGAATTGAAATCGATTCCAACACGCAGCGGGCTTAAGTCGATCAACTCCAACAAGATACAACCAATGAGCCGATCAAGGTTGGGACAGCAGTAATGGCAAGTGGAAAATGAAAAATAAACTCTCCCCGGGTCATGGTGAATAGTGAAAGGAGATTCGCATGAGAGAGGTGAAGACATTCCTGGTTCTTGCAATCATTGTTCTTTTCGCGTCCGTTGAAATTCCAGCTCAGGTCGCTGACTGGCCACAGTGGCGTGGACAAAACCGCGACGGCATCTCGAAGGAGACAGGACTCCTGAAACAATGGCCAGCCTCAGGGCCGGCGCTCATTTGGAAAGCGGCCGGCGCTGGCACGGGTTACTCCTCGCTCGCAATCTCCAACGGCCGGCTCTTCACCATGGGCCTCCGCAGGGACCGCGAATACGTCATTGCTTTCGACGTCGCCACCGGAAAAGAAGTTTGGGCAACTCCACACGGCAGCGCTTATCGCGACAGTCGCGGCGACGGTCCACGCGGAACTCCGACGGTAGACGGCAACAATCTCTACGCGCTCGGCGGCAACGGCGATCTGTCGAGTATTGATGTGAAAACCGGTCGCATCGTTTGGGCAATGAACGTGCTGCAAAAGTTCGGGGGCGAGAATACCAATTGGGGCATGAGCGAGTCGCCGCTCGTTATCGGAGAGAAGCTGCTCATCAATGCCGGCGGGCCGGGAGCCTCGATTGTGGCGCTAAATAAGAAAGACGGATCCTTGATTTGGAAGAGTCAGAGCGACAAGGCCGGCTACTCCTCGGGAATGCCCGTGCAAATCGGCAACACCACCCAGGTAGTCTTCTTCACTCATCAGCGGGCCCTGGGCCTCGACCTCAAAGATGGAAAACTTCTCTGGGAGTATCCGCGCCCGGCGAACGACGTCGCAAACGTTGCCACGCCTGTCGTGCGCGGCAATCGCGTATTTATTTCTTCCGATTACGGAACGGGCGCCGGGATGGTTGAGATCAAGGCCGATGGAAAGGCGCAGGAAGTTTATTTCACGAAAGACATGCGTAATCACCATAGCAGTTCCATCCTGATCGGCGATTACCTCTACGGATTCTCAAGCAGCGTGCTCACCGCAATGCGTTTCGACACTGGTGAAGTAGCGTGGCGCGACCGCAGCGTGGGAAAGGGATCGCTCGTCTTCGCCGATGGGAATCTCTATGCGTTGAGTGAGAATGGCGTCGTTGGCCTGATCGAGGCTACGCCAGCCGGCTATCGCGAGAAGGGACGGTTTCACATTCAGCAGGGCTCGCTGCCGACCTGGACGCATCCAATCGTCGCGGGTGGCCGGCTTTACCTGCGCGACCAGGACACCATTTACGCTTACGATGTGCGTGAGAGGGGATAGTCATTTAACATTTGGCGCTAGTGGATTCAACTTGAAAGCGCACAGGTATTCTGATCTCTGCTTGAAATGCATTTGCTGGTTGTTTTTTGACGCGTAGCGTCCGGATGAGTTTAGCAAGCCCGGCGTTGAAACGCCGGGCTTGAGTCGGGGTAAACAAATCCGTCGCGTTAGCGACGGTGGGACGCTGCATCCGAGCGTCGCTAACGCGACGCCGTCATTAGAAGCAACGCTCAGTCCCAGCCTTCAAAGGGCAATAATATAGTTGACTCACTAACCCGCGGAGCGGGTGACAGCCTAAGGCCTGGGGCGTCAGCCCCAGGATCGAGACGGTCAAAACTTATCGAGCCCGCGAAGCGGGCGAAAGAGCACTCGATGCAATAGATTGCGCACACTGGGCTATCGCCCGCTTCGCGGGCTTGTATTCTTGTAGGGATCGCTTTCCTGGGGCTGACGCCCCAGGCTTTAGGCTGTCACCCGCTCCGCGGGTTAGTTGAGTCAACTAATGGAAAATGACTTCTGCTTCCCTCCGTCAATGCATCGCCGGCCGGGCATTACTTAACCTTCTTGCCTGGCATATCTCGTCCGCCCTGGTGTATCACCAGGCCCGTTACCAGGCCCTGTTCTTTGGTAAAAGTGACTTTCGCATTCACAACGCGAAGGAAGAACTTGTCTTCGGCTTCAGGGAAAAGTTCGAACGGCGGTTGACCGGTGGCTTGCGTCATGAGCCGGTCGCCTTCCTTGTAGACCACGACCATGAAACTTGGCGTAACCTCATACTGGCCGACATAAGCGTCATAAATTTTTGGGTCTACGGCTGCTGCTTTGTTCTCCAGACGTTTAAGCATCTCCCCCGCGTTGGTATTTTGCGGATTTAATTCCAGTGATTTCTTGTAATTCTGGATGGCGAGATCATTCTTGCCGCTGACCATGTATGCTTCGCCCAGGCTGTCGTACGTGTTGAAACCCTGCGGGTGTTCAACAACATTGAGCTTGAAGATTTCCACGGCCTCGTTGAGCTTTCTCGCCTGCAGCAGTTGGTATCCAAGCCGGTTTATCTCAGCTTCACTGACATCGTAAAGAATCTTCTGCCGTGTTTTCAGTTCGCGGTATTGCGCGACACCTGCGTCGATCCCCTTGTCCTCGATAGTCTTTAACAAAACGTCGGCAACGGGTATCTTCGGCAGGTCGTACGGTTGGTTAAAGAGAATATGGGTCAACTCTCGGGACAGCCCGTCGAGACTCCCGCCTTGCGAAGTGTTATCAAGCAGCACGATCAGATGTTTTTGTACCGGAAACCGCACGATCAACGTCGAAAAACCGTTAATGCCGCCGCCATGAGTGATCTCCGGGATTGTCTGCGTGCCGAAGCGGGCCTTGGTAACGATCCACCCGTAGGCGTAGTCGCTCAAGTTTGGCTTGAACATCAGCTCCTTTGACTGGGACGAGAGCACACGTTCCGTGTATAGAGCCTGATCCCACAGATATAGATCATCAACAGTCGAGTACATGGAACCGGCGGCATAAGGTATCGACATGTCTAGGTAGGCGGCATTCACATAACCCTCTCCGATCTTCTGGTAACCGGATGCGCGCTTTTCCAGGATTGGTCCATGGTGATCATAGCCTGTGTTTTTCATGCCCAGCGGATCAAGTATTTTCTCTTTGAGCACGTTTTCGTAGGTCTGGCCCGTGACTTTTTCGATGATCGCTCCCAGAAGGAAATAGCCGGAGTTGTTGTATGAAAATTTGCTGCCGGGCTCGAACTCCAGGTTGTTGCTTGCATATTTCTTAACAAACTCATCCACAGTGAACGGATCGCGGCTCACGTCAGCTATAAATCCGGCCAAACTTGTGTAGCTGGGAATTCCGGAGGTGTGGTTGAGAAGTTGGTGGACGGTCACTTTCTCGCCGGTGTCCTTGCGATATGACGGCAGGTAAGCTGAAATCTTTCCGTCGAGTTTGATCTTTCCTTGCTCGACCAGTTGCAGAATGAGCGCGGCAGTGAATTGCTTTGTGATCGAACCAAGGCGGAATCTGGTGTCGGGCGTGTTGGGGATATTCCATTCCATGTTTGCGAGGCCGACACCTTTTCTGAAAATCACCTTGCCCTCTTCGGCCACCAGTGCGGATCCGTTGAAGAGTCGATATCTGCGAGCGGTTCTCAGAACCTCGTCAATCTTCGCGGCCTTGGTTGGCGTTTTGTTCTGCGTCTTGTTCTGGGCAAAAACAGCCGCGTGCAGTGTGAGGACGATGACTAAGGAGGTTACGAGCCTCCGTATCAGTTGTTTATTCATTGAGAATCTCCTGAATACCGCCCCACCGTCACTGAATGGTGGCATTCCTTGGTCTTCACACAGTGTTTACCGCTCGAGTTTCCGTAGTTGAGCGGTGTTCTCGAGTTGAGTGCCAGGATCCATTGGCTACCGCAAATGGTTCTGGATTGAGTGGTTGCTGGTCGAGTTGAGCTTAGCATCCGGTCGCTGCCGCTTCCGGTTCCGTAACGCTTAAGGCTTAGCTTTCTTCAAGTACTCTCTAGCCTCATTCAATTCCGGCAATCCCGCGTCGGCCTGTTGCCATTGGTCCAACAGCCTGGCATAAGCCGCGGTGGCGCCAGCCTGATCGCCACTCTTAGCCGCCGCCCGCGCGGCGCCAAGCAATGAACGAGCGCGATTAGGTTGCCTGAGCAACGATGTCTTGAACTGTTGCGCTGCTTCGCCAGGCTTTCCTGCTCGGAGCAATACCTCGCCAAATAGTTCATGCGCTGGTTTGATTAGTCCCGGTGGGCCAGACGGTGGACCCATCTGTTCCTCCAGCAAGATTGCTTTCTGCATCAGTTCAATCGCCTTATGATGTTCCCCCTTAACCGACTCAGCAAGCGCGGCAACATTCAGGTCACGGATCGTGTCTGACGGACTATCGCCAAGCCCGACTTCGCTTGTCACCGCCTTCGTTTCTCCTCCGGCGTAACCCTTCAAAGCGGCCGCCAGGCCGCGAATGAAGATTGGCAACATTTGACCTCTATTCGAGGAACGAACAACCACCGGTCCATCGCTGGGGGCCGGCTGCGACCCAGCGTGACCTCCGTGGGCGCTTGTTGCAGCGCCGTTAGAGGCCCCATTGGAGAGCTGACCGGAGGCAATCTGCCCAGCGGCGGACGGCGAGTCGGGAAAGAGAGTTGCAGCCAAATCCCAGCGCTCCGTTTCCGCAACGAAAGCAGCGGCCATGCTCGCGTAATTGTTCTCGAAGTAACCTGGTCGCAGTTTGTTGTCGTAGTTAGATTCCGACATGGCTTTCTTCATCAGAGTCAGCAATTCTTCAGCCTTGCGGTATCGGCCCTGTTGCAAGTAGACATAGAGCAACCAATGCAAGCTGTGGTAATCGCGCACACTGCTTGAAAGGTGCTTGCGCTTCATCCACGACTCCGAAGCTTCCCACGCCGACTCGTTGGAGACAGCAGCCTCGGGCCACATTCCCAGTTGCAAAAAGATGTGCGAGGGCATATGCCGGGCGTGATGAGCCTCGGGCGCAATGCCTGCGTAGCGTCGCGCTGCGGGCAGAGCCAGGATGGCGTGTTCCGGATCATCGAACGCGTGAATGATGTAATGAGCCGCTCCTGGGTGGTTGGGGTTTTTTTGATAGACGTCGAGCGCAATCGCCCCGGCGCGGGCTTGCAGGCGATAGCTCTTCTCGTCAGATCTCACCTGTCCCAGCAATGAGAGGGAGTAAAATGCCGCCGCGTCCAGGTCGTCAGGGTAGTCGCGGTAGAGCTTCTCCATCGCAGCTGAGTAAGCCGCGTCGCGAGCGCGTTTTTCGCCCTCGCCGTAGAGGAGCTTAACTGCCTCGAGGTAAGCGCTCTCTCTCTTGCTTAGCTTGGGGGTCTCTCTGATTTTTGCGATCACTTCACGCGCAGCCGCAGTGTCCTGCTCGGACCAGAGGGGGTGGTTGTAGGTCATTGCTTCACCCCAAAAACCCATCATGAAGTCTGGCTCAATTCTGGTTGCTTCGCGAAAGGCTTCAAGAGCTTCCTCGTACCAGAAAGAATGTAGTGCCGCGAGACCACGCAGAAAATGCGCTTGAGCCTTGTCCGATCCGGACGTTGGGAAGTCAACCTTGCCCAGTTGGGAGCTCTGCGCATTCACCCTGAAGGACTGAGCGATAACGCTTGAGGCTAGACTCGCAATTACTACGACGACCAGAAAGCGTAGTTGCCGTTTAACCAGAGCAGTAGTCATTGAAGCCTCCGAGAGTAAGCAACCATTCAAGTCTAGATATCTCACGGTTGGGAAGGTGGGCTTGCCCACGCCTCAAGTTGGAACAGCCTTCACATCAAGAGCAACCATTCAAGTCTAATAGTCTCACAGGTCGGGAAGGCGGGCTTGCCTTGCCTCAAGTGTGAAAGGCTTGCACATCACAAGAAATCACTCAAGTCTGTGACTTCAGACTTGAATAGTTTTCCCATGATCCCGAAGGCTATTCCAACTTGAGGCGGGGGCAAGCCCACCTTCCCAACCTGTGAGATTTTTAGGCTTGAAAGGTCACTTTTGATTTGGATGGCTTTCATCTTGAGGGTCATTCCGCTTCTGACCACAGCCGGTTCTGTATCGCGTGAGCTAAGACTTCGAATTCTTCCCGATGCAATAGAGATTGGTTGCCGTACGTATGAAGATTTGACCGTCGGAAATGGCCGGAGAACTGAGACAATAATCGTTCAGCGGATTCTCAGCCAAAACTTCAAATTGTGGCCCGGCTTTTACGACCGTGGTTAAGCCATCTTCGTTAGTGACATAGATCTTGCCATCAGCAAGGACGGGCGAGCTGCTATATGTGCCGGGCTTGACACGCTGCTGACCGTAGATCTCTCCCCCGGTTTTGGCATCCAGACACCACATGATGCCCCGGTCATTAACCATATAAAAATATTTTCCATCGGTAACTGGGGTAGGTACGTCCGGCCCGTTTAGCGTCGACCAGATCACATGCGAGCTGCTGATATCCCCGCGACCGCCGGCACGCAATGCGAGCAATGGCTTGACTCGGGTGGGAGCATAAATGATCTCATTGAAAATCACTGGTGACGCAACAATGCGATATGAAGGATTGTTGTCTGGATTGAGTCCGTTAGCGCGCCAGACCTCTTTGCCTGTGGCGAGGTCGTGCCCCGTCACACAATCGCCTCCAGTGATAACCAATTCCAGGTTCTTGCCGTAGCGCAGCAACGCCGGCGTCGTGTAGGAATCGGGCGACTCACGTATTGCGTTGGTCGGGCGCTCAATTTTCCAGACCGTTTTACCGGTCTTCTTATCTATGCGCATCACATAGGAAGGGTCATCAGTCTTCATGCCGTGCAGGACTTGAACGTAGAGAGCATTTTCGTGCAAAAGAGGCGACGAGGCGTAACCCCAGTTCAGGCCAAACTCTCCATAGTCTTTCTGGATATCACGAGTCCACAATTCCTTGCCGTTGAAATCAAAGCCTTTGAGGATGCCTGTCCCTGTCATGACGTAGACTGCGTTGCCGTCTGTGACTGGAGAAGGGGAGGACATGTTTTGCTTGCGCATCTTCACATTGCCGCCGCCCAGGAGTTTCTTCCAAAGCAGCGCGCCCTTGGTTTTGTCCACGCACCAGAGGTAAAGATCATTGCCATCGGCAACGTTTAGGAAGATTCGATCGCGCCAGATAACCGGCGTTGAGCCACTCCAGCCGGGCATAGCAAGTTTCCAGGCGACGTTTTCTTCAGTCGTCCACTTGCTGGGAAGGTTTTTCTCACTGCTAACGCCGTTGAGACTTGGTCCGCGCCACTGCGGCCAGTTCTCGGCATATACGGGCGTGAGTGAAAGCATGACAACGGCGAAAATCGAAGAAGTTCGTGCGCGCATGGTTTCCTCCTGACGGAAAATTGTTTACAGGCACTCAACACTGCTGAACTGCTCGGAAGAGGCTGTGTGAAAACCGCGTGGTCTGCAAGGTAACGGCTCAAGCGGCGCTAACTTGCAGGTCAAGAAGGCGGACCCTGTCCCCGTTCTTACGACCTCTAGCTAAAGGTCCACCCGCCTTCGCCATCCTCAACTTAAATCAAGTGCTGCCATGGTACGCCGATCCCGCAAGTAAAGCTTCGTTCCAACAAGCGTCGGAACTGTCCAGGCGAGGTTCTTCATTACGCTAATCTTCGAAATCACTTTCAAGCCAGCAGGGGAAACTGTAGCCAGCGCAAGGTTGCCATCCTCGTCAAGGATAATCAGCCTTCCATCCGCGTAAATGAAGTTGCTTTTGGGAAAACTACGATCCTGAAAAGCAACCTCGCCGGTCTTGATATTCACAGCGGCGAGAAAAGCTGGTCCGAAGTCGCCGCTCGACGCGTAAACATAGTCACCGATTCGAATCGCGGTGCTGTGATGCACGCGCAGCCGCCGAGAAAACCATAGCTCACTAACACTGGTCTTCCCGGCTTTTTGTTCCAACCTCAGGACACGGCTGCCGCCACTATAGGCTGACGAAAGGAACAACAGATTGTCAGCGCCCCACACGGGGGTGCTGATGTTCAGACCCCAATCAGTTTCATGTGGGTGACTCCAGAGCAGCGTGCCATTGTTCGGATCAAGTCCGGCAATTAGCTTACCCATGAAGGCGACCAGTTGATCCTGCCCGTCCACGTTAATGACAATCGGAGAAGCAGGAGACATATCCAGGGTTTGGTTCTTCCAAACTACACGGCCGTCCTTTTGATCAAACGCAACGAAAGTCTGACCCTGCCCTCCGAGCGTAAGGATGATTGTGTTCTTGTAAGCGAGCGGACTACATGAATAGCCGCGGCCCATTTTTCGGCCGCCCAGATCTTTGTAGAGGTCGTGAGACCAGACGACCTTGCCGGTTTTCTTGTCGAGCGCATGCAGCTTTCCAACTGAACCGACTGCGTAGAGAAGATCACCTACAAGTAGTGGTGTCGAATGAGGTCCCAAACCGAATTCATAATCGATACCGGCCGTCGGCGCATCATACTTGAGCTCCCAGATGGTTTTTCCTGTATCGGCCGCGAGCGCGATCACTGATTCCTGCTCGCCCTGGCTGTACATGGTGTAAAGAGTGTTGCCATCGACGACAATTGCCGAGTGACCGGCTCCCAACGCACGGCTCCAGAGTTGTTTGGGACCAGTCTGAGGCCATGATGCAGCAAGGCCTTTGGAGGTGGAGACGAAATTTCGACCGGGACCGCCCCATTGCGGCCATTCAGATTGCGCCTGAGTCTGAACGAAGGAAAACAGCAATACCAGGGCAGGGAAGAACACAACCCCTCTTAGTCTCTTCAAAAGCATCCTCATTGCCGTGCCTCCGGTTTCTTGAGAATGATTCCGGGGCCTTTTAGCCTCGAACTGCCTTGGCCGCCACTCAGAACTTTGGAGTGCGCCGACAGAGCGAAGCGGCGGCGGCGCTTTGGATTAAGTTCATTGAATTCCATCTTTAGTTCTATCCAAAGCGGCGTCGCGCTGCGCTTGCCGCCGCACTCCAAAAGGTCTCGGTACCAAAAGTATCTACTGTTGCTAAGATCGAAGACCTTCCGCCCAACAGGCAGCAGAACTGCCTCGTTGGAGTAATTCAACCGGCTCCGTTAGGAGCCAAATATTTATAGAACCGCGGTATGATAAAAACCAAACAGCTCCGTAGGAGCGAAATATCCGAGATCCGAATCACGTTTCATTACATTGCGCTCCTAACGGAGCTTGTTGAAGTGCAGTTGAACACCGGGTGCTATAAACATCTGACCCCTGCAGGGCCGTCGGCTCAACCGTTCTTACTTCGGCGCAGACTAATTGGAATGCGATGCCGAATACGCTTCCATTTTCCTATCAAGTAGCAACATACGTGCTCCCAGTTCAAGATTTATTGATAATTGAATTCCTCTGTTCAAGACGACGTAGTAAAAGGTTACTGCCGCCAGCGCCCAATACCACCTGGTCAAGAGAAACAGGGTCAAAGGCACAATCAAGAGGAAAAGCAGATTAAAAAGGCCGACGAGCGTGCGAGCTAGTGTAACCTGCGTGTCTGGGGGTAAAGGCGCGCTCGCGCGATAGCCATCGGATGCTTCATTACCTTCATCATCTCAACATACCCATCTGATCCCATTCGTTTGATCTCAGCCTTAGTTCCATCTATTTCCTCACGAGAGATCTTTATGTCCGGTAAGCCCGCTTCCTTCCAAGAATCTGGCATGCCATCCATCCTTTTCACGCGAGGAGTTTAGGCAAGGGTGAAGCGCCGCTTACTGCAACAGCTTCTTCCGCAGCGTTGAACCAAGATCATTCTCGCGAATAGCTCCATAGCACTTTCTTGTTCCGAGTGTCATAGATCCATAGCCGTGACCAAACTCCAAAAAGAACCATGTCCTGTGTTAGCCAATATAGCTGCACTTTCGTAGCAGGCTGAAGATCATACGCTGGACGCTGCTTATCATAATAAGCCAATAACTCAAGTTTGCCGTTGAAAATCGGGTACGACTTTCGGGCCTTTGCAGCTTTGCCGGAGAAAGCTTTTAAGAGCGGTGTGTCGTCCGAATATGGTCCGCCAGTTGTTTCGCGCGTCTTCAAGTTGATGTTCACATTTTTCGCCAAATCTTCGTCTGTAATCTCCGTCAACTCACAGTAATGCCGACTTCCCGATATTGTGCAACTAAGGTCTGGGTTGGGTGGCCGCTCACTTTGAACTGAGCCCGCATCAACACGCAGGTCTGCGGCGCTAGCGAACTCCGCGAAGATCCTTCGCTCATGGCGGGCCTTGTCTTCGTCTTTAATACTCATCGCTCCTCACACCTTATCAAGCGAAGCGCCTAACAATTCCTCACTCGGCCCTGAGCGCCGGCAGCAGCGGCGACCTTAGGGCAGCCCACGTCGCTACGAGCGATGCGAAGAGACCAGATATTAATACCGCGAGCAGCAAGAAGCCCAGAGAAATGTTCGGTAGTTTCCCGCCTCGCTCAAAAAATACCGGTGCGATGGCCAGCAGCGCACAAACTGTCCCGGTAACCAGACCGCAAAGAAGGAGAAAGGCGTTCTCCGCAATCACCATTAGCGTGAAATGCGAAGAGTTATAGCCGACTGCGCGCAGCAGCGCCAGCTCCCGCCGTCGCTCCAAAACGTTGCGTAACAACACGGCCGCCAGGCCTAAGGTGCCGAGGACCAGACCTAAGCCACCGAGCATCTGGAAAGTCGAAAGATACGTGTTTTCCACGCGATGAAAGTTCGCTAATCGCTGGCTTGTGGGCTCGACATCGAAGCCAAGGTCGGAGAGGCGATCCTCCAGCGTTGCGGCGATTTCCGTTACCTGATCCAGTGCGGGAGTATCGATGAGAAAGAAGCGGTAGCCTTCCTGCTCAGGGAAGAGAAGCAGAAAATTCTTCTCCGCCATTAGTAGTTCGCTTTGGAAAACGCTGTCGGCGAGGGAGCCGACTACACGCAATCGAATCGGCCCAGCCTGCCTGTTCAAGACTAAATCTTCGCCCAGCTTCAGGTGCAGCACATACGTCATTGAATTGGCGTCAGCAACAACCGGAATAGCCCCGTCAGGAAATTCACGATTCAGTAGGAGCCATGGATTGTCCTTTTCTTCGTTGCTCGTTGCCAGCGAGTTCTGAAACGCGAACCGATTACTACGGATGAATTCATCACCAGGCGCAATTATTCTCGGATTACGCGGTTGGTAGAGATTGAGACAACTGGCGTCATCGCCGGGCCGCACGCGAAAGCGCGTGAAGACGACGCTGGATAGTGCAGCTGAGGACTGGTCTGGGGCAAGATTCAAAGCCTCTCGCCCTTCACGTGTGTTCGGGTCATGGACCAATGGCAGCAGTGATTCCGCCAGTAACGGAAAGCCGCCATTGCCTGATTTCCTATCAAGCTCCGCTGCGACGGCGCGGCGTCTGAACGCGTCGACGGAAACGATGATGAATGCCGCCGAGGCAATCAGAGCGATGCATAAGACACTGCGGCCCGGTCGATAGGTAGTATTTCTAAACCCGAGGCGACTGACCGGCCACCAGCCTGTTCCCTGAATCGGTTTCTGAAAATTGCGGCGCAGCCATGCCGATTGGTAACAAAGAAGGGCTGCGAGCAACAAAACGCCGCCACCGAAAAAGCCGGCAGTCTGGCCAAGCAGTTGTAGTGAGGCGGCGATTAGCAGAGTCAATCCAAGGAGAGTAAGCGCTACAGCAATGAGAAGACGCGGGGACGCGGGGATGCGGGGACGCGGGGACGCCGAGACAGGGAGACGCGGAGACACGGGGACACGGGGACCGGGCGACGTTCCTGACAGCAAACTCCTAGTTGTCTCTCGTCCAGTGCGCCGCAACGTCCAAACAATACATAGCAACGCCGCGGCCACTCCACCTACCGCGCCCAACAACAGCGACACCGGAGCCACGTGCAGCTTGAGCATTGTGGTCCCGACCGCGTCGACCCACCACGAACTCAGACCGGTCATCATCAACTTGCCATAAGCGACGGCGCCAGCCAGGCCGAGCAAACTGCCAACAACTGAAAGCACGATTCCCTCAAGGAGAAACAGCTTACGAACTCGTGATGGGGGAAAGCCAATCGCTTGGAGAATACCAATCTCCCTCGATCGTTGTTCGATGCCTAACTTGAAAAAGAGTGCCGTCAGCAGAAGTGCGGAGACCACAAGGAAAAAACTGAAGTAGAGGAAATACTCGCCAAAGTCTGTGGCGCCGCGAGAGGCTTCCAGCCCCTGCGTGCGCACGGGAATGATGCCGAAACCCATTTGAGCAGGATCCAGCGATGTCTTCAGTTGTTGGTTGTAAGTATTAAGAGCTTGTTGAAAGGGAATGCCGCCTCGCGGTGTCAGTCGGATCGAGGTCAGTTTTCCAAAACGGGTCTGCCATAAGCTCTGACCTGCAGTCAAAGGAATGAAAGCCTTAGGAGTCGTGCGGTATTGATCCCAATAGTCCTCGTCCTGCTTACGGATTCTTTTGAGGTCGACCGGAAAAGGCGGGTCCCAATCTGAAAGGTGTTCCGAACTGGTGATGCCGGGATATTCGGGCACTAACTCTCGATCCGCGGCAATACCGGAGATCGGAACAACTGCTGCAAGGTAAAAATGAGCGGTCCTTGTTTCGAGTTGTCCACCTTCATTCCAGTAATAGTACTCAAGAGAAACACCTCCGCCGCGAGTTGCACCAAGATCACGTGCCGCCCATTGGTTGAGGATGATCGGGGGTGGGAAGTTTGGAGGCAGCAAAGATCGGCCGACCAGAATCAACTGATCTTCTCGAATCAGCTTCTCAAACGTGTCTTCATTAACTGCAGTTACAAGTGAGTAAGGAATCGCACGCCCATCAACGCTAATACTGTTCGCGAGATATGAAAGCACAGGTGTTGCCGGCATCGACAACAGATTGGCGGTGTTGAGCGCGCTCCCTGTAAGCGAGTCGTTAATAATTTTGCTGTCGTGCTCCAGTGAAATAGTCTGCCGCTCATCAAGCGCCCGCAGCTTGATGCCATAGTCTTCCAGCGCGGTTGTATCCTTCAGAATTCTTCTCAGCAATTCGGTGCTTGCTCGGCCTGAAGCTGGCTGCGAGTCGCTGCGCAAAACTTCGTCTACCAGAATGAGGTTGGCTTTGCCTTCCTGCCCCAGCTCTTGCTGCAGGAGGTTCAGTGAAACGAAGACGGCGCGGGTTTCGTTTTGCTGCGGTTGCACTGAAAATTCGCCGAGCGCTTCTGAAGAAAGCTCCTCGCGCATCGTGAGTCGCAGGGTGCGACCCAGGTCTTCCTTCTTGCTGTGCAACGACTCGATGGGAATCTCCGCAGGTTTCTGCACCCGTAACAGCAACGCATTTCCCGCGCTGCTGCTCAGTTCCCGAACCAGGCCTGCGCTGACCAGAATCTCCCTATTGAGTGGCGCGCGATTATCGCGACCGTGGAATTTCCAGAATCTTTCGTCGACCCCGTAGACTCGAATGGCAGAGGCCAGGCGCTTGCTCGCTTCGTGAGTGATTGTTCCCTCTAGTGCGATCAGCGGAGCGGTCGCGGAAAATCCGCCGGCAGCAAACTGTTGATGATTTTGAATGTCAGCGGCGAGCTGCTCGCGGAAAAACCCGTTCGAGGTAACAACGTAGTCCGTATTTCCGAGCCGTTGTAAAAACAGATCGCGCAAACTAGCTCGGACTGAGTCGCCGACGAGCAACGCACCAGCCAGCACAGCCACGGCCGCAGCCACACCAACCACCACTGCCAGGTTGGTGCGCCAGTAATAAGAGAGGTTGCTTCGCAGGAGCCGGGCTGTTTTGTAGGTTTCCAAGTTTTGCCTCAGAAAGGGCGAAGCTTTTGATCGACTAACTCGTAGCGGAGGGGAAATCGCGCTGCCAGCTCGGCGTTGTGAGTTACAACGACGAGAATCGTCTTCTGTTGCCGGTGCAGGTCCAGCAGCAGGGAAGCCACCACGCCGGCTGCCTTGTGATCGAGATTGCCGGTCGGCTCATCACATAACAAGAGTTGCGGGGTCATTATGAGCGCTCGCGCCAAAGCAACGCGCTGCTTCTCGCCGCCGGAGAGCTCGGCCGGGCGGTGGTCCAGGCGTTCTTTTAATCCTACTTCTGTCAACAACTCGCGCGCGCGTTCAGCTTCATTTCCGTTGCTGGTCGACACCATTGTCGGAGTCAAAACGTTTTCCATCACCGAACACTGCGGCAGGAGACAGTGATCCTGAAATATGAAACCAATCTCCCGGTTGCGAAAGGCAGCCAACTCTTTCTCTTTAAGTTGAAACGGATTCTGACCGTCCAGAGTGACGGTTCCGCTGGTCGGCGGCTCGAGCGCGCCCATCATGTAGAGCAGCGTACTCTTGCCGCTGCCTGAAGGACCCATGATCGACAAGGCGTCGCCACGAGACAGCGAAAGCGAAATCTCGGAAACTACTTTGACTGGTCCTCGCGGAGTTGGATACTCCTTGGAGACGTTATCAACCTTCAGCACAAAACCCCCCGTAGGAACTAGCCGCGGATGAACGCGGATACACGCGGATAAGCATTAGAAATTGGCAACCTTGCTGGTTTCTTGCTCCTTCCTCTGATCGGCGTTCATCCGCGAGAATCCGCGGCTTACTAAATCTTCATAAACCTCGAGCGCGCGGTCGGCCATGCGCGCCACGCTGTAGTGTTCGCGCACTCCCTGAAACCCGCTCTGGCCAAGCCGCTTCGCCAGCGCCGGTTCGCGATATATTTTCAGAATACCAGTGGCGAGACTCTCCGCGTCGTCCGGCTGAACGAGCAAACCTCCTCCAGTCTTCTGGACGACCTCCGAAAACGCCCCCCGATCGGGCTGGACCACCGGAACGCCGCAAGCCATCGCTTCAAGCAGAAAGATTCCCTTGGGTTCGTTATAAGTTGCCGGCACCGAAAGCACGTCGAGTTTCCGCAGAAACGAGATCTTCTGTTCGCGATCCAGAACGCCGCGGTAATTAAACTCCGATGCAAGTCCCGCGTTTTTCATCTGCCCTTCAATATCGCTCAGATAGCTTTTGTGTTCCGGTGCGATATATCCCGCTACTTCCAGGCGCGCTTCAGCAAGGCGCCCATCCGCGCGCATCTGTCGATACGCCTGGGCAAGCAAATGCAATCCCTTTTCCGGGGCGACCCGCGCGAAAAAGCCGATTGTAAAAGGCTGCGCGGGTTCCCCCTCCTTTTGCTCAAATCCGCGCAGGTTGATTCCCAACGGCACTACCCTGATCTTCTCTCGCGGAATCCCCAAATACTCGGGCATAAAATCCGCGTAATAGTCACTCACGGAAATGAAAGCATCGACATGCCTGATATTCTGGCGAATGAGATCCAGCGCTTCGCTTTTGTATGGTTCATGCAAACCATCCAGAAATAGATCCTCGCCCTGAAGCGTACAGCAAATTGGCCGGTTCAGTGCCTTCTTAATCGGCTTCGCCAATCCGATCAAAAGTGAGTAGGGAAGGCTGACAACGTCCGGCGGCTGCTCATGCCGGGCCCAGGCAGTTAGCTTCTCAATCTCTTTGTGTTGAAATCCATCTTCGCCTTTCAACATCGAAACGGTCATTTCCCCAAGCATCTTGGGACTCGTGGAGATCGACCGGCGCGAGGCCAATGTCAACATTGGTTTGGAATCCCATAGGCGATCGAGCCAGCGAGGCGAGTTACGAAACAACGGAACATATTGCTCAAGATACACACTAATGCCGCCGAAGAAGACCCTCTCCATACTCACGTTTGGTTCGTCCGTGCGCGTTGGCGTGTAAACAGGCAGCAACGTTACATCATGACCGCGAGAGATCAGCTCGGCGGCCAGAGCGTTGTCTCGAAGACAACTGCCGCAGTACATCTGACCCGCTCCGCCCGTTAAATACAGAATCCTCACAGCAAGTTTTCAGAATGAAACTGCGCGCTGGAAAGCACGCCGCGCATACAGATGTTCAAAGAGATTGCCTTCGTGCGGTTGATCCCAGCTCACCTGGTTTGTTGGCACGGGTCCCACGTTCAAGCGATCGACATTTGGTGAGGTCACTAGTCGTTGAATCAACGCCGGGTCACGAGTAATTGCCGTGACCACCAGACTTGGCCTCAGTTTTTCCGTAATCTCTTTCTCATCGACGTTAACTACGCTGGCAAAAGGGAACAGAAACTCTCTGTTGGCGAGTGGATGCTCTGCCTCTGCGCAGTAAATGATTGTTGGGAGGAGATATGTGCAACCGTTCCAGGTTACTAGTCTCTCGCCCTCCCGGTGGGCGGCAGTAACATCACGTCCGCCCGGCTCGGATAGTCCCTGATCGATTATCTGCGAGATACGCGACGCGACATTAGGGTCGACGAAAGGCGCTAGTTGGGCCCCTTCATCCTCGGCGGCTCGGGGAGAGATCTGCGCCAGGCGTTCTGCAATTGCTTCGCTAATTTCTTCAGCGTGGGCGGGCGTCCAAACAGCCGACGCATTCACGCACGAGCGCCCGCCGTTCTCGACGATAGACGTCACCATGACGTCGATATAGCTCTCCCAGTCATCGACGCAGTCTTCTCCGAGTATGACTTTGCTATAACCTGGACCGTGTATCTCTACTCGCGAATCGTTCTCCCAGGCGCCAACTGCTGACGTGTCGCCAAACATTATGCTGCGCTGGCAGCTGCGCAGGATCTCTGCGGCTCCCGCATGATCCGAAGGATAGAAGCTGAACGCCCCCGCTGGAGCGCCCGCCCGAATCAAAGCCTGAACGATTCTGTAAGGAGTCCACGGTTCAGCGCTGCCGGGTTTGAGGACGAGTGGGATCTTCAATGAGAACGCAGGAATCCAAAGCGAGTGTACGCCGGGAGAGTTATTAGGCAACACTACACCGAGCGACTCTGCACGCGGAAAGAAACTTACGGCGTGACCTTCAACTTCACCAAAGCCTCTGTCCAATACCTTCCAATCAATTTTTCTCGTCAGCCCGTTCAGCACGTTTTCCATTTTCGCGAGCATGCTGCGAATCTTCTGCATGTTCTTTCGCACCATCACGTGTGGCATTCCAGTTGTCGCTGAGACTTGCCTCACATAGTCTTCCGGGGTCTGGGGCTCCGCACCAAGCAAGAGTGTGTCATTCAGGAAATGTTCAGCGGCGCGCCGGCACATCTCGACTAGCTCTGCGGTCGAATAATGCGCCAGTTGCGCGCGGTCCCTTGCTTGATCACGCAGGTCGCGCCGAATCAAGCCGGGATTTGCCTGGCTGACCTCGACAAACATTTCGCGCGTTTGATGGTGCGGAATGCGCGCCACATCAAGACTGGTGTATGGCTCGCCGTGGCGAAGTAGTGGAATATTAATCATGGTAAGAATTTCGGATTTCGGATTTCGGATTTCGAATTTCCAGGCACATCGAGAATTGAAGGACCGGCTCAGCGTTATCAAAAACAAATCCGCAATTCGCAATTCGAAATCCGAAATTCCTCAGTAGACTCCTTCCACGACGGTGCCTTGCAATCCTGCGAACGGTCTCACATTACGCACACCATCCCAGGGATAAAGCTCGCAAGGTGGTTCGCGTTCCGCCGCGTCACGCTCCAGGAAGCGCGGCATGAAAAACTCTTTCGTCAATGTCGTCAAACGTACGCGACCAGTCTCACCATAACCCACCAGCCGCTCGGGATTATCCGCGTCAACTACTTCGATCATGGCGCGAGGCAATGGCGGATAATAGATGATTGCGTAGTTGTCCTCTGGGATACGCGGTTTGTGTACAGCCAGCCCCATGAGCGTATTGCCGTAGGTGGCCGCAAAATACGCCCCTTCGAGTAGCTCTTCGACTGCAAAGCGGTGAAACTGAGGGGTCATCTCTGTGCCCCCGCAAAAAACGCCCTTAATGCCGAGCTTCTTGAGCGAGACCTTCTCACACAGTGCTTCCAGGAGTTTGGGAGTTGTGAACAGACACTGAATGTTCTCGTGGGCGCGCAGCAGCGTCAATCCTTGCTCGATGACATGTTGTTTATACTGTTCGGCAATCTTTGACTGGCCCATCTTCAAAAGCTTGATCACCCAGCGCGGATCGAGGTCAACCATAAAGCAGATGCCGCCGCGATACTGTGCCAGGTGTTCGACCGCCAGCCGCAGACGCCGCGGGCCAGTTGGCCCAAGCGATAACCAGTCTGCTGCCTTCGGAAAAAACTCGTCTGGCAGGGTGGCGCTGAAAGCTTCATAGTCGAGACGGAAATCCTCGATGTTTATCCGAGATTTCGGGACGCCTGTGCTGCCACCGGTTTCGAAGGTATAGACAGGCCGCCCGGCATAGCCTCTGGGGACCCAACGGCGCACAGGCCCACCGCGAAGCCACTCATCTTGAAATGGGCCTAATTTAGAAAGGTCATCGTAACAATGGATTTCTTGACGCGGGTCCCAGGAAAGAGTTTTGGCGTAATCCAACCAGAAAGGGCACCCCGTGGCTGGATCGAAATGCCATTGGACGACTTCGCGAACCCAGGCGTCCAGTGATTCGCGTGATTGTTTGATGTTAGTTTCGAGTGTTGCTTGAGCAGTAGACATTTGGCCTTCAGGGCAGAGCAGGAAATCGTTTGCTTATCTTCAACGATAAAATACCAGATGAAGTTTTCAAAAGATAACTGAACCGAGGGCGGCTACACCCCACCGGTCAGCGCTTTTGGTCGCGCCAGCTGTCACTCTTTCAACGGTCCCGTGAGGTCAGTACCAGCGTATGGCAGAGACTGTTTCAAAGCTCGGAAACCCACTTACGGGTGGGCCCTTTGGGTTTTGACACAGTCTCGATAGCGGGTGAGTCTCCGCGCGCGGTAATTTGCAGGTCAGGAAGGTGGGCTTGCCCCCGCCTCAAGCTTGAAAACCACTCAGCTCAAAAGCAACCATTCAAGCTGAAGGTCCAAAGGGCGACACATCATCATGGTCAAAGGGCGTTTTCTCCTCCCTAGAAGACTCGAGTGATTTCTTGTGATGTAGAGCAAGCTTAAGATACATACCCTCGCTACGTCTTTTAGGGCGCGAGCTAAGCCCTGGCCACGATCGCATGGCCCGATTGGATGGCAAAAGGCGAAATAGCTATTGACATTCTGCTGCCATTAAGGATAAGAGGACCCGCACAGAACATTTCTTCGGTTAGGAACCTTTCGGCACACAACTCCCAAACCTTCAGTGACGAAAGGAAACGACAGTCTCCTTTGAAGAGATGATCTCATTTATCGCGTCACGCTTGTCGGTGAATGGGCTTCATCTCGCCCAAAGAAAGGATGGACTCGCATGAACAGATACATACCTCGACTCTTAGCATCAGTAATATTTTCACTCGCACTGGTCACAGCAACCGGGATGCTTGTAGACATAAAGGTCATGGCACAATGCCCTCAGCTGACCTCAGGGCTCCAAGTTCCGCTCGGTATCGCCCAGTCCGACAAAAGTAACTTGTTCGTCTCGGAAAGCGGTACACCGCTGCCGAACACGGGACGCATCTCCATCGTTGATGTCGGCGGAAACCGGCGTACGCTTTTGGACGGCCTACCTTCGGGAATCAATGATGTCAACGAAATTTCCGGGCCGGCCGGCCTCTTCTTACATGAGAAGACGCTTTATGTTGCCATTGGGATAGGCGACACGATAAAACCCGGCCCTGCTCCGGGAACGGCAGTGCCGAACCCGAACCCTCCGGCTTCACCCATCTTCAGCTCGGTCCTGGCAATTCACTTCAGCAATTATGTGGAGAGGAACACCACCGGATTCACGCTAACCTCGGCCGACCATCAGTCGCTTGCGAACGGTGAAAGGGTGACGAAGTCTAACGGAGGCTTTGATCGGATCACGGTCGAGCTGATCGCTAATTTCCCCGACTTCTTCGCCGAGCCGTTGGTGGCTGTCCCTAGTTTGATTGCTGTCCCTAATAATGTTCGCGGCTCGAATCCTTTCGACCTGGTCCTGGTTGAAGGTCGCAGACGACATGACGGAGATACGCGGGATCACGATGACGAGGGCGATGATAGCGAACCTGGGTTGCTCTACGTTACGGACGGCGGCCGAAACCTGGTCTGGCGGGTTGACATCAACTCGGGCGCGTTCTCGATACTCGCGGTTTTCCCGCAGGTGGCGAACCCCATGTTTCCGAGTCTTGGTCCGCCTTTCATGGATGCAGTCCCCACTGGCATCGCAGAGTCCCAAGGCCACCTTCTGGTGACGCTCTTCAGGGGCGTTCCGTTCCCGCCCGGGACGTCCGTCGTAGCGCAAGTTAACCAGCTGACGGGCAACCCCACACCGTTCATCACCGGGCGCAAGACCGCCATTGACGTGCTTCCCATAACGAGACGCGGAGACACCGATTACTTGGTGCTCCAGCACGCCTCTGCCGGACCTTTCTTCGGCTCGCCGGGGCTGCTGCTGCGCTTCGAGACGCCAACTGACCCCCCGGACATAATAGCCAGCTGTCTAACCAGACCAACCTCCATGGCACTCGACAAGAAGACCGGCACACTCTACGTAACCGAGCTTGTCCCCGTGCCGCCCGGACAACCCGTGCTGCTCGGACGGATTGTCGCGATCAACGTAGCTCCGTAGAGGGCTGAGTACCTTAATCTGAGTGGGCGACTGGACGCTTTCTCCGGTCGCCCGCTTGTTTGGCTGATTAGGCTTAGCTAACGAACAAGGTAGAGGGAATATGAGGTGAGAAATTCGGGACTGCTTCCGCGGGCTATGTATAAACTGCCTTTCCTCTGGCCGCGTCCCTCCACTTTCCATTTGTAGGAATAGTTCGAACCATCAGTGGCAACTGTAGCTTCTTTGATGCTGGCAACGTCAGCGTAACGAACGCGGTTGGGATGGGCCACGACCGTGATCAAAACAAGACGGTGTTCCCGGTTGAATCTGGTCAGCAAGTAGTTGAAGCGAGCATCGCCCTTGAGGATCCAGACTTCCTGTTCGCCTTCCTCTTCTTCCGACTTTTCTTCCTTCTGTTGTGTCGCAATCCTTCGCAAACGCCTGTGTACTGATTCCTCGCTCATGCCGATTCGCAAGCCGAAGACTTCGCGTGGCGGCTTCTTTGGTGCAGCCAGAATGCCGTCTGCGCTCAGCACACTCAGCGTCAAAATGGCCAATATGATTTTTCTTAGCACTTTGTAATTCGCCTGCATCCTACCTCAATTCGGTGGTGTCCCAATTGTGGAGTTGGTTAGTAGGAACAATCGATCCACGCCACCACACGAACGAACAATCTGAGATCTGAAATTTCAGATCTCAGATCCCGGACCTTACTAAGCTAATGACTAGCAAGCCAAAGGACGCCGAGATGCTTGGATGGGGACGCGGTGCGGCCCGCGTGGGGGATCCCCAGATACCAAGAGTCAGCGCGCCACCAAAGGCGTAGCGACAGTCCAGACTTGAACGGGTCCGAGACTGACGTTGATCACCTTAATCGTGTAGAGACCCCCACGAGTTACGGGAGCGTCAATAATCGCCACCCCGTTCACAGCATCGACGATCTGCAGGGTCAATCCTGCCGGGTCAATCAGCGCTAGTTTGATCGGCACGGTGCTGTTCGTCTCCGCGATGACCGAAATCTCTCTGGCATTCGATCCGAGATTGAGGCCGGTTGTTGAAGATTGCCCGCCGCCAACATTACTGTCATTGCTGCTGGTCTGGCCCGGGGCCGTTGAAGAACCCGAGTCTGACCAGGAGTTCTGACCGGACGAGCTGCCGCCGCCGCCGGAGGGCGGAGGAGTAACCGGTTGAGGCTGCGAGACTGTCTGCAAACAGTAGCCATCCACGTAGACCGAATCTCTCATGTTTCGGAGCTCAAACGTATGGGGACCCGCTGCGAGGCCCTCAAAGCGGACCTCATACGGAAGGCCATTACGACTGAATTCCGGCGACTTATTCGAGCCCGCGCTGCCGTTGTAGCTAATCAGTCCGCGCGAGATTCCATCGATGAAGACTTCGGCTCTGCCGCCCTTCGGGCTCTTAGCGTAACGATAAGTGAAGACGCCAACGCGGTTCGTCCCCACCGTGAAGTTAAGCCGTGCGAAGTGGCTATTGTTATTGCCTGAGTGCATGCGGAAGTGACCGGCGCTGGCGTTGCCGATATTAATCAAGTGCCACCCGTTGGAATAGCCGATCCGTGAATCATCGTCCTCCAGACAATCAACCGTGGGAGGATCACTTATGACATTGATCTCAAGCGTTGCCGGCTGGCTCTCAAAGCCAAGCTGATCTTTGACTGTCACAGAGGCGTTGAATCTGCCGACCTGGCCATACGTGTGGGTGATGGTTGGACCAGACTGGGTCACCGGGGCCGTGCCATCTCCGAAATTGAAGGTGTAGGTAAGCGTGTCGCCCGGATCGGGATCAGTTGACCCTGAGCCGTCGAAGTTAACTGCAAGGGGCGCCGGACCTGAAGCCGGATTGGCGCTCAAGGCAGCGATCGGCGCGGAGTTAATTCGAAACGCGGTGCCACCTCGTGTGACGTCGTTTCGGGCGTTGTTGCCCTGCACAGCCAGGAAGGCACTGCCGCGCAAGCCTGCCAACATTGAACCGGGGCCAATCGGCGTATGTCCGGCCGGCAGAGTCGCATTCAATTTGCTAAGCGAAACTTTCATGGTGATCGTGTCGCTTGCCGGATCAAAGGAGCCGCTATCAGCCGTGCCCTTGTCCGTGTAATCGAAGCCGCCGCCTCCGCCGGCCACAAAGTGACGTCGCGCAGCCGTGCCATAAATGAACGACTGATTGCCGGTCAGGTCTGTAGCCGCGCGCAGGAAGAATTGATCGCCGCGATCCGAAAGACCGAAATTGTAGTCTCCCGTCGTACTCAATCCTGCGCCAGGTGCGTTCGCGGTGAAATTCACTCGCCATGCACCGTTCGGCGGTATCGTCGAGAGGTCTGACACTTTCATCGTGACAGCCAGAACGGGATTACTTGACGATCCTTCGGTGGAGTACTTAATCGAAAGGACGTCGAAGGGATCGTCAATATCAATTGTGACGTTGCTTGTCCGCGTATCGTGGCGGAAGTCTGTGACTTGCGAACCGGCAATTCCGCCGACACTTTCGGCCGACGGTTTCGGTCCTGGGGCCTCCGGCGCCAAACTGCTGCCCTCAACCGGCGATGGAATCGTGCCACCCGTAACGCCGGGCCCGCTAATCTGACGCGACACGTAAGTATGTCCGTCAAAATCGCTGTGGTCATCGGTAAATGCGATTACTGCTGCCCCAGTTGGGTCGAAGCCAATTTGGAAGTAGTCAATCAGGTTACGATTACCTGAAGGTTGGGTCGGGTTGAGCGGCAGACCTGCGAGCGACACGTTACTTCCGTGTATGAAGTGGTCGCTTACTTCAACCTGGCGAACTGTTGGGTTCGGCGAAGTTATGTTCGTACTTTGCGCGAAGAAAACTCTCCAGTCGGCATTGTCATTATTGGAAGTCGCAGTGCTGCCATACCAGACAACTCCGATGGAGCCAGGCGTTGGTCCAGTCTCCAGCCACGGAAGCAAGCTGGTCGCTGTCTCGGGCCCGTCGCTGATGCGAATCTCTGGACTCCAGCTTGTGCCCTTGTCGCTGGAGTACTTGACGAAGATGTTCTTCCCATCTGAGTAGCAAACATACGCAGTTCCGTCGCTTGCCACCTTCACGGTGAAGAAGATGTTGGCCTTGCCGGCACCAGTGACGTTGTGAATGGTATACGTCAGAGGCTCCATGCCCGGACCAGGTGGGACCCCGACGGCCACGGCACCGTTGTTGCCGCTGACATAGACAGTGCCGTCGTTCTGGTCCACATCAATGCCGCCGACTTGTCCAACGGTCCCAACCACTCGCGCCGGACCATAAGTTAGGCCGCCGTCATTCGAGCGCTGGACGTAAGCAATGACGGGCGAAACCGTACGATAGAGCAGGTAGACGCTGTCCCTCCCGTAAAATTCCATCCACTGTCGATCATCGACAGGCACGCCGCCGGAGGTGCTACCGACCGGGTTTTTTGTAAAAGTCGCGCCGCGATCAGTCGAGCGAGCGGTCGAAACGTTTGCAAGTACCAGACTACTGAATGCCAGGTAGGGTGGACTGCCCGGACTCGCTTCGTCAAAGCCCACAGCGAGATCGACGTCGCCGCCACCGTCGGCGCCAACCTCCATCGATTCATCCGGCGAGAACTGATCCGGCTGGCCTCGATAGATCGGGTTGCGCATGTAGGGATCGTACGTGGGGCTGGTGGGGTTGAGGTCGAAGTACCAGAGATCAACGCCCGCCGGGACGCCACGTATGCCGGCGACGTAAGCGTTGCCGAGTTTGTCAACGCGCAGGCTTGGCTCGCCATCACGACTTGCTACGGGAGCGCGCAGAGCATAGTTAGCACTGAACGTCATTCCGCCTTTGATGTAAGTAGCCGTCCCGGGCGGCACCGGCGGTGGAACCGATACGCAAGTCGCATTTTTCGCGCCTACCGTGTAGCTGGCCCCGCTGGTATCGTCGACAGAACTAAAGAGCGTTCCGACAACTACGTCGGTAGCCTGTTCAGTTAAGGCGTGGACGTTGCCGAGAGTGGATCCCGCGTTCACGAATCCATTCGTTGTAGTTCCGACCTTGCTCATCGCCAACGTCAGCTTGACGGTGCCATCGCTGGAATATGAACCCTCTTCAATGCCTCCCAGCGTTGTCAGCAAGTTGCCTGATTGCGTGCCATATTCATAACTGATAGCCGAGTTGGCGTCAGACTTCATGGCTACGTAGTAAGTTGTCAGCGTGCCTCCCGGTGGAGCGAAATCGAAAAGCACTCTCCACACGGCCCTTGCCGGAACCGTGTGGAGATTGTCGACCTTCACGTTGAAGGCCAGCCGCTCGGAATTGATGTAACGATAATCCTCGCCAGCGGTCAAAGCGCGTATATCCAGCTGGGCCGGGCCTGCTTGAGGCAGGACGGGATCTTGCTGGTCTCCTGCGGGATCGGTTAGCACTTGAGTCGCCGAAATACAGGAATCTGATGGTGTCGGTGTCGCTGTTGGTGTTGGCGTAGGCGTTGGTGTGGTGCAGTCGGTTGTAATGCTCAGGCTCCAACCGGCAATACTGCCATTGTCCAGGCTAGTATCGTCCAGCACATAAAGGGCCCAGGTCCCGTTAGGATCAGTCCCGTTGAAAACAGACAGAGCCGTTGCACTAGACGCAGCGGGAGCGGGCGAAGGAAATACGTCGCCGGCTTGGGCATTGGTCGGTTTGAACGAACCCGAGACCAGCGGACCTTCATCGAGTAGTGGCGCGATAGCTGCGTCGTCGAGCGTAAGCGTCACATCGACCGCCGGGATTCTTCCGCCAACGTCAGATAGGATGACGACGTTTTGTCCACCAGGCCCTACCAGAAGTACATCCACATCGTCCGGGAAGGTGTGATTGAAGGTGTTAAGACCCACCGTGATCTTGGTCACGTTTCCAGACAACCCCGCAACGTTGATCTGTGATGGATAGGGGGAGCCTGCAGCACCATCGTTAGTCTGAATCCCCGTGAGGTTAGGATACGTCGTAGCTGATCCACACGGTCCCGGCGTAGGCATCGGCGTTGGCGCTGGCGTTGAGCTGACAGTCAACTCGATTTCGTTACTGGGATTGCCCGTGCCCGCTGAGTTAACGGCTCTGACCACATAGAAATAACGCGTTACCGCAGGGTCTGCAGCGGAGTCAATGTAGCTAGCCTTAGGCCCGCCCGTCTGGCCGATAAAGATTTCGCCACCCGATAACGTTCCGCGGAAGACTTGATAGTTGACTATGTCAGCTCCAGCATTATCCGGAACCTTCCATGTCAGATGTGAACCAGCAGAATTACGCGTACCAGATAGACAAGCCGGTTTCGGCACGGAAGGTTCAGCGGTATCTTTGCTGGCGAAGAGACTCTTGCCACCGAACTGACGAGCCACGCGCATATGGGCAGTGTAGGAATTGTGACTTGGATCTCCTACGCAAGTACCGATGCAACCATCGCTGTAGCCGAACACCACACGACCTCTGTCATCAACTGTGACCTCGTTGAAGTCAAGCAGGTTGCGGTTGTCGTTGCTGCCACCTCCCAACCAGATGCCTCCCACTCCTTGCACCGGGTCATTCGGAGTTGCGTTGACGATCGTCCAATTGTTACCGCCGTCATAGGTCGTAGCCATGAACAGATACCAGAGACCCGGAAAGGATGCGCCTTCGAAGTCGCCCGGCCTGTCGGCGCCCAGAAAGCCGACAGCAGCGCGATTGTCATCACCAGCGATCGCCTCGGGGAAAACGGCATTCTTGACGCCATGCGTTGTGCCCAGATCCGTGTCTTTCGACCAGGTCATACCGTGGTCTGTGCTGACCTGGACGTGGATGTGACCTTCGGTAGGATCCTCAGGGCTGCTGGTTTGATCCGCGACGTAGAAGAAATAGAGTGTGTTGTTTGCGCCAATGGCGATGGAAGGGTCGCTGCCGTGTGTTTGTGTTTTGCTATTTGGAATGATGCGCTCGGTCCAGGTGATGCCCGCGTCAAAACTGACCATCACGCCGGCGTTGCCGCTGCAGTCGCGCACGGGAAGATAAACCGTGCCATCTGGTCCAACACGAACATGTCCGTGGATGAAGCTGCACTGCGTGGTCTGCCCGTCATAAGCCAATACGCTGGGTCCATAGCTCGTACCGAGAGTGTCGCTGCGCTGGCAGGCTGCGGCCCCAACTGGCCATGTTTGAGCACAGTAGTAGACGGCCTGACCTTGGTTAACCGGGTTAACCAAGGCACTCATCGAGGGGGGGTATGGTCCAGAACCGATCGTTTCGTGATCGGTGCTGGCATTGGGGCCAGAGAGACTTAATGGATTCCAAAGGTCGCCATCGTTGTCGGTGTAGCCATAAACGACATTCGTGCCGGCTGTTGAATTAGAGGCGAACGTGCGTCCGGTCTTCTGATCCGTCCAAAGGATCGGGTCGACGCCTTCGAGGGTTGTAAGATTGGTGACATCTTCCCAGAGCGATTCGCAACATTCTGGCTTGCCGACGGTCGGATGCTCCGGCGGTGTTAGACGCCAGATTGGGCCGCGGTTCATCGCCATGATTCTCCCCGTCTTTGGGTTGAATCCGACATTGAATTCGCCGTTGCTGGTTTCGGCCGAGGAACCAGAAGGCGGAAAAAAATTCTGATAGCGAGGAGCGCCTGGGACCGTCGGGTCGGCGCCGCCGAAACCGGGGAAGCCTCCACCACCTGTTCCGGAGAGTAACTCCATTCTGACGTGGACAATCTCTTGCGTGGGAATATACGGCACGATCTTCAAGGAATATGTGGTGTTTCCGTCTACCAGCGGCGTGATGCTTGTGACCTCTGGATTAGGCTGGCTTGCGGCCTGGTAGTCTGCCTGCCGTGAGCCGCTCAAATTGCCCACTACTCCTTTGAAGATGTACAGATCGTAATCCGATTGACCACTGCCGGTGTCGGTCCAATACAACGTGACTTTGACTGAAGCGTTTGGGTGTTGCGCTGCGTAGCCCGCCGGCAGTGAGACAGTGAGGGCATAATTGTCGCAAGGAAAAGCGTCAGCATTACAGCGTGGTCCTTGATCAAGCTGACCTAAACCAAGCGGCGACTGATTTGGCGCGTTGAAGGGCCCGGCGTTGTAGGTCAGTACCAGCACAGCTTCAGAAATAGTTCCACTCGTCGGGGTCGCCGCGGACCCGCCTCTGGTCGCGAATAGGATCGCAGCCAAAGTAAGAAGCACGCAGGCCAAAACGATTGCTGTACGCAGGTAAGGCACTTTGAGGCGAGCTGGAGAACTGGAAGTTCTACTTTCTTCGCGACGACGCATTAATCTTTCTCCTTTTAGAGTTCTGGCAGAGAGCCGAACTTACTTTTTTGCTGAAATAGCGGAACGTGCCCTGATTACCCCGTGACCAAACTGGAGCGCTGGAACATTTTTTAAGGGCTACAGGATATTCAGGGTGGTTGAGAAATTCTTGAGCCATTCTTGAGGTGAGAAGCTCGGTGGAAACCCGGTCTATTTGAGATAAGCAGGACGAAGATCGAACGATTTCAAGACGGGAGTTACACAGATTACGCAGCTTAAGGTGGGAACAGGGCTCACCAATTCGACTTCGAGAAGAACGTCAGCGTTTTTCTGAACAGTCTACTCACCTCATTTGGACCACTCAACTCAACTGGATATACTTGTCTTGAATCTGTGTAATCTGTGTAATCTGTGTAATCTGTGGATAATGAATCGTTTCATGAAGAGGGCAACGCAATGAAAGTAGTTTACGGTCTAGTTCTACTCATAAGTTTGTTGGGGCTGTTTGCGTCAGACACTCTCGCACAGGATGCAAACAATGCCGCGCTTAGGCTCGATGAGCTCCGTGCGAAGTTAGAAGAAGTTAAAGCTAAAGAAGCTGAGCTTCAGGATCGGGCGAAACAGCTTGATGAAGACCTAAAGCCGGAGAACATCGAAAAGTCGTTGGCGGGTATCGGTTCGACACGACCGGAAGAACTGCGGGAGTTGCGACGAAGTCAGCTTAGTAGAGAAAAAGCGAGCGTGCTCACTCAGCTCGAGCTACTGGCGCAAAACCGCGCCCGGCTGGAATCAGCGGTCCTTTCTGCTGAGGGAGAGGCTTATCAGGAAAGCGCCAAGGGAGTCCCGACGCTGCTCGAACAAATGATGATAGCGCAGAATAACGTCAGTCCTCGCTGGTTGGTCGGGGCGCTCCTTGGTTTGGTGGCAGTCTTGGGGCTGGGAGCCGTGTTAGTGGTTCGAAGGCTCAAAGGACGTCAAGGGTGATTGGACGTGAAACTTCAGAAGTTCAATTGGCAGATTTGGGCAGGGTTTTTGTTAAGTCTGGCTGCGTTAGTCAGTTACCCATTTGTTTTTGTCAGGTTCCCAGTCACGCGTGATTTTCCCTGGGTCAACCTGCTGCTATTTCTGATTGCAGCGGCGTTCTTGCTAGTTGGAGTTCGGCGCGCGTTTGCAGCTGATCGACCCCGGAGATCAAAGATCGCCGGCTCAATCCTGGCTACACTCAGCGTTTTGATCTTCGGATTATTTATTTTCTCGACTTTTATATTGTCACGGCAGTTGCCCTCCTCTGCCGGCGCTCCCAAAATCGGCCAGAAAGCACCGGACTTCAGTCTTGCCGACACGAATGGCAAGCCCGTGTCGCTTTCGGAGCTTCTCTCATCACCAATCGACGGAACAGCACCTAAGGGCGTGCTACTTGTCTTTTACCGAGGCTATTGGTGACCTTCATGCAACTCCGAGTTGCGGAGCATTGAAGACCGTTTGGATGAGATGAAAGCGGCGGGGCTTCGTCCGGTTGCCATTAGCGTTGACCCTCCTGATGTTTCTCGCAGGCTTTGTGAACAAGCCGGCTACACCTTCCCGTTTCTTTCCGATCCCAAAGCGGACGTGATTCGCCGCTTTGACTTGGTTCATGCAGGCGCAGGGATTAATGGCGAGGACATTGCAAGGCCGGCTGAGTTTCTATTGGATTCCTCTGGCACTGTACGCTGGGTAAACCTCACGGAAAATTACTGGGTGCGGGCCCGGCCGGAACAGATTCTTGAAGCGGCAAAAGCGCTTCGGTGATCATACTCCACAGATTACATGGGAATTTCGAATTTCGGATTGCGAATTGCGGATTTCGTGTAACCGAAGCGGAACTGGACCCTGTTGAGAAGTTGTGAGCGACACAAGACCAGAATTCGAGCAGACCACAACTCGAGATCGTGACAGACAAAATTCGCAATCCGAAATTCAGACTAAGCCACTATACCCAACTCGTCTAACGAGCTGTGCAGCTCGGCCGTGTCGCGATAAACACGAAATGCGCCTGCTCGTGTCAGCTCGTCTTCACCGTAGCCACCACTCAAGAGGCCTATGGAAAGCATTCGCGCGCGACGGGCCGCCAATAGGTCCCAGACGGCGTCACCCACAACGTAACAGTCATCGACCGACACCCCTAGCCGCTGTTGACAGTTGAGAAACAGGTCGGGAGCAGGCTTGGCGCGCAGCACATCGCCGCGCTCGACTACAATGGTCTCACTGCCTACACCCAGCGCGTCTAATGAAGCATCGATCTCAGGTCGCCGGCCAGAGGTGGCAATGCCGTGCGGCGTGCCAGTCTCTCGCAGAAAGCGCAGCAGCTCGCGTGCGCCCGGCAACACGCGGCGCTCTGGCAAGAACTCCTTAAACAACTCTTCGTGTCTACGTTGAAGCGTGTCAGCCTCGGCCGAAGTAATCTCGCGACCGAGTTCACGGGCGACGGCGCGTGTGAAGAGGCCGCCACTCATACCGATGCGACGATGAATGCGCCAACCATCAATAGCCATGCCTGCCTCTGCCAGTGCCCGCTGCCACGAGAAGACGTGTGCATAAACGGTGTCGACCAGAGTTCCGTCAAGATCGAAGATCATTGCTGGCATGATCAATCTCCCGCTCGCGGATTCATCCGCAGATTACACAGATTTCGCAGATTAGACTAGAAAGAGAACTGACTGCAGTCCGACTGAATTTCAGGCAAAGACGCAAAGTGGGGAATCAGCCGCGGATGAACGTGGATGACACGGATCAGAACAAGTAAGAAAGAGTCAGAATAAATCGCGACAGCTTCCGCGGAGCACACTTAAGCGCTGCTGATTCGCGTTTGTCCGCGTCCATCCGCGGCTGATTTCCATCTTTGCGTCTTTGCCCCTTTGCGTCTTGCAGTTTGGAGCTTTTCGCCTCGCATGTTAAGGTCTCACGAAATTTCCCCCCATTGACTCTTCAACTTCAGGAGAGAACTGCATGACTCGTTTAGCAAAGACTCTGATTATCGTACTGCCGTTGCTTTTGACTGCCGCCTGCGCAAATCCGGCAGCAGACAAACCGAAAGCCGTCACGAATGAAGCGGCCCCGGTGGCGTCGGCGCAGGTCGCGGGAGAAAAGTATTTGATAACCCCGGAGAACTCAAAGATTGAGTTTGTAGGCTCCAAAGTCACCGGCAGTCATAATGGCTCATTCGGAAAATTCTCAGGCGCCATTGACTACCTGGGCCAACCGGAAAAGAGCCGCGTGACCATTAAGATCGACCTTGATTCTGTGACGGTCGACGATCCAAAACTAACCAATCATTTGAAGACCGCCGATTTCTTTGATGTTGCCAGATATCCACAAGCAACTTTCGAATCAACCGAAATAAGAGTCGGTGGCGACAGAGGAGCCACGCATACGATTACAGGCAACCTGCAGTTGCATGGAGTTACAAAATCAATAACTTTCCCGGCGACGATAGCGGTGACCCCAGGCGCGATAACCGTCGACAGCACGTTCGCGATTAATCGTAAGGACTTCGGAATCAACTATGCAGGAGCAGCCGACAACCTCATTCGTGATGAGGTTGTGCTTACGCTACGTATTCGCGCGGTGAAATCGTAGCGAGACTCTGAGTAAATCAGTACCACGACGCGGCAGTGTGTGGCACCTCGTTAACAGTCATTCCTGTAACGGTGCCATGAGGTCGGTACCACCACGCGGTAGCGGGTGGGTAACGCAACCATAAAAGGAGAAGCTAACATGGCAGCAACGAACGCGACCCAGATGGGGTCCGTCGCGACATCAAGAAACGAACGCACCCAGCCACGCACACAAAAAATCACTACATTCCTGTGGTTCGACAACAACGCTGAGGAGGCAGTGAATTTTTATGTCTCCATTTTCAAAAACTCGAAGATCTTGAACTCTGTGCGTTATGGTGACCTGGGACCTGGCCCGAAGGGAACGGTCATGACCATAGCGTTTCAGCTCGATGGCCAGGAGTTCATAGCGCTGAACGGTGGGCCACAATTCAAATTCACCGAGGCCGTATCCCTCGTCGTTCACTGTGATACGCAAGAGGAAGTAGACTACTTTTGGGAGAGACTCTCCGAAGGTGGCGAGAAAGTTGAATGCGGATGGCTCAAAGACAAGTTTGGGTTGTCGTGGCAGATCGTGCCCGATGTTTTGTTAGAACTGCTTCAAGACAGCGACAGCCAGAAATCGCAAAGAGTCATGAAGGCCATGATGCAAATGAAGAAGCTTGACATTGAAGGCCTGAAACAAGCGGCTAAGGGAGACAAAGGCTGAGACGGGTTGTTGTCGCGAATGCTGTCACGTGCTTCGCAGGTTTTCAGTCCGTCATTTTTCCGGTTGAGAGGAATCGCCATCGCTTTGGGTTACGGCAACTCGCCACATAGTTGTCTATCCGCAGCCTGGGCATCTTGTCGGGCACAACGTCGGAAAAAGAGAGAACTGAAGCCTTTGAGGAACTACCCGGCATTCCTGAGGCACAAGAGTCCTCTGTGACAGTCCCGAAGTCCTCAATGACCCGGAGGCGTCCGTTTCTAAAATCAACCAGGGCTGCCATCTCGACGAGTATGCCCTGATTCATATCGCCGCCCGTCATCAACAACTCATCCAGGCCATCGCCATTAAGGTCCGTCTTGCGCACGATACTGCTTCTGAAATCCACATCCATGTCGGCAATAAGTTGCTGGCCCGAGAAGATGGCGACTCGCTTGGTGCCGAAGTTGTCGGCGTGAGAAGCGCCACACTCGCCAACTGAAATAAGGTAGGCGGTCTGCGCCAGGAGGGGCCCCGTAAAACTCCCTGTTCCCATGTCGACGATCGCAGGAACTATTTGGCCGGCGTTGCGAGCTGCCTTCAAGGGATCGGTACTGCTGCTCGCGTCGAACTGAGGATTGCACTTAGCTTCGTCAGTTAGGTATTTCCGAAAGACCTTCGACAGCACGGTCCGCTGAGTTCCTAAGGGAATTTTTTGAGGGACACTCCTCCGCTCGACTCTAAAATCGAAAAGTATTTGCTTCGGTTTCGGTGGCGCCGGCGTAGTTTGCTTTTGCGCGACTGACCCAGTAGAGGTAAGCGCAAGCATCAGGAGAATAACGGGAATTGTTTTCATTGGTAGTGGATCCAACCTGCGTTTGAAATGCCGGGATTGTGAACCTCTTGGCCATCAAAGACAAGTCATGCAACACCAACCAGGCATTACAAACGGGGCCTCCATAGATTACGCCGATTGCACAGATTCACAACTGAAGAATGAAATTAGTCGATCGGAATAGTGTTCAGAAGCTCTCGTTCTGATCTGTGTAACAAGAATGCAGCATCTTGTTTTCGGAGCAAGAATTTCACGCAAAGACGCAAAGGGGCAAAGACGCAAAGAGGGAAATCAGCCGCGGATGAACGCGGATAACACGGATCAGAACAAGTAAGAAAGAGTCAGAGTACATCGCGAGAGCTTCCGCGGAGCGCACTTAAGCGCTGCTGATTCGCGTTTATCCGCGTTCATCCGCGGCTGATTTCCCTCTTTGCGTACGTTTCCTTTTCGACCTCGATCAATTAAGATCAACGCCCGTTTTGCTAATTCTCGTCAGGAATGGTGTCGTGTTTAAGACGAATGTTCACTCTCGGAGGACTATGTCGAAGGCAAACAAGACAGTCGTGGCCTTGTTCATCGCGTCGTTGGCATTGATAAACCCTTCTTTCGCTGCACTCAAACCGATAGAAAAGGCCGGGGCCGAAGACTGGTCGCAGTTTCGTGGACCAAACGGGAGCGGCGTTTCGGCAACTACCGGTCTTCCCATTGAGTTCGGACTCAATAAGAACGTAGTTTGGAAAACGCCACTTCCGCCCGGCCATTCTTCGCCGGTCGTGACACGCAATCGCATCTTTGTCACCGCGCACACGAAAGAGAAGGAGAATTACAAGCTACTCGTCATCTGTCTCGACCGCCAAACAGGAAAGCTCCTTTGGCAACGCGAAGTGCCGCGCTCGAGTGTGGGCCGCTTGCAGAACGTCAACGGACCCGCCTCACCAAGTCCCGTCACCGACGGTTCCAATGTCTACGTCTTCTTTCAAGAGTTCGGGATGGTTTCCTTCAACGGTGCCGGCAAGGAACGGTGGCGGCTCCAACTCGGACCGTTCAACATGTTCTACGGCTTCGGCGCATCCCCTATCCTTGCAGACGACAAAGTAATCCTGCCGATCGATCAAGACAGCCCAAGCTCATACCTGATAGCAGTCGATAAGGACAACGGACGAGTGCGTTGGAAGGTTGACCGGCACACGGTCATCTCGGGCTACTCGACACCGACCATTTATCAACCAAAACAGGGCCCGAAGCAGATTGTAATTCCGGAATCGTTTCAGCTGTCGGCTTACTCGGTCGAAGACGGCAAAAGAGTCTGGTGGGTTCGCGGGCTTGCGTGCGAGATGAAATCGATTGCCAGCCAGGATGGAGAATACCTTTACATCAACGGGTGGGGCTTCCCGCAAAATCAACCCGGACAGCAGGTCAAGACGATTCCATTCGACGAGGCGCTCGCAATGTACGACAAGAATGGTGACCGGCAGATTGCAAAGTCGGAGGTCTCCGGCACAGAGACGATGGATAAGATGTTGAACGGCGCATTCGAGGCGTTTGATATGGACCGCGATGAGAAGTTGAACCCTAAAGATTGGGATGTCTTCCGCGCGATGATGGCTTCTGAGAATGGTCTGCTCGCAATCAAAATGGGAGGTGAGGGCGATCAAACCTCCACCGCAATCCGTTGGCGCTATCAGAAACCGGTTCCTCAGGTTCCTTCCACGCTTCTATACAAGGGCGTCTTATACATGATCAATGATAGCGGGATTCTGATTTCGTTTGATCCGGCGACCGGGCAGGTGATCAAACAAGGACGCCTGCACGGGGCTATTGATAAATACTTTTCGTCCCCCGTCGCCGCCGATGACAAGGTTTTCCTGATCGGCCAGGGCGGTCAGGTGTCTGTATTGAAGGCGGCCGGCGATTGGCAGGTACTCACGGTGAACGAGTTGGATGACGAATGCTTCGCGACACCAGCAATTGCAGACGGGCGGATTTACATTAGAACGCGCAGTGCGCTGTATTGTTTTGGAAAGTAATGCAATGCGGAGCCATTCAATCACAAAGAATTTGCAGGTTGGGAAGGTGGCGCCACTCAAGCCCTGTGAATTTGCAGGTTGGGAAGGTGGGCTTGCCCCCGCTCAAGATTCGCACCAACTCAGGACTGAATTGACACTTCAAGCTTAAGGACTTTACGCAAAACCTTCTATGCCTTCAGTGTTGAATGGGTGCGAATCTTGAGCGGGGGCAAGCCCACCTTCCCAACCTGCAAATTTGCCGAAGTTGAGCTATGAATTCAGAGTTGAACGCTAGCCGAACCGCCCTTCAAGTAACTCGCCAACCTACCGGTCATCGGATCCCAACCAATCCTTGCACCGATTGGATCAACTTCTCCGAGTCGTAGCCGACGCCGTCTTTGAAAACGATCTCGACCTTCTCGATGTCAAGAATGTTGGCGGCGGGATTTCCTTTCACCACCATCAAGTCAGCCTGCTTGCCGACAGCGATGGAGCCGATGCGTGCGTCCTCTCCCAGAAACTTGGCCCCGTTGAAGCTGGCAATCTTGATCGCCTCCAGGGGCGTGAAACCGGCTTCGACCAGCAGCTCGACCTGACGCAGGTCGCCGAAACCAGCGACCACGCCACCGTTGCCCGTCGGATCGAGGCCCGCTAAAAGTAACCCGCCAGCCTGGACAAACGCGCGTTCAAAATCCATCGCCTTGCGCAGCAGCGCCGTGAAATCCGGAGTAGAGGAGACGCGCGCCCGCGCCGTCAGATAACGGACGCGCGCGTCGGTGGACATCACGCCAAACACCCGAGGATTCATGAGCGCGCTCGCCGCTCCAATCCCGCTTTGGGTTAATGGCGCACCGGCCGCCTCGAGGACAGGCAGCGTGGATGTGATAGCCACTTTCTTCGCCACCAGGGTGCGGATCGTATCTTGAACCGCGACGCTGTTCAGATCTAATTGCCGCAGACTCGCGGAAACCGCAGCGCCTGGACACTGATCAGGCTGTTTGTTGGGAACAAATTCCGAATCTGCGAATAAGCCGTGCTCGAGGTTATCAATGCCGATCTCCGCCGCTTCGCGATAGCCGATCGAGCAGAGGTGACCCGTAACTTTCAGCCCGCGTTTGTGCGCTTCTTCTACAACCGCGCGCAGCTCGTCGCGCGTGATGTTCATGTAGGCTTTAAAGGAGGTTGCGCCTTGATCGGCCCAGAAGTTCACCATGCGGCGTGCATCGTCAGCCCCGGTAAGCTCGTGCATCACTGGCGTGAAAGCGCCACGGCCTTCCAGATATGGCGCCGTAATGTGCATCTTCGGACCGATCATCCGGCCGCTGTCAATCAGCTTCTTGATTTCCAGGTCGGTATTCGGCGCCACGCTGCCGGTGGTGCGAATCGTGGTGACGCCAAGTGCGAGATAGAGGCGTGGGAAGCTGCTCCCCATGTTCGAGTACATCGGAGGCGAGCCTCCTTGCGGGAAGAACATGTGGTTGTGCATGCCCACCAGTCCCGGCAGTATCGTGTAGCCTTTGAGATCGAGTACCTGGGCGGCGGGTGGCACATTCGCAGTTGTGCTCGGCGCTATTGATTGGATTTTGCCCTCAGCGATCACGATGGTTTGATCATCTTGTGCCGCGGCGCCGGTCCCATCGATTACACGCACATGAGCCAGTGCGACTACCGGTGCTTCGACGCGGATGAACTGCTGACGCTCAGACGCAGGCGACTGGGCCAGGCCACTGATGAAAACGCTGAGCAGCAAAAGAAGGACGGTTGTTGTTTTCATGGATTTCTCCAGAGTCACATCTTAACGCGAAGAAGGTCCTGCAGAACAGACTTGAAACTTCAAACCTGAAAGTTGAAACTATCGCCTTTAATTCTCAGCGGAGGTTGATACCATGAATGTCGAGCGCCTGATTCCTATTCTCAACGTTTCCAACATCGAGGAGAGTTTCGCCTGGTTTGAGAAGCTTGGCTGGAAGAAAGGCTGGGACTGGGGTGATCCGCCAAGCTTCGGAGGCGTGTGCAGTGGAGAATGCGAGATCTTCCTCTGCCAAAACGGTCAGGGGTCTCGTGGTGGCCCGATGCCTCGGTACGTGGGAGACGATGACACGGGTGGGGTTTGGATGAGTTGGTTTCTGGCGTCGCCGGCCGAGGTCGATGCCACTTATCAACTCGCGCTGGAGCAAGGCCTGATCGTGACCATGCCGCCCACCGATGAACCCTGGGGCGTCCGGGAATGTCACATACGACATCCCGACGGCCATACGTTTCGCGTGGGCGCGGGAATCGAGGAAGAATGAAATACTTTTATCGGCAGATTAGAGAGATTACACAGCGCGGCCTCCGCCGCAAATCAAGATAGTTTCACGCAAAGACGCAAAGGGGCAAAGACGCAAAGCAGGAAAATCAGCCGCGGATGAACGCGGATGACACGGATCAGAACAAGTAAGAAACAGTCAGAATACATCGCGACAGCTTCCGTGGAGCGCACTTAAGCGCTGCTGATTCGCGTTTATCCGCGTTCATCCGCGGCTGATTCCCGCTTTGCCGGAATTTGGCGGCAGAGTCTCAGCTCAAAACTGCGCCTTTGGTGTAGAGTGACGCAATAGTTGCACAGACTTTAGTCTGTGGCCCGGTACGCAACACAGACTGAAGTCTGTGCCACTGCCAATGCTGCGAAAAAGACTCGCCTATAGCGTCCTTCTTGCGTCTGGAATGGTCGCCGGATCATCCGAAATTTCGTATTTTTCGTCGACTGAGCCAGAGTCATGCTCGTGTGCTTATTCCTCCCTTTGGGGCGCCTGCTGGAGAGAAATGGGACCCTGCGGGTCGATTACCCGACTTTTCCTACGCCGGTTACCACGCCGGCGAAGCAAAGATTCCAACTCCCCCGGCGAAATGGAATCTCAAACGAGATTTCCACGCCGCCGGTGACGGACGAACAGATGATTCTCAAGCACTGCTCAAAGCAATTCAGTCGATCAAAAGTGGAGTGCTGTTTATTCCAAAAGGTACTTACGTCATTTCCAAACGAATCGACGTTTTGAAAGGCAATCTGATCCTGCGTGGCGCCGGTAAAGACGAAACTGTCTTGTTCTTTGCGAATTCTCTAAACGACTTGTTTGGCAACAGCGCGAAGGGAACGGAACAATCTCAATGGTCCTTCAGGCCGGGACTCATCAATGTAAGCGGAAGAGATCCAATCACCACCGACACGCGATTAGCCACGGTAACGGCGGCGGCCAAGCGTGGGGATCGCATTCTTGAGATCTCAAGCCCGATTTCAATCAAGAGACGCGAGTGGGTCCGTTTGGTGGAGAGTGATCCACCAAAAGACAAAGCCGTGACCGGATCACTGATTCGCCATCTTTATGGTGACCTGATGCCTCCAGGTCCAGGTCTTGTTGGCACTCCATCGGTGGTTCGTTTCTTGTCGCGGGTTAAGTCTGTTTCTGGAAGGCAAGTTGAACTTGAAAGACCACTACCCTATGACGTACGTCCCGAGTGGGCTCCTGAAATCCATCGATTTGTTCCGTCGGTTCAGGAAGTCGGAATCGAACATCTCTCCATCCATTTTCCCTGGACGCCCTATCCGGGCCACTTCAAGGAGAAGGGGTACAACGGTCTCTTCTTCCAGGATGTGTCTCAATGTTGGGTGAATGACGTTGAGATTCAGAACAGTGACTTTGGCATTGATTTCAATTCCACCAACTTTTGTACCGTAAGCAATGTGACGCTGACGGCAAGTAAGAGCAGGGGGGAGGGCGCCGAGTCACGCGGAGCAAGTGGTCATCATGGAATAGACGTAAGTCACGGCACAGAGAATCTTGTAACCAACTTCGATGTGCAAACAAAATTTGTGCACGACATCAGCGTCGAGTGGTATGCGCTGCACACCGTGTTTGCAAATGGTCATGGCGTCGACCTGAACATGGATCATCATCGCGAGGCAAACTACTCCAGTCTCTTTAGCAATCTTGATTGTGGTGCGGGTACGCGTCCTTTCAATAGCGGTGGTTCAGGTGATCGCGGCGCACACTCGGGAGCTTATTCCACTTACTGGAACATCCGCGCAGCCCGCCCTTTACAATTGCCGCCCGCCGATTTCGGACCTCTCTTGAACTTCATTGGAATTGAGTTGGAGAGCAACAGTACAAGTTCATCTTACCAATGGATGATCGAACCGCTTGCTCCGCGAAGCGTATGTCCGGTGGATCTGCATGAGGCAATGAAGAAACGGAGACTGGGATTGTAAGGGCGTCCCTCCGTGTGCGGTTAATCGCGAGATAACATGAACGAGAGAGAATTACCTCGGGCGGTCCAGCCTTCCTTCGAATAAGCAATGGGCAAATCAACTACGGCCGTCGTGTCGCTTTCGTCAGTCCAGGTTGGACGTCGGATCTCCTCGCACCTGAGCAGGTAATGCTCGATGCCCGTAAAGACACTGCGCCAGTAACCGCCGTAGAGAGTCTTGTAAACTACTCCACCGGCTTCGACATAAACTCTGTTTCCTTTCAAAATTTTGTAGTTTATCCGACCCAGCAAATCCATGAGCCGGCTTTGTTCTCGAGCGGTAGGACTTGTACGAAGCTCGGGAAACATGAGTTCGTCTTGGGAGAGAAAGTAATCGTCATTTCGCCATTGCCCAGACT
>JBOGOU010000103.1:0-13562 GCA_050748205.1 Pyrinomonadaceae bacterium | reverse complement strand
GGCGAACCCTGTACCCGACTCAAGCTTGAAAGCCACCTAGCAAAGAGAGGTGACGAAGGTTGAGAGGCTTGATTGAGTTGAATGTTTCCAAGCTTGAGGCGGGGACAGGGTCCGCCTTCCTGACCTGCAAATTACCGTAGCCCCTTTTTGCCTTTCAGACAGCATTGATAGAAGACGAGTAAAAATGAAAACGAAATTGATGGGGATGGAACAGGCGATCAGCCGTTTCGTGCACGATGGCGACGTAATCGTTATTGAAGGCTTCACCCATCTCATCTGCTTTGCCGCCGCACATGAGATCATCAGACAGCGCCGGCGCGAGTTGACCCTGTGCCGTCTCACACCTGATCTGATTTACGACCAGTTAATCGGAGCGGGATGCGCGCGAAAACTGGTCTTTAGCTGGGCTGGAAATCCCGGCGCCGGCCCGCTTTACGCACTGCGAAGGGCCGTAGAAAACGGCATCCCCAATCCCCTGCAGCTTGAAGAGTATTCGCATTATGGCATGGTCGCGCGGCTGACGGCAGGGGCGGCCAAGCTTCCCTTCTACCCGCTGCGGAACTACATGGGGAGCGATCTTCCGCGCGTGAATCCGCAAATCAAAAAGGTCGCCTGTCCTTTCACCGGAGAAGAGCTGGCGGCTGTGCCGGCGTTGAATCCCGATACGGCGATCATTCATGCCCAGCGCGCTGACGAGAATGGAAATGCACAGATCTGGGGGTTGATCGGGGTGCAGAAGGAAGCGGCCTTCGCGTCACGCAATACGATCGTGGTCGCCGAAGACATAGTTGACGAGAGTGTTATTCGCTCCGACCCGAACCGGACCTTGATTCCAGGCCTGATTGTTGACGCCGTCGTGCGCGAACCCTTTGGCTGTCATCCTTCTTATTCGCAGGGCTATTACGACCGCGACAACGGCTTTTACCTTCGTTGGCGTGAGATTTCAAAAGACGTGGCGCAATTCAATTCTTACCTCGATGAATGGATATACGGCGTGCGAGATCGTGCAGAGTATGTTGAGCGCATGGGCACATCGCTCGCCCGTTTGAAAGCACACGATCATTTTTGTGACCCGGTCAACTACGGTTATTGATCGATCAGGATGAGCTTCACGGCGAACGAGTTAATGGTGTGTCAGGCGGCGCGACAGTTGCGCGACGGCGAAGTTGTGTTTGTTGGAATCGGTCTGCCCAACCTGGCGTGTAACCTGGCACGCCGCCTGCACGCCCCCGGTCTCGTCCTCATTTACGAATCGGGGGCGGTCGGAGCTGCTCCGCAACGGCTGCCGATCTCTATCGGTGACCCATCGCTCGTGACAGACTCGCTCAGCGTTTGTTCAATGTTCGATATCTTCAGTTACTACCTGCAAGGCGGGCTCATTGATGTGGGATTCTTGCAGGGAGCGCAGATTGATCGCTTCGGTAATCTCAACACAACCGTCGTAGGCGATTATGCGCAACCCGAGGTCCGGCTACCAGGTAGTGGCGGTGCTTGCGAGATCGCAATCCTGGCCAAGAGGGTGCTCGTAATCGCACCGCAGAGCAAGCGTGGTTTCCCTGAAAGGGTGGATTTCATCACGTCACCTGGATTCGTTGATGGGCCGGAGGGGCGGGCCCGGCTCGGCATGCCGGGGGGTGGTCCCAGGATGGTGATCACCAACCTGGGATGCTATGAATTCACAAATGGCGAGATGATGCTCACTTCGCTCCATCCGGGATGCACGCTTGGACAAGTGCGGAATAATACGGGCTGGGATATCCGTGTCTCTTCAGATCTCGGGACAACTGACGAACCAACCAGCGAGGAGCTGCACATCATCCGTGAAGATCTGGACGCTACGCATTTATACATCTGAGCCCTGATGGTGTGCCTCCGTCAATGCCGAGGCGTCGACGCCGCTTAGCGGGTTTGAAGTGTCCTAGTTTCAGTTTCATCCCCGGTCTTTGCGTGAGGCAGGATCGAAATCAAAGACGATCCACGAAATATCACTGTGAAATCTGAGATCTCAAATTTCAGATCTCAAAGCGTTCGTGTGGTTTCGTGGATCGTCTGTTTGCCTTCGCCAAATCCCAAATTAGGATTCACCTTCATGGTACGCGTGAGCGCAAACGAATCAGTTCCTCTCGCGGATGAAGTAATACTCTGCGCTGTAAGGCGCCTCTGCCACCGCGCCGATGGATGAGCCCGGAGCAGTGGGAACTAAACCGCCCTTGGTGTTCACCCGTTGGATGTAGGTAACCGAGCTGAAGGGCCCTGAGCCATCAGTTGTGACCGTCTGGAGCAGCAACCACGGAATGGCGGTTGGATCCGGGGTGCAGCTTGTGAGACTGGAGCAGGCGGAAAGGCGGGCAACGTGACCTTTTTACGATCCCGGCGGCCGGCGGCACGCCCGTCGCCGTCACCGACGATGCCGCCTTCGACTGGAATCCTGTGTGGTCGCCCGACGGCCGGCACCTCTACTTCGCCAGCGACCGTGGCGGCCAGATGAACCTTTGGCGCGTCCCCATCGAAGAGGGCACGGGGAAAGTCACGGGGCCGCCGGAGTCGCTCACGACCCCGTCTCCCTATGCTCAACACCTCAGCTTTTCGCGCGACGGGCGGCGCGCCGCGTACGTCAGTCAGGTTAGCAGCAAAAACATTCTGAAGGCCAACTTCAACCCTGACCTGGCGGCGCCCAAAGGCCGGCCCGTTGCGATCACGCAAGGCTTCAAGCACACCTCGCAACCCAACCTTTCGCCGGACGGCGAGTGGTTCGTCTATAGCACTCAAGGTGAAAAACAGGAGGATCTCTTCATCATCGACAAGGACGGAGCGGGCGCGCCCCGCCAATTGACCGACGATCACTTCAAAGATCGCCACCCGCGCTGGTCGCCTGACGGCAAGCGTATCGTCTTTTACTCAGACCGTAGCGGCAGGTACGAAGCGTGGACCATTAACCGCGATGGCAGCGGCCTCCAGCAAATGACTTTCACCACCGGGTTGACCGTCATCTACACCTTCTGGTCCCCCGACGGAGCGCGCCTGGTCTACAACCTGCGAGACGAGTCCTGCTGGATCATTGAAGTCGGAAAGCCATGGGGTGAGCAGACGCCGCAACGCGTGCCTGACCCGCCCGACCATTCCGACGTTTTCCGGGCCTTCTCCTGGTCGCCCGATGGTCGCAAACTCGGCGGCTGGATCAACTCCCCCATCGAGCATGACGGCATCCTCATCTACACTTTTGAGACGAACAACTTCGAGCGGATCACTGACTTCGGCTCCAGACCCATCTGGCTGCACGACAGTCGCAGGCTGTTGTTTAGGGACGGAGGAAAACTCTTTCTCGTCAATAGCGAGACGAAGAAGATTCAAGAGATTTCGCTCAACTCACCGAACCCTGTCATCGAATACGGGCTGACCGGCGACAGCCGCACACTCTATTACACTCTCCTCTCGACCGAAGCCGACATCTGGCTGCTCAACCTGGAGTAGCCGCCGGCAGCTTTCAACAAGTTAATTAGACTCCAGGCGTATTCTGCCAAAAGTCCGCCAAATCTGAAGTGGAATTACCGGTTCGACGATTCCATCGCTATTTCTCCGCGCCGTCTAAACCCTCAAGATACTCCTTCAAATCCTGATGGCCGCCATAGTCAGCCCAACCCGCCGGCGTCGCACCGACTTTCGTATCTTTCAAGTTCACGTCCGCGCCATGTTGGATCAGAAACTCAGCCATGGCTCGATGGCCGTTGAGAGACGCGTAGTGCAATCCGGCACCTGAGTAATCAAACCCTCCGGGGATGGCGTTGACATGTGCGCCTTTCTCCAGGAGCAGTTTCGCGGCGTCAATGTGGCCGTGCATGCAGGCATAGACGAGCGCGTTGTCGATGACGCTTTGCCGATCGTTTGACCACGAGGCGAACTTGGCTGCCAGTTTCGCTTTGCCCTCTCGATCAAAGTTAGACTCTGCGATCACTCCCAGGTCGCCCCACGGCCAATTGATCTTTCCCGCTTCGGGCTTCAAGCTGCCGTCGGTATTGAAAAAGCTTTCGATCAAATCCGTGCGGCCCACGCCGGCAGCGATGCGCAGGTTGGCGATAGATGCGCCGCGCTGAAGCAGCAGATCAATCACGCCTTGGCTATTCCAATACAATGCCTCCTCCAAAGGCGACCAGCCACCAGTGCCGTTAATGGCCGAGCCGCAGTCAAGTAGCAACGCGGCAATCTCGACATTGTTACAACTCCCGCAGGCGCCGAGGGGCCCGTTCAGCTCGGCGCCCGCGTCGATCAGAACCCTCGCTAACTCGACTTTGTTCGGCACGTCACTGGCGGCAAGGACCAAACACTGGAGCAGAGTGGGATGACTCTGCGACGAACGACTCGTCGCCAAAGTCGGATCCTGACTCACTAACGACTTCAAGCCTTTAAGGTCGCCGGCGTTAATCGCAGCGATCGCCGGATGAAACTTTGTGTCCATGATCGGCAAGTCTCTATCAGTTTCAGGCCTTCATGTTGTGTGGTTTCAAGATGCGAGTCTCGAACCTTGGAAACATTTCCCCAACCTTGACTCATACTCTTCGGTCCGACGCTGAGATCGCCAGCATCTCGTCATTCACGTGTGAGAAGAAAAGCCCCTGCCATGGCCCCTGCCGCACACATGCTGATGAGTCCATACCGCGCGTTGCGACGCGCCATCTCATAGGCCAGGGTGGTGAGAATCCGTCCGCCAGTTGCGGACCATGGATGCCCGATTGAAATCGAGCTCCCATTCACATTCACCCGATCCCAGTTCACCGGATCGGTGGCGGGACCCTTCCAACCTTTCTCCCAGGCCGCAGCGTTCGCCAGCACCTGGGCGGCGAACGCTTCGTGGATCTCGATCAAATCAATGTCCTTCAGTCGCAGACCGACGCGATCGAGCAATCGCGGTACCGTAATGGCGGGAGCCATGAGCAGACCCTCGTTCGGATGGAGCGCGGCGTATTCCATTGCTTCAATGAAGGCCAGGGGCGCTCGGCCCTCCTGTCGCGCGCGTTTCTCGCTCATGAGCAATACGGCGGATGCCCCGTCGGTGATAGGTGACGAATTGCCAGCGGTGATCGTTCCGTCAGCATCGAACGCGGGTTTTAGCGTGGACAGTCGTTCCAGCGATGTATCCGGCCGGGGGCCGGTGTCGCCGACTATGGCATCGACCGGCAAAATCTCCCAAGCGAGGCGCTCGCGCGCCGCCACCGCGTTATGGTGACTGGCAAGGGCAATCTCATCCTGGCGCACTCTCGAAATGCCCCACTCCTTGCGCGTGATCTCCGTGTGCTGACCCATGGAGAGGCCGGTGCTCGGCTCGTTGAATGTGCTCGGGTCGGATCCGCTTAGCCATTCGACGCCGCCTGCGATCCCGGCCGTTATCCTTCCTTCTGATATGGCGTCGGCGATGATGGTCGCCGTTCGTAAGCCCGTGATGCAGTAGGAGGAAACCGTCTGCGCTTCTATACCGGGCGGCAAGCCTGCTTCCAATACGATTTCCCGTGCAAGGTTCGGCTTGCCGGGCTCAGGAACGACTGCACCGAAGGCGATGGCTTCGATCAGACCCGGATTAACGTTGTGGCGATCGAGGAGCCCGCGCACTGCATGTTTTGCGAGTGCAGAGGGACCGAGGGACGCGAACGCCTTCCCGGACTTCACAAAGGGCGTGCGAGCGCCCGCAACAATGGCAACCCTGTGATTACTCATAAAACTCTCACCTATTAGATCTCGTTGAGTATTCCGGAGGAAAGGTTATACCAAACACGGCTTGAGGCTGAGTAAGCGGTTCCCACACCATCTTTGGCGCTTCTCGTCCAGCGAGGCTCAATACCTGGATAGCCGAACGCGGATTCTGGATTGTTTTCCTTCATCGAATTGTCATGTGTTCCCAAGTCGATACGGCTTACCTCTGGCCACCCGATAGCCTAATCGGAAGTTTCGAGGATCGCTTCGGCGTCAATGGTTATCTCTACAATGTTGCTGACGACGATGCCGCCTTTGTCCATCTTGTCGTTCCAACTGACACCGAAGTCGTGCCGATTGATGGCGGTCTTGGCGACGAAGCCGGCCCGGGTCTTGGGTCCTTTGTCCACTCCGTCCTCCCACCAGGGCGTTTGCCATTGCCCGAGGTAGTGAACCTCCAGTGTCACAGGTCGTGTGACACCGCGAATCGTAAGCTCCCCCGTCACGCGGTAATCTACCTCGCCGATCATAACGACCTGATTGCCTCGGAAAGTTATCTCGGAAAAATTTTCCACGTCGAGAAAGTCTGCGCTGCGTAGGTGGGCATCGCGCGCCGGCTCGCCGGTCCAGAGCTTGCGCGCATCAATGACGACTTCGACGGAAGAGCCGGCAGCGTCTTTCGGATCGAACTCGAGCGTGCCATGCACATCCTTAAAATGGCCGCGCACATGAGTGACCATCATGTGCCGAGCACAGAATTCGGCGGCGGTATGCCCCGGTTCGAAAGTCCATCTAGCCATGATTAGTAAACTCCCATTAGTAAACAGCGCTTAGTTCCCGCAGAGACTTCAACGCGCCGCCCCAGGCGATAACCTGGTCAAGCATTGCATTGACAGATTTCTCATGTTGGGGAGCCGGCGTGAACACGCTGAAGTTTTCGAAATCGGTGAAAAGCGAAAGACCGACCTGCGCTTTCACGTCAGCGACCTGCAGTTCCCCCATCACCAATCGCAGATTCTCTACCGCGCGTGTCCCCGATGCGCCGCCGTAGCCGACGAATCCAGCCGCCTTGTTGACCCACTCGTGGTAAAGGAAATCAATGGCATTCTTGAGCGCGCCCGAAGTCGCTTGGTTGTATTCGGGCGTCACGAAGACGTAGGCGTCGAAGGACGCGATCTTCGCAGACCAATCCTTTGCGTGCTGATGGGTGTACTGGCCCATCATCGGCGACATCGGCTCGTCGAGAAGCGGCAGGTTGAAGTCTTTAATGTCCACAAGTTCAAAGTCGGCGTCGCTGCGCCTTTGCGCAATTTCGTAAACCCACTTGGCCACTGCCTCGCCTTTGCGACCAGGCCGTGTGCTTCCGATGATGATGCCAATCCTAAGCATGAATTCCTCCCCTGCGGTTTCCGTTACCAACACTTGATCTTTATCGCAACCCGGTTAAAAGATTCATTGTTCGTTGCCGTCTTCCCCACGCGACGACGCCCGTAACGGCTAAAAGAATAATCGCCATCAAGGGGCTTCCGCCGACGATGAAGACGTGCGTCGCAACAGCACAAATCATGATCCCGGCGAGCATCAACGCGCCCAAGCCGCTCGTGCGCGGGATCAAAAGCAGAAACGCGCCCGCCACTTCCAGCGCCCCAGTCAGATAACGAAACCACTGCCCGAGGCCGATGGCCTCAAACAGCCCGACCAGTTGCGGATTTCCCGACAGTTTCAAGAACCCCACCATCAGGAACATCCCGGCGGCGGCGATCTGCAAAAGCCACAGTACGACGTTTATAATCTTCCCGGTCGAACCCGAAGCTGACTGCGTGCCCTCTGTTAATACCTGTGCCATACATTTACTACTCCTTCCATCTTCGATCATTCAAGAGTTAATCTCACCCATCCTGCCCTGACGGTAATCCTCAATCGCCTGACGGATTTCCGCCTGCGTGTTCATCACAAATGGCCCGTAGCGCGCGACTGGTTCGTTCAAGGGCACACCGGCGATGAGCAACACTTCGAGCGTAGCCTTCGCGTCCGCCGGATTTTCGATTCTCACTTCGTCACCGTCCTGGGAGAACAGGACCATCTGCCCGTCCCCGGCGAACTCGTTCTCTGCCCCGAACAACCCCTCTCCCTCCACGACGTAAGCGAAAGCGTTGTAGGCGCGTGGCACCTGTTGGGTGACCGTGCCTCCGGGCTCGATCCGGTAATGCAGGTAGATGATCGGCGTGCGAGTCTCAATGACCGCTTTTTCGCCCATCGCTTCGCCCGCGATTACACTCACCTTCACCAGGCCATCGGCCGAAGTCGCCTTAGGGATTTGCGAGTTCGGAATCTCCTGGTAGCGCGGCTTCATCATCTTGTCGCGCTTCGGCAGGTTCACCCAAAGTTGGAATCCGTGCATCCGGCCTCCGTCGCGCGCGAACTCTCCGGCGGGCATCTCTGCGTGGATCACGCCCGCGCCTGCGGTCATCCACTGCACGTCACCCGGCCTTAGGCGTCCGGCGTGTCCACGAGAATCCTTATGTTCCATATCCCCCGACAGCAGGTAGGTCACAGTCTCGAACCCGCGATGCGGATGGTCCGGCGCGCCTTTCGCCTCGCCGGGTGCAACTTCTATTGGACCCATTTCATCAAGCAACAGGAATGGATCAAACTCTGAAAACGAAGCTTTGGGGAACGGACGGCGGACAAGAAAGCCCCCGCCTTCTAAAGTCTCGATGCTGGTCACGATTCCGGCGACCGTGCGCGTTTCGCCCGCGCGAGTCTCCTCATTTCTCACTGCTTCACTCATTATCGACATAACTTTTCCTCTCTTTACTGATCTGGCGCGCGCCCGTAAACGACGTAAACGAATCACGCCGTGCCTTCGATCCGTGCGAATCTCCTCATTTCTCAATGCTTCACTCACCATCGACATAACATCTCCTCTCTTTACCGATCTAGCGCGCGCCAGTAAACGACGTAAACGACTCACGCCGTACCCTCCTCCTCACTTTGCTCTGACGCCGCTGCCGCCTCATAGCCGATCTTCTTCAACAGGCGGATGAGCGTCTGACGCTCCGCCCTGGTCAGGGAGTCGGACGCGAGCCGTTCCATGTCGGCGGCGTGATCGGCGTAGGCACGCGTGATAAGCTTCCTGCCTTCTTTCGTCAAATGAACTATCCTCGCCCGCCGGTCGGTGCCGGACGCGCGCCGCTCCACCAACCCCTTCTTCTCCAAGCGGTCAACTGCGACTGTGATCGAGCCGCTTGTCAGCAGAACTTTTTTTCCGATCTCGTTAACGGGAAGCGGCCCTTTGTGCAGCAGGGCTTCGAGCACGGCGAAGTCGCTGCCGCACATCTCCAACCCCAGGATGCTCTTTTCGGCGTAGGCCTGAGCCGCACGCGCCGCCTTCCACAACACCAGGAAAACGTGAACGCCACTTCCGCCCGTTAACGATTCAAGTTCTTGTATGCTCATCCTTCTAGTTACCTTGATGTCAAGATACTTTACCTTAAGATAGATGTCAAGTGACTAAATCGCTCGCCGCTGAGGCGGAACTGCTATTTGCCATTGCCTACTTCCGACCTGCGCCTGCTGAGCAAGCCGCCGCTACGCGCTTCTTTATCCACCCGCCGGAGAACGCGTACTTCGACGACATTTGCCGCCTCCCCGGACGGGCGGCGCGTGATCTTGCGCGCCAAGGCGACGGATGTTTGTAGGCTGCCAGGTGCCGCCTGAACTCGTGTTGAGCGGAAACCAACTCATACGTAGAAACCAATCATCGCGGCTAGAGAAGTCCGTTTAGACCGAATAAACCGTTTACCTCGTGAGCGCGGTGTGGCAAAATCCTCGCAAAATATTATTCGGATACCAGGTTTTGTGGCCTTGTCATATAGCGGCCTTGTCATAAAACAAGCTGAGTGAAGGGCTTGCTGTTCACAGTGCAGAAACTCCTGCAACACGATGGACAGTTACGTATTGCTGCAATAAGCTATCGACATTCGAACGGAGGCTCTATGCGAGACGATCCACAATTGGGCCCGTCAAATCCGACCCGCCGGGCATTTCTTCGAACCACAGCAGGCACGGCAGCAGCCGTAGTCATTGCGGGGTCCGTACCGGCTCACGAAAACAGCACTCCCGTGGAGAGCGCCTCGCCTGCAGAAATTGCGGACAGGCCGAACATCGAGGGAGCGGTTCCGATCACGCTGCGCATCAACGGCAAGGACCGCCAACTCCGCGTCGACCCTCGTACGACGCTCCTCGATTGCATCCGTGAGACCGTTGCTCTCACCGGAACGAAGAAGGGCTGTGACCACGGGCAATGCGGCGCATGTACGGTGCATGTGAATGGCAGGCGCGTGAACTCATGTCTCAGCCTGGCCTTGATGCATGATGGGGAAGAGATCACAACGATAGAGGGCCTGGGCACACCCGACGCATTGCATCCCATGCAAGCAGCATTCGTCGCCTACGACGGATACCAGTGCGGATATTGTACGTCAGGGCAGATCATGTCCGGCGTTGCGTTGCTCAAGGAACCCTGCGGTCCTGACGACGCGGCTGTAAAGGAACTGATGAGCGGCAACATCTGCCGCTGCGGAGCCTATGCCAATATCGTGGCCGCGATCCAACAAGTTCGAAAAAACACTTAGCCGCAAGCAGGAGCGATCCCATGCATACCTTTGAATTCATTCGGCCAGCCGATTCCGCGGCGGCGGTTACGACCGCCGCGCAGGCGAAAACCGCACAGCAGGGAGCGGACGTAAGGTTCGTCGCCGGCGGGACGACGCTGCTGGATTTGATGAAACTGAACGTCGAAACGCCCGCGCGGGTCATCGACATCAACCGTTTGCCGCTCGAGAAGATCGAAGCAACGCCAGATGGCGGGCTGAAGATTGGCGCCACCGTTCGAAATTCAGATCTCGCCCATCATCCGACGGTGCAACGAGATTATGCCGTGCTGTCGCAAGCGATTCTCGCCGGCGCATCGGCACAGCTTCGCAATATGGCCACGACTGCCGGCAACCTGCTCCAGCGAACGCGATGCATGTACTTTCGCGACACCGCCATGCCCTGCAACAAGCGCGCGCCCGGAACCGGCTGCCCGGCCATCACCGGCGCCAATCGCACCCTTGCTGTCCTGGGCACAAGCGAACATTGCATCGCTACCAACCCATCGGACATGTGCGTGGCGATGGCGGCGTTGGAGGCGACGATTCACATTCTGGGATCCAAGGGTACCCGCGCGATCCCCATCGGTGACTTCCATCTTCTGCCCGGCAGCACACCGCAACGAGAAACGGTGCTCGAACCGGGCGACCTGATAACGCACGTCACGCTCCCACCGCCCATCGCGGGGAGCAAACAGGTGTATCTGAAGCTGCGCGACCGGGCGTCGTACGAATTCGCTCTGGCGTCAGCGGCCATCGTGATCACGGTTGCGGGCGGAAAAGTGACTCGGGCACGCGTCGCACTGGGCGGGGTTGGGACCAAACCGTGGCGATCCCCCGAGGCCGAGTCCGCTCTCGTCGGTAAGCCCGCCGAAGCGGCCAACTTTCGCAAAGCGGCGGAGGCGGCCCTGCGCGACGCCAAACCCCAGAGCGAGAATGGGTTCAAAATCGAGTTGGCCAAGCGCTGCCTAACACACGCCCTGCAAATGGCGGCAACGGGCTGATTTTACTGAAGGAGCGAAGATGTCAACTACACCAGAAATCCCGACAACGTCACCGATTGGTCGCAGCACGCCCCGAGTGGATGGCCCGCACAAAGTGAGCGGGATGGCGCAGTACACCTCCGACTTCCACTTTCCCGGGATGCTTTATGCTGTTCCGGTCGAAGCGACGATTGCCAATGGACGTGTGATCAAACTCGATACCGCCGCGGCCGAGAGAATGCCCGGGGTGCGCGCCGTTCTTCATCGCGAGAACATTGGAAAGATCTTCCGCTCGACCTTGGGACCGGGGTTCGCAGGCATCTGCGAAGAGCGGCGCCCGCCATTCGAGGACGATGTCGTTCGCTACTACGGCCAATACATCGCGCTCGCTGTGGCGGACACGTTCGAGGCCGCCAAGGCCGCTGCCGATGCGGTGCGCGCGACGTACCTCAAGGACAAGCCGAACGTCGAGTACGAACTCAAAGCGGACGACGATCCCGACATGGTTTTCACTACGTTCGGCATGCGCCACCGCTTGGACAACCAGCGCGGCGACGCCGAGGCCGCCTTCGCAAGCGCGCCCGTCAAGATCGACCAAACCTATGTCACGCCGGCCGAGACGCACAACCCCATCGAACTGCACGCGACGACAGCGATGTGGGATGGATTGACCCTAACGCTGTACGAGTCGTCGCAGGGAGTCGTCAACCTGAGAGGCGTGCTCGCGCAAATGTTCGGCTTGCCGCAAGAGAACGTCCGCGTCATCACGAAGTTCGTTGGCTCGGGCTTCGGCGGCAAGTTGTTTCCATGGCCGCACGGTCCGCTCGCTGCCGCCGCGGCGCGGCAGTTGGACAAGCCGGTGAAACTCGTGGTCAGCCGCAAGATGATGTTCCAGACGGTCGGCCACCGCCCACGCACCCAGCAGCGCGTGCGCCTTGGCGCGACGCCCGACGGCAAACTCGTCTCGCTGCAGCACGACTACATCTACCAGAGGTCAATGCTCGACGCCCATCACGAAGACTGCGGCGAGGCGACGCCGTTCCAATACAGCGTGCCCAACCTCCGCGTGACCTTTGGACGCGCCAAGCGAAACATCGGATCAGGGGCCGACATGCGCGGCCCCGGGGCCGTTCCCGGGCTCTATGCAACCGAGTCGGCGATGAACGAACTGGCCGATCAACTCAAGATCGATCCAGTCAAGCTCCGCATCCTTAACGAACCGAAAATCGATGAGTCGCTGGGACTTCCTTTCTCGTCGCGCCATTTGCTCGAGTGCTTTGAACTCGGCGCACAGAAGTTCGGCTGGTCTAAGCGCACGCCCGGAGTCGGCTCGATGAAACGCGACGGCTTGACGCTAGGCTGGGGAATGGCCAGTTGTGCCTGGATCGCCGCCCGATTCGCCGCCGACGCCAGCCTGCAACTGCGCGACGACGGCACAGCTCGGGTTGCATGCGCCACTCAGGACATCGGCACCGGCACGTACACAATCCTCGCGCAACTGGCCTCGCAGAAGACCGGTGTGCCACTCGATAAAGTTGAGGTGGCCCTGGGTGATACGTCGTTTCCGGAGGGCCCGATTTCGGGCGGCTCGATGGTGACTGGATCGGTGGTACCGGCCGTCTTTGCGGCGGCCGACACCGCGATCGCATCGCTGCTGACCATCGCAACGTCAACGCCGGGGTCGCCGTTCGAGAAGCGCACGCCCGACGAGCTGGCGTTCGAAGGCGGCCGGGTGTTTGTGAAGGCTGACGGTCCTGCTAAGGGCGTGCCGTTCGGCGATTTGCTCCGTCGCGCTAACCTGCGCCTCGTCACCGGCACTGGCAAGTCCGAAGCGACATTCGGTAATCCAAAACCGAAGTTCTCGACGCACTCATTCGGCTGTCACTTCGTCGAGGTCACATGGCAGCCGGAGACAGCCCGGTTGCGCGTCGGCCGCGTTGTGACGGTCATTGACGCAGGGCGCATCATAAATCCACTGGCCGGCCGCAACCAGATCGAGGGCGCGGTCGTGATGGGAATCGGCATGGCGCTCTTCGAGCACACGACTTACGATCCGCAGAACGGCGCGCCCATCAACAGCAATCTGGCTGACTATGTGGTGGCGGTGAACGCCGACGTGCCGCCGATCGACGTACACTTCCTCGAATTCCCCGACATTGAGATTAACGAACTTGGCGCCCGCGGGATCGGCGAGATCGGCCTGGCCGGCATCGCTGCTGTGATCACAGCGGCGGTCCACCAC
>JBOGOU010000102.1:0-21809 GCA_050748205.1 Pyrinomonadaceae bacterium | reverse complement strand
ACCATCAGGAGGAGTGCTGTTTTTGCGAAAAGAAAGCCCGACCAAGCGATGGCTTACCTCCGAAGGGTAAGGCTAGGGCAAACAGAACGAGGCAGCTATGTGTTCACGTTGATTTCGCCGGTTACTCCATCGTTAACGATAACCGACGAGCCGTTCGTTATCACAACTGAAGAGCCATTCGAAAGACGCGTTGTTGAGACCTTGGCAAACGCCTTGAGTGCGACGCGGTTAGCAGCGGAACGATCAACGACTTCTGGAGACATGAGTCCTTTTCGAGAAGCGATTAACCGTGGGGTTAGCGCTAATCTGTTTGAAGCAATCACAGGACTCAGCGAGGCAAGTGGAGATCAAACCGTAGAGGTTAATTTTTCATGGGCTCGCTCTCGAACCTTAGTAAGGCAGGTTCCCAATAGTATCGGATTGACTCAAGACATTATTCCTTTGATTCGGGAAGCTGCGAGAGTCTTCAGAGCTACGGTTCCGCAAGAAGACTTTGAACTACAAGGGTCAGTTGTTGTCCTAAGTCGCGATGAAGGCGAGCAGACAGGCAGAATAACGATACTGGGTGAAGTTGACGACAGACTGCGCCGCGTATCGGTTGTATTGCCGCAAACGTTATATCACGAAGCTATCAGAGCCCATGACGAAGGCATACCTGTCCTTTGTTTTGGGGAACTTGTAAGAGAAGGGCGATCATTTGTTCTTCGGAATCCGCACGACTTCGCGTTACTGACCGACTCCGAAGACTCAGTTGATCAACCATGATGCTTTGAAACAAAATCTTCACCAACCTTTTGAGAGACTCGTTCGTTTAGCCTTTTCTGACAAGACGCGCTCGCAACTTTCCCAGTCCACTTTTTCGATTCGCTGATACTTAATATCGAAGGGATGTTGCTTCGGCACCGCAGCAATGATCTTCTTAGCGTGCTGTTCCTCACCTAAGGCAACGTCGATCCATACATCTTCCAGCACATCGGGCACCTGGCCGAACAAGGTATGGATATCCTGAAGCCGAGAGGAGAGTAACTGATGGACGCGATCTTCCACAGAGCCGTGATAGCGCATGTTATAGACCAAGACGACATCACTGAGCTGACCAATGCGTTGGATGCGGCCTTTGCGTTGCTCAAGGCGGGTTGGATTCCAGGGAAGATCCAGATTTATCAACGTGCTTAGGCGTTGAAGGTTGAGACCCTCTGATGCGGCATCGGTGCCAAGCAAGAGTCTGATCTCGCCAGTGCGAACTTGTTGCTTTATCTCTTCCCGATCGGCATGCCTGAACTTTTCATCTTGCCAAATACCAGATTTTCCGGAGCCAGCGTAAATAGCGATGCGTTCGCCAGGCAGGTCATCTTTCAATTGCTCCGCCAACCATTTTACTGAGTCATAATATTGGCTAAAGATAATACAACCGCGTTCAAGCCAACCCTTGCTTCGCAAGTAATCCAATACCACCTCGTATTTAGGGTCCCTCTCCTGATTAGCTTCGAGTGCTTTAACGAAACGATCCAAAAGGGCACGCTCCTCTTCAGTCAGTGTGCGCGACATTCCTGTTGCATCCACCCCTTCCGTCTCGTCGTCACTACCCTCAACCGTATCTGCTATGACATCGATGTCCTGCCATGAGCTGAGCATCTTCTCCGCCGTAAGACGACCGGCTCTAATGCTGCTCCCCACGCGCCGCAAGAGCAACGTGCGAAGGAACCCCGAACCTTTCATTCGGCCCCCGAGCTTGTGACAGAATTCTTCAGCTAGAGCGTAAGCCTCGTGCAGGTAAAGCGGCAGTTTGATCGCATCCTCTTCACGCTCCCCGAGGAGTTCCACCTTGATAGGTTTGAGGTAGGGCTCGCCTGTTTCGGGATCAATTGTTTCCTCAAGATACTTTCGGCTGCGACGAACGATGTGTCTGATGAAAGGATTATTTTGCGTAACAAATCGAGGGAACAAGGTCCGCACGCGCGCTTGATCCGGCGGTCGCAAGCGGCCCCAGTCGCTGCCATTCGCAGAATCCTGGTCGTCCGTCATTCCCAGTGCCCCGCGCAATATGTAAAAATCTGTGCCCTCCGAGCGCGGTGGCATCGGTGTGCGCACCCAATCCCACATCTCCGCATCTTCGGTCGGTATTGCTTCATCGCGCATGACCAAAGACAGCGCCTCATCCGCTCGACGCCATTTGCTCCACATGCCGCCGAGCACGGCTTCACTGCCTCGGCTCAGAACGTCGAGAAGGTCCCAAGCCTCAATTGGACGGAGCTGAACTGGTGTTGCTGTCGCTAGCATCATGCTCTTTGTCCGTCCCGACATCTTGTAGAGAAAACTCAGCAGATTGTTTGGATCAGCCTTCTCCGCATCGCGACCATCACCAAGGTTTTGCCTTCGAGCATTATGTGCTTCGTCCACGATCACGCACTCAAACCACATCTCTTTGAGCAATTCTGCGTCGGCACAGCCAAATGTCGCGCGTGATGTAGGTACAATCCCGATGCGTCGCGGACACTTCTTAATCCCCCCCGCGCCAATCGCCGGATACTCCACCTCGTTCTCATCAACCCAATTCTTGCCGGTCCATACTGCAGATGGTGCGTCAAGCAATTCCATCAACTCATCCTGCCACTGCCACAACAATGCCTTGGGAGCGAGTACGAGTACCGGGTGACTACCTGTTAGCGCCATCAATTCGGCGGCCATGGCGAGTTGTACGGTCTTACCAAGTCCAACTTGATCTGCTAGGACGAATCGTGCTCCGCCGGTGTTATGTAAATGTGCATCGAACGCAAGCTTTACGAAAAACTTTTGATGCTCCCAAAGTCCAGCCTGCTTTCGGTAAACCGACGATTCAACAAACACCGACGCTGCCCTAGGATCTTCTGCCTTTTCCTGTGCTTCTTGGTTCCACTCTTCAACCGACGTGATCACTTCGCGCCGGCTAAGGCGATCGATGTCCTCGATGATGAACTCAGAGAGCGGGACCGCGGCATGATGTGTCCAGAGCGCCCCAAACTCTTCTTGTACCCACGCCACTGCCTCTGACGACGCGTCTTCCCACAGCAATTCGTAGTTAAGCGTCCAGCCGGATTTTGATTCGTTCACACTGCCAAGGAATGAGGTCTTAGTACCGTCTGCAAGCGTGATCACTCCAGCCTTTCCATGGACCAAGCCGAAATGTTTATCAGGTAAGACTCTAACCTGTAGCTTCCCGCTAGCAAGAAGGCGATGCAAACGAGAGAATCTCTGCTTGGCGAGCTCGCCAACTGTCTCCATCAACGCTTCAGGCTTGAAGCCGCACCACTCCTGGCGCAAAGCGGCGGCTGCCGCGCGGGCCGTAGCAACGTCTTGCGGATGAAGCCCTGAGTTGCAGACTACTCTGATGGCGCCTTCTACGTTTTCTAAAGCCTCGCCTGCTGTTTCGATTATAGAACCAGAGAAATATCCCGCAATTCGGTCGTAGGATTTTGCTCCCCGCAAACGATCGGCCAGAAAGGATTCCGAGAGTTTCGCGCGACGGGAAGAAAAGCGGCGAATAGATTGAGTGATTTGGTCAGGCATGATCCAGCACCGGAAAATCTGCCGTCGATAAAATCACACGTTGTCTTGTCGGTTGCGTAGCGCTCCCGCGAGCAGAGCTGCGGCGTCGGCATCTTTGTGCCAGTGTGGAAGCGATGCGTTCTGGCCAAGAGCAGCGAGGAAGTCGAGAATATCGATAAGTCGCTGTCGACTTGACGCGTAGTTCTTCACCTCTGTTTTAAGCCATGTGATTCCATCACGAGGGCTGTCAGTCTCAGCCGTCTTGAATGTTGCAAAAAGCGCGTGCCGAACAAGGGCGCCGCCAAACCCTGAGTCATCAATTTCTTTCCGGCCAAACTCAGTCGCGGTCTTCAGACGCGTTTCGTTCGCCTTCGTGTTGGCGAGGAGCGATCTATACTCCTCTACGCCGAACCCGCGCGCGAGTTCTTGATAAACGCCCGTACGATATTCGCCGTGACTCTCTAGTTCGAGTCCTTTGATGTAGAGACGCTCTAGGGATGAGAGGGATTTCCACACGTGCGCTTCAATGCCGTTAGGCACTAAATGATCGCAAGCGATCTTGACAGCCCGCTCGATCAGTTCCTCAACCGGCGACTTCTCACCCTTCTTCCTTGTCTTGGTTAATTCGTACGCAACATCAATCTCCTCGATCTTCTTGGCCGTGAGTACGCGCAATGCAGCGGCGTAGGCGGCAAGTTGGTAGTCCGTGTCACCGAAGTTCGGGTTTTTGACATCATCCATGTATCGCATCGCGTCAAGCTGATGACGGACCTCGACTTCCACTTCCTGATAAACTTCGTCTAGGAATGCGGTATCTTCGCTCGTCTGTTTTCGCAAGATTAGCAGGACCGTGCCTTGGACGTAGTTGCCTTCTTTCATCTCCGAAGTCGTCTCCGTCGCGATGCACCATGCGCTGCAAACGCGCAGGCCCGCAGCCCAAAGTATCAAAGCGAGATCTGCCCAGACCGCTGTGTTCTGGTGAGTGAACATCACCACCTGGAGTCCATTGTCTGGCATCCGATCGGCTAAGCGACGGTAACAGTCGACCATGGAGTTGCGAAAACGGTCGTCGGTACCTTTTACGGCGAGCGCGCGTTTGGAATCTGAATACCAAGCCGGAAACAGGTCCGGGATGCGCCCTTCATACCAAGCGAGGAACAGCTCAGAGATTTCCTCATAGCTCACCGCGTCGGCGTACGGCGGGTCGGTGATCCAAAAGTCGCAGGTCGGCTCCACCGCACGGGCATCACAGACAGTCACCCAAGACTTTCCGCCTACAGGGGCGTTAGTGATTCGCGCGAACCACGTCGTGTTTAGGGCTGTTAGCGGGCGGACACCGTAGTTGGCCAGTGTATTGAGGGCTTGGTTGCTGAACACCTGTTCAGACTTTTCATTACCGATCGCTGGGTGCCATCTGCTGAGGCGTGCGTTCCAGTCGGCACATCGCCCAACGCCCAGAGTTAGTGCGACCTTTGCAACCTGTCGGCCGGAAAGCGAAGCGGTCTTCTCTGCGAGCAAGCCGTTCACTAGCAGTTGGCGAGGCGTGAACAGATGATGCCAATGTGTCCAGCCCCGCTCGCGCTGAAGCCGAGTTGTCTCGTCTCCCGGTTCAATCCGTCGGCTCGGAATGAACCCGTCCCTCTGCCACGCATTGAATCGCTCGCTCAGAAGGGCGAATACCTGGCGCTCGCGTTCGATGTCGGCCGCAGTAGGGGTCCGAAAGTGACGTTGACTGCGAGTCTTTTCGCTGCCGTCAGCATCGACCTCAGTCCACCTATCTACCCATCGGACACAGTAGAGCCGCTCGCCGAAGATGTCAGTGTTGCGCGGCACAAGGTCATGATTTTTCCAACCGCGAAGCATGCTCTTGTTCTCACCAAAGGTGCCACGCCCGTCGCCCCGGATAGCCTTCATCGGGGTGTGTGCGGTGCAGACCGGATTGGGACACACCATTTCCGAATCGTTCGCCGTACCAGCGTCCGCCGCCGCGGCGACTTCCGCTGGAGAGACGCCCGATTGAATCTCGAAATCGAAGCGTTTCCCTACCTTGTCGGGAACAAGGCGAACGACGGTGCGACTGCCTCTGCCAATTACCCAAGACGGCGCGAGCGGCACGCGCCAGCCACATTCTGGGCAGTTGACCTCGGTGCAATATAGGTACGCGTCGGCTCGCCATCGCCGGCCCGTCTTCGCCTCAGGCTCACGGTGCTCGATACCCCACTCAGTAATCCGTAGATCCACCGCCTCGTAAACTTCGCGCTGGGCCTGTTGGACTTCTGCCGCCACTTTCTCGCCGCCACCTACAATATTCAGCGATGCCCAAGTGAGCATCGAGGCCACCGGACTGAGGTCGCTCCCATACGCTTCGCAGCCAAGCCGTGCTGCTTCAAATGGGATGGAACCACCGCCGCAAAAAGAGTCGCCGACGCGAGGAACATGACCAAAACGGCGCTTACCCAACTCGCCAATAAGTTCCGGTAATGATGACGCTTTGGTACCAAGATAAGCATTGACTACTTGCCAAGATTCTGGAGACGGTCCATCAATTTGCTCAGGACGATCACAGTACTCAAGCCGCTCGTCGTACGAGAGACTCAGAAACACTCGTTTCTGAAGTTCATTCTTATCTTCTCGTGATAGACCAGTCTTGAACTTAGCGTTGTCGTCGTTTGAGCCGGGCTTAAAGTAACGATCGCGATCGGCAGGTGGGAGGCGTTTGAACAACTCCTTAGCCGGCAAATTGACGGACCGGCGACGTAACATCCCATCATCATCCATCGTCATAAGGCGGAGGAAGACTTCTCGGTCTCTCTCAGGATTCTCAGTCGCTGGAAGAAGAAGGCCGATAATCGCGGCGCGGCAAACGACGAGAGGTTTTCGCCCCCACCACTTACCTAAACCTGTGAGCGTCTGGCTCTGCTTGGCGGTGCGCTCGGCATAGCTCTCTTTCGACAGTTTCGAGACGGGAAACTGCGTCTCGATGAAAGAGGTGTCACCGAGCGGTTGGGCCGCCGGCGATCGGATGTGAGTCAGCGCTTCAGTTTGTGATTCAGCGAAAATAGTAGTCATCAGGCAGAGCGCTTGCGCGTTTGAAAACTTGAAGATTCCCCCTGCTTGTCTTGCTTTTCGGCTCCACGTCGAGATCGGGGTCTTGAACTTGAATTTGTTTCTTCAGCGGCGACACTCTCGCTGACGAGCCGGAAAAACTCTGGTACGACTGGCTGGTCAGCCACGCGGTGAGTTAACGGATTCTCGGTCAGAGCAAAGCGAACTGCTTTTCGCCAGCCGCGATTACGGCCAATTGAATAGTTGCCAGTTGCGGCGGCGGTCATAGTGTAAAGCCACCAGCGCTCTTCCTGACTTAAGCCTTGCCAATTTGCGACAGCGGTCCTAACCAAAGTCGGGTCAGCATCTTCAATAGCCCACACGAGCAAAGTTAACTCTTTACCCAATAGGCGAGCGACAGCGTTGTATCCGGTCTTCCATTTGCCAGGCCGGCGTCCAAGCTTCTTGAGTCGGACATTGAACTCAGATCGAATGTCCTCAGCAATATCATTCCACTTGGATCGCGCGAGGCGGCACCGAAGCTGCCCGTCTTCACGGTTAGTACCGTAATGCACAGATGAATCGATACGCTCAGGATCCCACGAGAGATGCTCGCTGATTTCCACCGGCAGGGTTGAGCCCGTTGGAATTAGCACAAGAAAATGTGATGCCGACTCCGTCGGCTCAAAGCCAAAAGTACCAGTGAGGATATCCCGGCTAATGGGAGAGGATTTTGTAGCCATTACTGTTTAACTTCTCCAGGTCTGACGTCTGTCTTGGCTTCATTCAGCCAGTCAAGTAAGTGCTGGCCCGTGAGGAAATGAATCGCCTTTGATGATACTGCAACTTGTCCATTGGTCGTAATGGGAAGTCCGCGGAGCATCTCCACGGCCGAGCTAACCTGACTAGAATCGAGTTGCACCAATTCGTGAAAATCCAACTGGGCCCAACGATCTCCGGTTACGCTAATCCTAACGCCTGCGATCTTAGCTTCGTGCCGCTTAAGCCGTTCGATAAACTCATAAGTTTCCATCGTGAGATGGTATTCATGATGACGGTTCCATAAGACGGGCTTTTGCGGGTCAATCGGTTTTTCTTGTGCACCACCTGAACCCGCAGGAATCGGAATGTGCAGAACTTCAGACTGAAGGCCATCGCATTTTGCGAAAGCAAGAACCATCGGTGTGCCGGGATGAATCGGAAACGGCTCTTCATAGCTTCCACCTGACAGTTTCGGATCGGAACCGTCCGTCGTGTAACGAATCTCCGTTGCTCCGTTCCGATTAGGTGCAGCTTGTAGCTCAAGCACTTTCTCTCCGGAATCGCCTACAAAGAACCGGTATTTCAAAGTAACTCGGTTCTTCCACCGTTCCATCGGTCCGTTAGGATGAACACCCGTCGAATCAACAGCGAGAAACGACACTTCGATTTCATCGGTTGAGAACAAACCATTCTCAACCTTGAGCGAAGCGGTTGTCGCTTCCCCACCGATTTCGGCAAAGACCGTGTCGCCGTGAACAGGAGTCACCCGAAGCTCCACCTGTCCGGTATCGTCATTACGCGAGCGTTCCTGGATCTGCACAGAAGTAGTCTTTGCCGGTGGAGGTGAGCGGTCCACGTAACCGGCATCTTCCCGCCAGACTTCCGTATGGACCATGTTGTCTTTCAATGCATCGAGCGCATCGCGCCGGTGCCACTGCCATTGAGGGTTCGTAGCAGCTCGCTTCTTCACTTCGGACCAGAGCATGACTTCCGTGGTAAAGAGTCGCTGCTCAACTTTTTTCCGAAAAATATCGCCGGACACATCGTCAGTGTATTTCTGCTTGTCCTTAAGAACCTCAATGACCTGGTCCTCGCCTTTGTACTTATTGCCGTCAAATCTCATGAGGAAATCCGCGGAGTTGAGCGCCTCGTTCTCGCCCTGCTTTGTTGGGTAGTAGAGCGTCGAGAATGTCTCTTTCACTGCGGAAAGAAACTGACCAAGGATGCGATCTTGGAGTTCATCAGCCTGCTTGAATTGTGGATCGCTCTCCGGGACACGATCGGCCGTCATGTCTTCGATGATCTGGCGAATAGCCTTCAGTCGCTTTGCGCTCTCAATCAGACTATCGAAAGTATTTCGAGAGCCTGTCAGGAAAGCGACTCTATTCTTGAAGGTAGTTTGTTCCCAAAATTGACGTAACTGCGGGTTGAGGCCCTGGCCCACGTAGGGTTCCGAAATCACGAGGGTAGCCCGATCGACATTGAGATCGATCTCATCGATTGCAGGTAGCGGTAGTACTTCCTGATAACACCAGTTGTTCACAGGCTTAAAGAGTTCCGTAAGGCTTTGGCGCAACTCCTTGAGCGATTGTTCGCGAACGTATGCGCGGGCAAGCGATTCCAGTTTCGCGTTGAGGTTCTCGACGTTTTTGAAAAAGAGCTTTCCATCACGATTCGAGTGAAGATACCATGCGGCGGTCGCTAGTTTCTCTAAGACATCGCCCTTCAGTTTCACAAGATTGCGCCCTGGACCGCAGAGGTATGCAATCAACTCGGGGATCGAGAGCCCAAGCACTGCGTTCGGAACGTTCGCGAGGGACGAAATGAAGATTAATCGGCAGACATCGCGAGCGTCGGTGCCTCCCAGGTTCTGATCCATCACTTCAGCGATGGCCTGACCCTGAGCCGCGATGTCATGCGAGACAGCGTTATCGAGGCTTGCGTTGATCTGCCGCATCTCTGATAGCGTCTCGGCGTCGTTCAAATCTATGTCGTGAACCGAGACAAGGTACTGCTTATCAGCCTCGCCAGATTTCCACAAACGGCTGGCAATGATCCGCATCAATCGAATCAAAGCGCGCGTCTGTTGAAAGCCGGGATTCTCGCGAAAGCGGGCGTAAAGATCCTTTATTGCCGGGTGGAACGGATAGCTGGACTTCACTAACTGAGCAAATTGTTCTGGCGACTGCGCAGTGATATCCATCTGCTTCGCCTCTCGCACAGCTTTAGCGTACGCCTGGGCCACCTCTTCAACTTCCGTTTCGCTCGGTAAATCCTTAAACAGTCGTTTCCGGAGAATGTGATAAAACTCGTCGGTGTTCATTTGCACCGGCGTTAGGTTCATGGAGTGGCGCTGTGCTTCACCCTGGACCTGTTCGAGCACCGTCTGGATCTGCGCACTTGCCTCGGCGTAGGTGCCAACCAGATCTGTAAGCACGACGCAGACGTTGCCCAGCTCTTTCTCAGCCACGGCCTCGAATAGATTTGTTAGCGCTGTAGCGGTGACCCGTGCGAGATCCGAATTGCCGACCGCCACAGATTTGGCGTTGTCGAGATAGGGTGGAAGTTCGTCAAGCAGAATGAGGGTTGGTTCACCCTTCAGAAGATTTATCCACGCGTTGCGACCGGGCGCCATGGCTGGTTGGTAGTAATCTTTGAACGAGTCAAACTTGCCAAGTTGCTTAGCAATCTCACCCCATATTCCGTGGGGCACATCCGTCTCACGACCTGAGAACGCAACCACGCGGACAGAAGACAAATCTGCCGCACTGGGCAACCCATTCAGGACACCTGCGCGAAACTCCGGATGTTTTGCGAGCATGCCCAACGTGATCAGATTGTGCGTCTTGCCACCACCCATCGCCTGCGTAAGTTTGAAGATGGCCTGCTCAGATTTGCCTTGCAGCCTCCGGAACGCTTCTATGAGCAACGTGCGCATGCCGTCGGTTACATAGCTCTCTTCAAAAAACTTTTCAGCTTCAATCTTCCCATCCGTTAGATGGGTTAAGTTGAGAACCGTGTCGCGTCTGGCTATGTCGAAGACGCTATCGCGAGGCGTGCATAGTTGTTGAAGTGTTTTCATCCTCGGTGGAGACTCGCTAACTCGGTGGTGGTAAAGCTATCAGCCTCTTGGATCAGCACGGATTATAGCCGCCGTCACTCGATCGGCCAACTAACGGAGACTTCGGGATCCTGTTTCCGTTGAGAATGATCACACAAGGCGCTAAGAGCCTGAAGGCGTGCCGATGGGCAGTTTGAGGGGAATTCCTTCGCTACTTTCTCTCCCTGAGTGCGGTATCCAAATTACATCGGAACGCTCTTCTCCGCAGGCGAAGCTCTCCTCCTTCGAGAGGCTCGCAACCCATGACGACATGTAAGCGTCAAGTTTATCGTGACGCGATCCGAAGGCGATCTGTTGTAGCTCGCTGTGCCGGCTAGGCTGGGCGAAGTCACACCTCAGTCAAACGCGCGTCTCGGATGCTGTTGCGTCTGATGTTTGGCCATCGCGACGAAAAGTGAGATCAGCAGTTGAAGAAGTTTTTGAATCGCCATCTGCCTGACCACTACGACCGCGTCTTGTTCAATCAGAAGTGCGACCATGTCTTTGAACTAATGCTGAACTATTGCGAGCCAATGGCTAAAGTGGGCGGCGTAATCTCGATGTGACTCTACTGGACTGATTGCCGTTTACGTTAAGACAGCGGCGTCAAAGGCTTGAACCATTGTGCTAGAGGAACGATGCCAATGAAGATGTTGTTCTCAGAAGTAAATGCACGTCCGTGCTCATTTACTCGAAACCGGCCTCCTATCGGAAGTTGTCGTCTGAGGGCGGCAAGAAAAGTGGCTAATGGGCCTGTTGTCGGAGGATAAGGATTAATCCCGGCATCGACGGAGAGGAAGTGTTTTTGTCCGTCGATTTCTACAAACACTTGATCGAAATTACGAGAAGGACCCTTGGGACTTCCGGGTGCCGCGAATGAATAAGTCATTCCACACAATGGACCGACCCATTCTTGGCCTTCTAACGGAGTTATGGTTGGTAAAAGAAGCCCATTTTGGAAAACAATTGTTTGGTCATAAGTGGCTATAAGGCCGCCAGCCAGGCCCACAACATGGATAGACTGTCCTCCATAATTCGAAGGCGCGGTCATTCGGGCTATGACCTGAAAGTGCTCATTGATGCTGAAACCACCACCGGCCGCGTTGCCCTCCGCTTCTTTCAGAGAATTTACAAGGGCGACTAAATCTGAATGATCCTCGTCGGCAGGAAGCAGAGTACCATCTGTGGACTCGTAATAAACCCACCAAAGGTTCGCCTGATCGGGATTATGACGGATAGTAAACCGCGAATCACGCCCAGGGCACGTCGGGAGTTTCTTGGGAATAACACGACCGCTCGGCATCGTCTTTCTCCTATTAACTTATGGTCTGTCCTCAAATATAAAGCCCTGGGGGCCTTCGGGGGCATACCCAACGAAGTAGGCCTCATTGTTGTAAACATAAACAACGTGTCCTTCCTCCGTTACTGTGATCTTACTTATGCGGTGTCCGGCGCCATACGCGCGTGCTAGAAACTCTTGGATATTTCTGAGTGCATTCTGCTTATCAGCGTCCGCTATTGACTTCTCATCAATGACAAATCGAATTCCATCGCGGGCCTTTGCTGCAACGAGGCGCTTATCTCTTTGGAGAACGGAAAAACTCTTACCTTGAACTCTATCAAGAGGATAAAGATCACCGGGCGAATAATGCGTGGGGGTTTGATCCTCTGCGGAATCGGAATCGGCTGGGTGCAATCGTTGAGTTAATCGTCCAAGGTAGATACCCTGCCAACCGTCCTTCGTCTTGTTCAGCTCAATCACGAATTGGTTCATTGGAGTTACGCGGAAGCGCCCTCCTTTTTTGCGCGAATTCTTCAAAATGGCACGTAGCTCAATGCTTGGCTTTAGAAATCTTCCGTTTTCATCAGAGATGTTTCCTTGCATGTCCAGCGAATAGCTTTTCCCCTCATCAAGATTCCCTGGGTACGACTCTCCAGCGTTCAAAGAACCAACGTCAATCGTAAACTCACTTGGAGTTGGTGCACGAGGAGGTCCCGTCTTAGGCTCCGGCTCAGAGCCATCGACCTGTGACCAAAGAAAATAGTCGTTGCGATCTGCCCCGACAAACTCCCCCCAATCAGCCTTTTCGTAAATTAGCTCGTCGACCGTTTGGTTTGCATATAGGACATAGAGGCAAGCCTCCTTTTCGGAACCATCCTGATGTTGCACTCTTCGAAGTAAGCGACCTAAGGTTTGGACTCTCTGCCTAACCGAAGATGACGCCGCGACGATTATTCCTAAGTCGGCCGATGGAATGTTGAAACCTTCAATCAAAGATTTGGCTGAAACGATGACTTGCGCTGTCCCGTGACGGAACAAGCGAAGTGATTCTGCACGTACGTCGTCAGGAAACTCACTATGTTCGGCGACTACCGCAAACCCTTTATTACGGAGCATCCCAAAGAGGTTCATAACCTCCTCGATGCTCTCGTGAAATAGAATCGCTTTCGTGGCGGGATTCTGTTCGAATGCTCTTTCTAAGATTCTTAGGACTGCGGCCGAACGCTCCTTCATCCGATACACCAGGCGTTTTCGCTCGCTGGTCAACCCAATTAGGCGAGCTGCTTTAGGATTACCGCTAGCTGCCTTGGACCTGCACCATCGAATCAGGGCGAGACCTCGCCGCTGACTCGTTTCGAGCTCCGAGCGTAAATCCTTGATTTCACGACTCACCCGCTCATACTTTGTCCTTTCAGTCGGAAGAAGTGAGAGACCATAGTGGACTATCATAAAAGGAGGAAGAACACCGAGCCGAATCGCCTCAGCGTAGTTCAGTTCAAAGATAACGTTGCCCAGTTCTCGTCCGAGCTTGCTGTCCTCAAAAGCGATTGGTTGCTCGTCCTGATCGATCTTAAAACTCTCTATGTCTTCAACGTCACTTTGCTCATCTCTTTCGGGAGTCGCAGATAATCCAAGGTTGTATTTTCGCCGCGTCTTGAAGACGTGCTGCATTTGCGCGGCGCCGGCGCGGTGGCATTCGTCAACTACTAAAAGTAAGGACTCGGCAATGCCAGATCTCTCTACTATGCCGGGCAATTTCTTCGCCGCTGAGTTGAGGACGCAGATTAGAACGCGAACCCTTTCGTCAAAACTGACGTCATGGCCGCCCCCCATCAGTCCGATAGCATCTAGTGGCAGATTGCTACGGTTGGCAAATTCCTCACGCCATTGCTCCAAAAGAACCGTGGTTGGAACAACGACGGCGATGCGTAATTGATTCTCCTCGCGCTGTAGTCTTTGTGCTATGGCCAACGCCAGGATTGTCTTGCCCGCGCCTGTGACAACCTTGATTACTCCACGCTTTGCATTATTGAACCATGCGTCAACACAACGCTCCTGCCATTCGTGAAGTGCGAGTCCCTCGATCAGTTTCCACTGCTCAGGAAGTGCGACGTCACGTTGAATCTCTGGTGAATCGCTGGGGCCAGAATGGCTTCCAGACCGTCTGCTTCTAGTTTGCCAGAAGCGGGCTTGAACAAGTTGCTGCAACAACAATTCATCCTGAGGCGAGTATGAGACAAGTGGGAGATCCGAGGGGGCTCCTTGTAGCTCCTCATTACTCTGAAGTGATGTTGATTCTATTGGGTTGGAAACGCTCATCATGGTTATGTGCTGGCGTGAATTGTACTCTCTTCGATTGGCGTGACACTAGGCTAAAGCGTTGCTTGCGTGTCGACATAAATAGGGCTGCTGGCTGAAACTCCGAACCAGCGAAAACGATGATTTTGTTCGTCGTAGGGTTCGGCCCAACAGTCTGACGAAAGGGAAGCTTTCCCCGTGGGTGTGAAAGTCAGAGATCGACACAATGCACCTCTACTCCGGGGACAGTCTCCAGTTGAGGCTGCCGGCCGCAAGCGTAGTTCGGCGCCGCAAAGAACACATAACGGTGGCGCGCCGGGTCCGATGTCAAGCGCGCAATGTCCTTCTTGAGTTTCTGGTTACTGCCGGGATGGGTTGCGGAGAAGACCTCGGCGGCGACCAGGTCAGGGTCGACGCTCGAGATGTCACGACCGCTGCTGGTAGCGAGTGCGACGCGAAATCCGTTCGCCTCCGGGTGCATTACAATGAGCCGTTCGACCGCCCGCAGCGACACCAAAATTGTGAGGGTCTGGTTGAGCTGCTCAACCACATTGAGCGCCTCGCCACTCAGGGGATCATGCCCCACAGTCTGAAAACGCAGCGCAGTGAGAAGCTCGAGAGGGCTGCCTGCGAAGGAACGCAGCCATGCGGCTGTGTGCTCGGCTGCACTGAGCACCTGAGCATATAAGGCCTCGGCGTCATTGACTGAACGGATCACGGCACGGCGAAGGTCCGGGACAGGAGAGAGGATGATTTCGGTGCTCACGGGTTCGCTCCCTGCTGCGGATTCATTCGGTCCAGTTGTTCCAGGAATGGCAGGAGCGGCGGGAGCAGGAACTGTTTCACGAATCCGCTCTCTCCCAGATAGAAGAGCACCTGGCCCTGTCCGAAAAACTGCCGGCACAGGCCCACGGGGTTGAAGGCATGGTTCTGAAGCTGCCTGCGGTCTGCGTTTGAGGCGATGGGAAGGTCCTGAAGCAGCGATTTCAGGGTGTAGAACCATTCGGGCTCGTCGCCTGTGCGGGGGTGATTGTGAAAGACGATCACCTCGGCTTCCGACCTGTGGAAGTGATGCTTGCGGATTTCCGCGCGGATGTAGTCAGGAATCGCTACCTGCCGTTGCTCGCCGCCTACGTGGTGAACCCGCTCGATGTCCGTTGTGTTGCCGTATCGGTATCCATAACCGACGATGAGGTGCTCTTCCGGCACGCGCTCGGTGAAATCGAGACAGCCGCAAAGGAAATGCTTGCGTGTAACCGGATCGCGGAACGCTGCGCCCTTGTCCGTGGTCGCCCGCTTGATGGCGCGCTGGACCCTCATCACTTCGGTGTCTTCGACTCTTCGGAAATCGATCGGATTTCTTTCCAGACAGGCAAGGATGACGGCCTCAATGATTTTCGGATCGGATGGCATCGTCATAGGGTGTTATGAAGGACGTTATCACACTCTAAAGCAGAGTTGAAGAAGACCGGTTCGGCATCCATGTAGAGGAATTACGGCTTATGAAACCGGCGCTGCAGCGCTTGCAGTTCCGCTATGTCGCGGTCAAGGATTGCGATCGTACAAGGAACACAGTAATGGTCCCAACTGCGGCCGTTGCGCACCTTCAGCCGCCGATGTCCTCTCTCGATGCGGTGCCGAGAATTTGCTTGGCAGTCGTGGGCCTTGAGAGCTTCATCAACTTCAACCCGAATGATGAGCGATTTAATTCTTGGCACTGAATACCTCCTGAATAGCCAGGTCCACGATCGCGGCGAAGCCTCTGTCGATCTGGTCCAACTGCGGTCGGGTGAAGTCGCTGCGCTCGCGAGCTTCGCGGCCTGCGGACGTATTAACGTACCGGTCAATGGCCGCCTTCATCACAATGAGATTGGTTCTGCCAAGCCTCTGCCGATCGAGTTCGTGGCCTTCCGGATTGATCTTTCGTTCGTGCAGAATCCGGGCCGCTTCGGTTTTAACGCGCATGTCGAGGCCCGCCCGCATTGCTTGCCGCTGTCGCACCTTTGTGACCGGAACCGGCTGCAACTCCTCATAAGCCTGCTTCACCTGGTCAGATGTGTATCCCTTGTCCTGAAGTATCTTGAGCGCGGCAAGGGCCTCGGTATCGTCCTCGATAAGGGGGATCTCCTGAAGGCGCACGTCGGTCTGACTGCGCACGTCGACACATTCACGGGCTGGCCGTGAACCTGGATCGATCTGCAGTTCGTCACCGGTCGTAAAATCCAGCCCCTCCATTGGCAGGAGCTGGTCGAAATATTCGCGGTCCGCCTCGCTGTACTGCTGAAAGTCCTCCCATCGGGAGGCGACGTTTGCGCCGGCATGGAACACGACGACGCCATTGTTGAGCGGGTGACCGGGTGCGTCCTGTTCGATTACGCGCATGATGCGGCCGACGAACTGCACGAATGGCGACAGATTTCTGAAGATGCTGAAGATGGCCGCAACGGCGAGGAAAGGATGGTCGAATCCCTCTCCGAGTTTGCGAACCTGCACGATCACGTCAAGCTCGTGGTTTTTCAGCCTCTGCATCACACGGTCATTGGCAACGCTGTCCTCGCGGGAATGGACGTAATCGGCGCGCTGGCCGCGGGCTCGGTAAGCCTCGACGATCTGGCCGCAATGTTGAAAGTTGAGGGCGGAAGCTATGATCTTCAACCGATTGTCTCCAGTTGAATCCCGCCGTTTCTGCAACTCCCGAATGGAGGCGTCAACGATAGTGTTCAGGGTTTCAGTTGAAGTGACAATGCTGCGCCGGAAATCTGCGTCCTCCTCCCCAAGGCGGCGGACCTCGTCAAGGCTGACTTCGATCTCCTGCCCGTCCTGGCGCCGGACATAGCGAAGGGTGCGAGGATTAAGAACAACGGCTTTGAGCCGTTTTATATACCCTTCCTGAATAGCGCGGAATACAGGATATGAGTAGAGTATCCGGCCCGCCATGAGCTGGCCGTCCGCGCGGCTTGGCGTGGCGCTGAAGTTGACGATTCTCGCCCGGGGAAACGTCGCCCTGAGAGCATTCCAGCTCTCAGCCACACTGTGGTGGCCCTCATCGAATAGGATCAGGTCGAAGAAGTCGTCGGGTAGGTCCTGAAGCCACCGGTTGTCTGCGCCCTGAAGCTGGTGAATGTTTGTGATCACAATGTCGGCTTCCTCAAGGTCCGCGATGTTGGTTGTCATGCCACGGATCTCGACCGGCTCGGGATAGGGCTGGCCCTGTAGGACGTCGCATTTGATGTAGAACATGTCCGGCCGTGCCGGATCGAAGTCATCGCGTAGCTGCTGGGCGATAGGAACGCTCGGAGCGATCACAAGGGTGCGGCTTGCCCGGAAAGCAAAGGGTGTCAGAGTAATGCAGCCGGACTTGCCGCAACCGACGGGCAGTACGATTCCGATCTCACGTTCCTGTTCGCCAGAGTCGGCGGCGAACCGGGCCATCTCTGCATAGGCTTCTCGCTGCGGCGTGCGAAGGCGGGCGTTCCCAGTGATATTCGGTGCGCGGTTTTGGAAGGGGTTGTTATTCATTTTTTCGTCCTCCATTATTCATAACAAGGGCATTGGTGACGTCAGTACCTAAGCTGGCCCCACCTCCGCCGGTCTCCTAGCCGATGATCTTACAAACCCCGGTACACTCCGCCAAAGCCAGGAGATTATCGTTCCATTTACCATCGGCGTGCGTCCGGAGGTAGGCGGATTTATTGCCATCGCCTCTGACGACGCCGACATATACCTTTTTTCCGGTGGTCCGATCGATCGTATAGAAGGATTCCTCCTTCGAGTCGATTTTCTTGATCGCCAATTCGCGAGTCACGCGCCACTGACCGGCAAGATTGCCGATGTGGGTGATGTGCTCGTGAGTGCTAAAGCGATCTGGTTTGTTAATGCACGTAACTTCGTATTCCTTCATCTGAATCTCCTTTCTGGTCGGGTTATTTTTGGCGGCGAGCGTCGTCTACTTGAGCGCCCGCGTTTTCATGACAAGGCTGGGCTGCCTGGGCGGCCCTCGTTCTGCAGACTGTGATTTGTTGTTGACTTTCAACTCAACACCTCGGGCAAAATTTTTAGAAGAGCAAGTTGGCTTGTCCCTGCGCTTCCTCGCGGCAGGGGTAGAGCGTTTTTGTTTCCTGATCCAGGTACAGGAGATTGAGTTGTTCCAGTCGCACTCGCAGTGCTGAAATCGTGACATCGAAACGCTCGGCCAGCCGATAGAGGTTGCGCCATTGCGTCCGGTCGATCTTCCTGGCGTCATCGATGATGATGGCGCGGGGCATCAGAATCGCGGCTGCGTAGCGATTTACGGATCGCGCTTCATCCGTGGTATCCGCGCGGGCTTTGATCTCCCGCAAGAGCTCGCGGCCTTCCTCGCAAGAGAGCAGTGTCTTGATAATCTGGACCTGGCCGCCCGTTGAGCTGCGATAGGCGAATATGGCGGGCGCGGCCGCCTCGAACAGGGTAGGATGGTCCAGCTTCGATTTGTCCACAAAAAGATCCCAGTGGCCCATCTCGTGACCCTGGGTAAGGCGGCGGCGCCCTGGCTTCTGTTCCATCTCCAGTTTGCGGCGTTCATTCATCACAATCAGCCGGTCGGGCGCGCGCAGGCCAGCGAGGACTTCTTCTCCGGGTAATTCCTCGATGTCATCCCATAGGATCGAAAGATCGAGAACGAGTTCACCGAACAATTCAATATCAACCGGGAGTGACAGCGGTCGCTCCAGCTTGCGCTCGAAGTCCAGGAGGCGCTGCTCGGCGATCTGCTCGATCTGCTCGTTCCGGTAAAATTTCATTTCTTCTTTCTTCTCTGAATGTCCTGCAGCAACTTTTTCCAGTCATCCTCCGACAGTCCTGTGGACAGGGCCGATCGAAAGAACATGCGGGCGCCTTCACTTTTCTGAAGCATCTGGCCAACATCGGCGGGGGCCTTGCCAGCGAGCGCCAGCAGCTCATCGGGGTCGCCTTTGAGTTCTGCGGCCAGAGCTAGGATTGCAGATGCTGACGGCACAAGCCGATCGTTTTCGATCTTGGACAGATAGGTGAAATCGAAGCCCTTGAGCCGCTTTGCGAGTCGGGCGGCGAGATCACGCTGGGAGAGTTTAGCTTCGAGCCTCAACGCCTTGATCCGACTTCCGAATGTAATTTTGTTGGTCACGGTGTTTTATCCTGCCTGATGTTGAGTTGAAAGTCAACGTCAAGCCCGGCGATCGCGGTTGTTCTGCGCTTTGGGTTCATTTGAAAAGACTTTCGCATACCACTCTGGTGTCACTTGCGGATCGAGGTCGTCGCCTTCGGCCTGTTGCAGGCCGAACCAACGCGCTTTATGAACAAAGCTGGTGAACGTGCCGTCACCGTTTGATTCGTTGTCGTCGGTCTCGACGCGGCGCTTGCACGTGATCGGCATGCACAGCGTCAACGCTCGCACGCAGCCGGCGCGGGTGCCGTCCGTGGATCGCCAACCGGGACTGTTTGAGGATTCATCGAGCGCGGAGACGCCACCATCGAAAGCGTTTCGGCGATCGCCTCTCGTCAATAGAACCAGCGCGTTCAAGGCTTCAGCGGTGGGCATTTCGTTTGGAATTGAGGAGACATTGGCAGCCTCACTGAGGCGGGGGGAATCCCCTGATGGCATCCAGCAGTACCCGAGTGGCCCGGCAGTCGTCTTCATTATATTCAAGGATACGCTTCCGAATCTCCGGGCTTCCGGTCTCAACCCAGCGATAAAACCATTCAATTGAGGCGGCTCCCGAGGGGTGAGGATCCTTCCACTTGAAGTCGAGATATTGGGCTAGTGTCTTTATCGAATAGTCTCGCGTGGGCCACTCCGTGGCCTTCTTCACTACGTCGTTATACAGATCGACTGAATGTGCGAAGTCGAAGAGATCCTCGATCTGATCCTGGGTGCAAACATCAGGATACTTCCTGGAAAGATTCCTGTAGATCGTTCGCTCATATTTGGAATAGTAGTAGATGGCACAGGGTTGCGACTCCTGCATGTAGTGCAATGCCTCAGCGAATGCCCGTTCCTCCGCCTCGGGCGTCATTGCATCTGCGAAAAACGAAACGAAGCGCTCAGTCTCGTTGTTGCCGTTTCGACGCTCAACAAAACCATGCAGGTAGCAGAAATCGCGCCAAGGGTCTACCTCAATGTCAAAGAACAATTCTTTGTCTGAGGCTGGCAGATTTACTGGGGCAGTCAAATACGGCTTTCCGTCTTCTGAGCTGAGCAACTTGGCGCGCTCCTGCATTTTTGCGAGAGTCGTAGGACCGATGCCGGCGAATACCGTTTTCCCCTCATCGAGGAAGTCGACTTGGTCTATCAACGCGAGTTCACGGATAGAGCTTATTCTATTGATCATTACGTCACGCTTCGTGCGACCCAACTCGGGAATCAATGTGAGATCGTTTGTCGCTTCCAAGCTCTTTATGCAGGTCGTATACCATGCGCAGTTCTTGCAGATGCCCGTACTGTAAGCAGGCAGAGTTTGGGCTACGCGGGCCGCAATATTCCGCGCCTCGCTTAGGTATTCCTCATAGTCATCCCAAAGCCGACGCGGATTTCTCTTACCGCGACTCTCCATCAGGTCGTAAGGGATTTCTTTGCCATGGATGTCCCACACGAATGGCCTGCGGCCAACCGAGCGGCCAAGGCGCTCAAGAATGTCGGTGTAGAGCGCGAGCTGTACTGCGTAATGTATTTTGGGCCTGCCCTCATGGTCATCCGTTGCACCCTCCTCGCCCGCACCGGACTTGATGTCGCCGGCAACGTAACCAGTGCCATCCTTTCGCAAAAGGTCGGGTTCGCCAATCAAGTCGTCGCTAGTGATGCGGCCGCTATAGATAAGTGGCTCACCGCGATCCATCGCTGCGAGGGTGAGTTGCTCCTTCGCTAAGCCGTCATACATGGATAGATCAACGAACGGGTCTCCGATTCCTGCGACGACCTCCTTCTCGTGTGCTGCGCCACGCTCCCAAAGGAGCCGAACAAACGGGCTAACAGCGTCGCGTTCGGCAGGGTCGGCGAACAAGTCCATCGTTACACGATGGCGGCAGTTTACTAGGTCATAGAGCATTGACCCGGTGATTGGCGTCCTAGTGCGTGTAAAGTCACCCGATAGTTGATCGCCTGGATTCATTTTTGTTGGCCTTTGATTCAGGGTTAGCGGTTCACTCGATGGCTCAGAAAGCAGGCGCGACGGAGTTGAGCCAGTCGGTGACGAGGACGCGAAATAGTAGAATTCGCTTATCACCCGGCTTAGCTGGTTAACGCTTTCTTGAGTTCCTTCAACAGCTTTTCAGTTTCCTCGATTCTCTTTATTGCCTCAGGGTCATGCTTCAACTGGGCAAGCGATGTCCAAGGGTGACGTTGCAAAGCCTGGTTTAGTTCTTCAATCTCCGCGAGCAAACCTTGCGCTTTCTTCTTCGGCACCGGACCGAGTTTCTTGAAGGAGGCATCAATACTCCCTTCATTAGACAAAAACTCTTCGCGCGCCACCGGGTCCTTAAGGATTTGCCGGAGCTTTCGAATATCTTTCGAGTTGGTGATTTCCTTGTCACTGACTTGACGTATGATTGTGGCAAGGACCGTTGGCGTCAAAAGGTTCTTGTTCAGGTTCTTAATCTCTCTCGCCCACGTGATCGAAGCCCCAGGTTCAGCAATGTTGGTGAGCTTCTCAGAAAGTTGATAAATATCGACCAGCTTATCGAGTTCGCGCACGGTAATGCCTAAGATGTTCGCTGAGCTTGCCCTGCCAACGATATTGACAAGACTGTACGCGACCATCTCTTTCTCTTTGGCATCCCACTCTTTTC
>JBOGOU010000101.1:0-11551 GCA_050748205.1 Pyrinomonadaceae bacterium | reverse complement strand
CTCCATAGTCCATGTGGTAGGCATGCTCGTACATGTCGAGCACGAGCAGCGCGCGGCTCATCGGCGCATTGTGCATGTGGTCCCATGCCCAGTAATTGTGCATCTCGCGTGTCTGTTGATTGTACCCAAGTATCACCCAGCCTGAGCCACCGCCCAGGGCATTACCCGTCCGCTTGAACTCGGCCTCCCACAGTTCGTAGCTTCCGAACCACTGTTTGAGCGAATCCAGAACTGTTCCGCCTGGTTTACCATCGCCACCAAGGTTGGCGAAGTAGTTTTCGTGCAGGACGACGGAACCTGTGCGAACTAATTCCTCGCGCTTGAGATCGCCATAAATATAAGGAGGCAGATCTTTATCCTGTAATAGCGAGCCGAGCCTCTGTTCGACGGCGTTGAGAGCTTTCACTGCCCCGCCGTAATTATTTTCCCAATGCGACTTAATAAGCTTCTCGGAGATGCCTTTGAGTTTGGTCGGATCGAAAGGCAGAGGGCTCGGTTGATGCTGCCCCCGGAAAGCCCGGCCCAACGTTGACGCACCGGCAGCTTGTCCTTCCTTAGTAATATCATTGCGCCCTTTGTTGGCCGCAATTTGATTCGTGCCTACGATGTCCGTGAGCGCCAACCCTGCACCTCCGACTGCCAGACTCGTGATTGCTTTTCGCCTGGAATACGTTTTCATGTCTTTCCTCCCTGGTTTATTAGGGCAAAATCGCCTTTTGTAGTTTGATCACCCACTGCTTCCATGATGCTCGCGTCTAGCGAGTCGTAGTGCCTCCAAGTATTTTGGCAGGAATTTTTTCCACAACTCTTCGCCAAAGCCGAGGAGGAACACGGCGCCCGAAGCGGCAGTGACACTACGCTCAAGGCTTAGAAACCCTGCTACGCGCTGGCCGCGGCTGCTATTTAACGCTTTACCGTTCTTCACAACTCGCCGAACTCTAATATCCGCCGACGGAAAAGTCTTGACAGCAAAACACCTCCGTGTAAACTACGCGAGAACATTCCCCCCCAAACGCGAGTCTGGAGAGGCATCATCGCTTTTCTGTAAGCTTAATACTTTAGGACGAGGTGGCTCGCGTGTCTGAGCAGAAAGACAGAGCGAACTCTGTTTTACGCGCTGGACGTAGTTTAGCAATTCTGCTTTTTCTCGTATTCGCCGGCCTTTTCTTCACTCTTCTATGGCTGGCAGATGATCCTGCGCGTGCGCAGCTTGGCGCACCATCAGCCGAATCGCAAGTCGCTAACGCAACCGCTCAACAGACCGCGATTGGGCGCGAGTGCGTCTCCTGTCACAGAGCCTACGTACAATCCTTTCTCCTGGAAACTCACGGCAAAGCTGCGAAGTTTCTGACCGACTCACGCGCCGCCACCTGTGAGGCGTGTCACGGCGATGGGACTAAGCATATTGAGAACAGAGAGAAACGCATTGCAGCCGCGGATATAGACAATCCCAGCGAACTGACATCGGCTGACGCCAGGGCGAGAGCGAACGATAAGTGTCTGATGTGTCACGCGCGCGATCGCGACCATATTGGTTGGCGCGGCGGAGCGCACGATAGAAGCGATATGAGCTGCCTGTCTTGTCACAACGTCCACCATGCCAAGTTCCCGCAGTGGGCATTGGTCGTTCGCGAGAGGGCCAAATTGGATGGGCCGTCATTAGATGCTATGGAAATCAAGTTTCCTGAGCATATGTTAGCCGCCTCTACCGTAGAAGAAACCTGTCTTCGCTGCCACACCGATAAGCGGAAAGCTTTATTCCAGCGCTCCACTCACCTGTTTCGCACTGAGCATCGCAACATGAAGGTCGGCTGCACGTCCTGTCACAATCCTCATGGCGGCGAGGCGGGAAAGATGCTCGTGGAGCATACCGTCAATAATGTGTGTTACACATGTCATGCAGAAAAACGGGGCCCGTTTCTGTGGGACCATCCGCCGGTGCGTGAAAATTGCTTGAACTGTCACTCGCCGCACGGTTCGAACAATCCCAAGCTGCTGACGGCTCGCGTTCATCTGGTGTGTCAGCAGTGCCACGTGCACATGTTGCCACGCCATTCGACCACTGCCGGAAAACCTCTGGATATATGGTCGATAAATCGCGGCTGTGCGAATTGCCACGGCCAGGTGCATGGCTCAAATCACCCTGGGGGTAGAACCCTTTCGCGCTAGGAGAAGCAGATGAGAGTCCAACCAGACAGACTCAAACCGGTTCTTCGCGCCTCGTTCGCTACCGTTGCTTGCGCTATGTGGGCGCTCTTGTTCACCCCTTACGCTTGTGGGCAGGACAAACCACAGACAGAGACAACCAAGGTCGAGGGAACCGTCGAAATCGGCGGTCAGATTCGTGACGTCCAGGGCGGTCATACCGCTAAGTTCGAGGAGGTGCGAGATGTTGCGAAAGGGTTAGTTATTCCGAAATTGAGGCTGAGTTTTGATTTTGGTGATTCTCCTTACTTTCTCACAGTGAAAGGCCTTGAAATTCGCGAGCGTGACCAGCGTTTCACGGTTGACGCAGGGAGGTTTGGAAAATATCGAACCCGGTTCATGTTTGACCAGATCCCCCATCACTTCGGCACCGGGCAATCCTTCCTTCAAAGAACCGGTCCGGGGTTGTATCAAGTCAGTCCTACGCTGCGAGCTAGTCTGCAGGCCGTTACACTGCCGGACGCCGGGCGAACACCTGTGAACGCCGCTTTGCCCACACTAGTGCGCCAAGAGCTGCAGACTGCGCCGCTCACCGAGTCGCGGCTTCGGCGTGATCACGCTCTATTCAGGCAGAGTTACATGCCGTCGGATAATGTCGAATTCCACGCCCAGTTTAGCTGGCTACGGAATCGCGGAACGCGCCCGATGTCCGCCGGTACATTCGTCCGGCGAGCCGTTCCTGGTGGTGGCCTTGCCGATATCGGAGGGTTTTGGGAAGGAATCGGACAAGAGTTTTTGGAACCCATCGACCATCGAACCTATGGTCTCAAACTGGGAATGCAGTTTCGCGGCAAGCGTTGGAACGCCGGCGCGGAATACGATCTTTCGCTCTTTCGAAACAATATCGAATCACTGATTTTCGAAAATCCTTTTCGCGTTACGGACGAAGAGGGATGCCTTCCCGGTCCGAATCCTCCGTTCTTTTTAACCTGCGGGGCTCAGAATAGATTTAAGCAGGTTCGATGGCAATCAGACCTGGCGCCAAACAACGATTCGCACACCATCACTCTTTGGGCCAACATCGACCTGACGGCGCACACTCAAGTCCGCGGGCTTTTCTCGCTGGCCTATTGGACACAGAACGATGCTTTCCTCCCATGGACGCTGAACACAGCCATCGTGCCCATACACTGGGACGGACTCAGTCCGGTTACTAATCCGACCGATGTGAATCAGCTTCCGGAGAAAAGCCTGAACGGAAAGATGCGAAACATCACACAGGAGTATGCCCTGGTAAACCGTAACGATACTTTCCGCTTTCAGGCTCAGTACCGTTCGCAGTACCTGGACAATCAATCCCCGACAATCGTGTTCCCGGGCTATGCCGCATTTGGCGATTCGACTTGGCGCGCGGCGCGGACGGACTTCTATAACTTACCCATCGAGAACCTGGATTGGGATTTCCTACGCCAGAATATCGACTCCGGCTTTCAATGGGATGTTTGGCCGCAGCAGGTGCCGCGCGCATCGGCGCTGACCTGGCGATTGGATTACGACTGGGAGATCTGGAATCGCAAGTTTCGGGACGTGAATCGTAACAATCAGCATAGCATTAGAAACCGGCTGGATTTTGAGTTCAATCTTTCAGGCAAGAATAATGGCCCAGCCAAAGACGCTTCGTCAGGCGGTATGACAGCGAGTGGCGGAGGCCCAAGTCTGGCTCCTAAATCCGCCACGAGCCTGCGCCTCAAATTCGACTACACCTACGCGAATCGACGCGCGTTGGCGTACAACACCCAGCCATTGACCTTCGTCACTAATTTCGCCGGTTCTCCCCCGGGGGGTAACACAACCGCGTGGATAGTCACGTCATTTACGGTAATGAACGATGGTTTCCCCATCGAATTCAACCTTCTGCGCCGCTTTGATGAGACAAGTCGAATTCGAAATGACGGCAGCCTTACGGTGGAGCTGCTGAAAGGCGAGCGAACAAATTTCTCGGCCTCTTATCGTTACCTCGGTGATGAATACGACAAGAATTTTTATGGGCTTCTCTTTAATCACTTCTCGTTTGTCGATGCCCAGTTCACGCATGCATTCGAAAATGGCAGTTTCCTTTATGCCAACTATTCGCGAGAAATGAACCGGTTTTCGTATCGCGATCTCGCTCACCTGCTGCCAAATCCGCCGGCGCCCCCGGGCGCTATTGTGCAGGGCACGCTTGCCCAATTCCCGATCGCTAATACCTGGGAGCGAACCAGCCGGAACAGCTTGGACAGTTTTGAATTCGGCTTCAGCGCCGCGCCGCAGGAAGGAAAGCTGCGAAAGTGGGAGTTTGATATTTCTTATGCGCTTTCCTTTACCCGTGACCGCATCACCACCGTGAATCCGTTCACTGTTCGCGCAGATTCCGTGCTTCATGCAGGTGCCAATCCCTATCCAGACACGGTGGTCCGGCGCCAGAACGTGAATGTCGCTATTACGCGCCGCATAAGCGAGAAGCTTGAGATAGGCGGACGTTATTGGTACGAGCCATACACGCAGGATGACTTCAGCTACAACGTGCTCGCGCCCTACGTGCATGGAAATCTCACCAGCGACACGCCAAAATATCTTTTCCAGGATGCGCGTTATGGCAGCTACCACGCCAATGTGGCAAATGTCTTTGTGCGCTATTCGTTTTGACCGGACATGACTTTGATGGAAGCCGTCTAGCGGTATAAGTACCTCCTCAAACTCCTCGACCTGCTGCCAGCACGAGTTGCTTCAACGCTTGAGCGGGCATTGATTCGACCGAACGCTCCGCCAAAAAATGGGCATGCTTTATGCCTCGTGAAATCACACATCACGACACGATCATCGAGGCCATCCGCCGGAGCGGCCTCCTCGCCGAACTCGTTGAAAAGCACGGAGAGCATTTCAAGTACGAGTTGGACCTCGAACTGGTTGTCTATGGGCGGAACTATGTCAACAAGAAGGTTGGACCTTACGCGCGTTTGCTGATCTACGGCCCCGGCGAAGAGATAATCCGTGAAGGCGAGTGGCGCGGTAATGCCTTCCACGTTCTGGTTGACGGCCAGCTCGACGTTTACGTCAAAGACAATCAAGGCCTGAGCAGCCCTGTCGGCAAGATTGATCAGCAGACCAGTTTTGGCGAGATGTCCTTGCTTGCAGGCCAACCAGCCAGCGCCACGGTCGTGGTCCCGGCCGGAGTTGAAGCTACGGTTCTGGAAATTCAGCGTCCGGCGCTTCGCCTGCTGCGAAAGTTTGAGACGTTTGGTCAGCGACTCGAACAGAATTATCGCGCGCATGGTCTTGATCGCACGTTGGTAGAAGTGCAGGAGGTGACCGAAGACGCTTTCAGCCCGGAATTACTCAAGCAGCTAAGAGCAGCTACGCGATTCAAGGTGTACCCGAAAGACCACATGCTCTTTCGGGAGGGAGATTCAATCGATAGGCTCATCTTTATCAATAACGGTTGGATCCGGCGCGTGCGTGAGGTCCGTTCCGGTCAAAGTGAGGTGCGGAAGTGGGGCACCGGTTCTCTCCTGGCCGACATGGTAACCGAGTTGGGCCAGGAAGTGGGCTTGGACTTTCTCGGCGCGGGTAATTGGTTGGGACTTGAGGCTCTCTCCGGCGAGGACGAACCCAGGTGGAGTTACACAGCGACAATCATGTCACGGACGGAAGCTCTCGAAATCGCGATTGCAGATTTGCGCACTCGGCCTTCGCTTCTCAAATTGATTTCGCAGGAGTTTCCGCATTTTTCAGAAGCGGATGACACGCCGCCTGAGCCGCCCGTGGATAAAAGAAGCACTGCGGCTGCCGCAAAAGAGATTGGCACCGGCATTATCGACGGCACGAATCTGCTTGTGATGGACATGGATCTCTGCATTCGCTGCGGCAATTGTTCGCTGGCATGTCATAAAGTGCACGGGCAATCGCGGCTCCTGCGACGAGGTCTTCACATCGCGCGACCCATCAAACCAAACGGCCGCTCCATCCAACATGTCTTATCACCATCCGTATGCCTTCATTGCCAGGACCCTGAATGTCTGACCGGATGTCCGACCGGAGCGATTGCTCGTTTCGCCGAAGGTCACATTGATATTGATCCGAAGACATGTATCGGATGTGCGGATTGCGCGACGCAGTGTCCCTACAACGCGATCTCGATGGTGCCGCGGAAGAAAGCCGCGCCCGCGCCGGTGGGACTGCTGGGTACGCTGAAGAGCTGCCTGAGTCTCGCGCCGCCAACAGAGCCTCCGGCCGTCACTGCGACGGATGATTTGCTCGCCATAAAGTGCAACTTGTGCGAAAACACGCGGCTGAATCCGGAAGGCGCGAAAACAGCGGCGTACTCGTGCCAGGAGAACTGTCCGACCGGGGCGCTGGTGCGCGTCAACCCACGCGAGTACTTCAGCGAAGCGAAAAATGCGATCGGGATTGTTTTTAAGGATCGAACACATGCCATTGGGCGGAACATTCACAAACGTGATACGCCGGCTTTGATGATGCACGCGATCGGAGTGCTGGCGATCATTACTATCGCTTCCACAATTCTCTTGGCGGCGCGTCGCTATACGCTGGACGGGCACCTCAGCGGCACGTGGCTGACTTTGCGCTGGATTACGGGCTTGATTGGTTTGGGCTGCATCGCTTCGGCTCTGACTTACTCAGTTCGCAAACAGATTTACACTCGTCGAGCCGGCCCGCTGCGTTACTGGAAGTTGGCGCACGCCTATCTGGGCTTGCTGGCCGCGATTGTAATGCTCATCCACGGTGGTCGCGACTCGGGCGGTCTGCTGACCTCATGTTTAATGATTTCGTTTGATGTAACGATCGTAGCCGGTCTTTTCGGCATCAGTTGTTACTTCATTGTGCCTCGCATCATGACGAGTATCGAAGGAGATCCGCTTCTGATCGAAGACCTGCGCGCGCGCCGTGAAGAATTGCGCCAGCAGCTTGGCCTGATCGATACCAGCGATGACCAACTCCGGCGGTTGGTGAAGGAGAAGATGCGCAAACGCTTCTTCTCTTTTGGCTATCTGTTACGCCAATACCTGCGGCGTGAGGAGTTAAGCAGGATGCTGGCCGAAGCGCGCGAAGAATTTCAGGGCGATGCCGAAAGTTTGAGCGACCCAACGGCACGACGTTCTTTGATGGAGGCGGTTGAGACGACCGCCACCCTGCGTCGGGTGGACGCGCTCATCTATTTGCATCAATTGCTCAAACTGTGGTTGGCGCCGCATGTCGTCTCAGCTTCAATCATGCTGGCGCTGATGTTGGTTCATATTACTCAAGTCGTTCTCTTCACCGTGAGGTGACCAATGTCAGGTTAAAAACTAATGAGCACGGCGCACGAAAGTAGATTCATCATCACTCGCGAAGAACGCGCAGTTGATCCGAAGACCATCGTTACTGAGGGGCTGAGAATAGGCCGGCATCCGGAGTCCGATGTCTGGCTAAATCATCCAGTGGTTTCCAGACTGCACGCGGGAATTAATCAGATCGAAGGATACTTCTACCTCATTAATCTGAGTGCTTCGAGCGCGACGACGCTTAATGGCCGTGCGATTCCGTTCAATGAAGCTGAAGCGCTCACGGCTGGAGACGAAATTCAGATCGGGCCCTTCTTCCTCAAAGTTGACCAAGCCGGCGAGACCTTCGAACTCAGAGTTACGCTGGAGTTCGCCGTGAAGGTGGGTGAGGGAATATCGCGCCACACTGGCGAACTATACCAGAAGCAACTGCGTGTAAAGCACCAAACTGGAGGGCTGATTCCGCGATCTTCTGAAGTTATCGATGCGCTGAAGGTATTCTGGGATAAGCGCACGCGGGAAAAAGCAGGCCGTCCATCGCCTTTGCACCCCCGCACGCCTCCACATCCCGGCAAGATTCGATTTAATTGGAGAGGCACTCGCGATTTGGTTCGGCCCTGGCCTTTTGCGATCTTTCCCTGGGCGCTCATCGTGGTCGCAACCCTTTCCGCCGTGGCGGCAGTCAAGTACAAGATCGCTTTCGCGCCAGCGCCGATTTCCGCGCCACACGCGAGGACATCTTTCGCATTAGTCCCAGCCATTGCTAAACAGCCCAATGGAAGCTCTTGCACCTCCTGCCACGTTTTGGGAGTGAGTGTCACCAACAAAGAAAAAATGAATGCGAACTGCGCGGGATGTCATCAGACCGAGAGCTTTGCGCCGACCATTATTCGCGCCCACCGCGACGCAGGTATCGGTTGCACTAACTGCCACAGCGAACATCGAGGCGAGGAATTCAGTCCCCTGAAAGCCGCGCTGGATTCGTGCGCGAAATGTCATCATGACGGCAACAAGAAACTTTACAACGGCAGGAGCGTTCATACTCCCCACGGTGGAACTTTTGGTTACCCAGTGAAAGATGGAGTGTGGATCTGGCGTGGCTTAGACGCGGAAGAATTGGCCGAGAAGCCTCACGTCACCGCTTTCTTGAGAAAGAATCGGGTCACCTCTAGTCAGACGCAGGAGTGGCGCAACGCGCAATTTCACGGCATTCATGTTCACCGTGTTCGGGTAGTCGAAGGGCTTGATGGAATTCTCTCCGACGATGGAGTCACCAGAGTGCTCTCATGCAGTAGTTGTCATAAGACCGGCTACATGGGCGTCAATGTTGATCGCGATTATCCGCGCACCACATGCACTCGATGTCACAACGCTGCGATCTTTGACCAGACCTCAACCGCCGAAGGAATCCAAACGCTAAGTTGCACTTCCTGTCATGTGCAGCATGTCAGGGATCAGCATTGGGCTTCGTCTTTGCGTTTTGCTCGGACCGAAATCCCGTCCGAGACCAGGAAGTAAAGGAGCAGCATGAGAAAGTCGCAACTACTCATTATCCTGACGTTGCTGGCGCTGCTGCTGACGATCAATCAACTTTTCACTGCGCCTTCTTCGTTGCGCAGATATCTCGGCGGCCTGCCCTGGTATGGATGGGCCGCAATTACCATGTTTCTTGCTGGGGCAGGAATTTTGTTCGCGTTGCGCGATGGTCGGCGCGCGCGCCTATTGCTCGAAGAACCAATCGAGAAGCATCTTGACGACAATGTAAAACTGATTCAGCTTTCGCAAGAGCTACTGGAGAAGTATGACCCGGCTGGCCCTGACTATCCGCATCCAGTCGTGATCGCTGAACGCTGTATTGGCTGCCAGGCATGTGTCGAAGCTTGCCCGCACAGTGTGCTGGCAATGGTTGACAACATCGCGGTCCCGGTGGCGCGCGCCGAGTGCATGGAAGACACGTCTTGTCAGATTGCTTGTCCCGTCAATCCCAAGGCCTGCATCGTCGTCAATACCACCAAGGTCATCAAACCTCGGCCGGTGCCAACGCGCAACGAAAAATTCATGACCAACGTTTCCGGGTGTTACCTCATCGGCGACGTTTCCGGCACTCCTTTGATCAAGAACGCCGCCAATGAAGGCGCTTACGTGATCAAGCACATTGCCGAGGAATTGAAGAGTTTACCTCCGGAACCGATAGCCGAGTTTGATGTGGCGATCATTGGCATCGGGCCCGGAGGGCTGTCAGCGGCAATCGTCGCCAAACAGCACAACCTGAAATATATCGGCATCGAGCGCGCACAGATCCTGGCCACCATCGCTGCTTATCCGAAAAACAAGTACCTCTTCTTCAAGCCGGAATCGATGGCCGCGCGCGGCGCTATCCCCATCACCGGTGCAGGCGATCAACGAGAGTGATTGTTGGAATCTTGGACGGCCACTATGGTAAAGAACGGCGTCGTGATCAATGACCATGAAGAGTGCAAGAAGGTTAAGCCCGCCACCGAGGGCGATTTTTTTACCATCGAAACCGTGAAAGGTGAGAAACACGAGCCGCGCACCTACCGCGCGCGCCGCGTTGTCCTTGCTCTAGGCGCCCGTGGCGCGCCGATGAGACTTGGAGTGGACGGCGAAGGGATGAAAATCGGGAGGAATGGCAGCAGCGAAGATAAAGTGCTCTACGCGTTGTCGAATCCTGACGATTTCACGCAGAAAAAGATCGTCGTAGTCGGCGGCGGCAATGCATCAGTCGAAGCTGTAGTTGACCTGGTCGCTCGGCGTAACGGTAATCAAATCGAATTCCGCGCTCCCCACGAGATCAATGAAGTCACCTTCGCCCTCCGGACTGCCTTTACGAACGACGTGAAGTTTCTCAATAAGCAACACCTTTACCGTTGCATTGATGAAGGCAAAGTCAGGATTCTGTTCGATACGGTTATCAAGGAGATTCGAGAGCGCGAAGTCGTCCTGGAAGACACATGGACGAAAGAAGGGAAAGGAGTGATCGAGAACGACTACGTGCTGGCCCTAATCGGCGGCGCGGCGCCGACGAAATTCCTGGAAGAAATCGGAGTTACAATCCCGAAGGGCTAGGAGTCTGCCGGAAAAACGCTTCTCCGTGTTCTCCGTGAACCTCGCACAAAAAGAAGTGGGCCTGGCGTGTTGTATTTCTCGCGATAAGCGCGGTCAACAGCCGTCTTTCAAGCGCTCGCTGCGAGTGAAGACTGAGCGCACGGGAATCTCGCGACCGTTCATTTCGATCACTCGACGCGGCTCCGGGGCAGTAGCCCGACCTCCAGGGTCCCCAGCCGAGCATCTCGGCTGGGGTGGGGCGGTGAGGGAGGGCTCTCGCGGCTTCAGACTCATGCCAGTCCAAGCTAGCCAGAGAGTCAGCGGTCTCGCCGCTTATTGAAATTCGCAACCTGAAATGCGGGGTCCCCAGACGGGCAGGCCGGCTGGGGTGCTAGTCCGCAATCCGAAATTCACCCTTGGCCCCAAATGCTGATGATGTGGTGCGGCTTCGTGCCGGCGCGTATGCCGAGGCTCTTACCGTCGCGAATGGCGGCGAGGATGGTTTTCGGGAAACGGCGTTTTGGTTTCATAAGAATCGCGCGGCAAGATTCCGCAATCGACAATGCGAAGTTCGCACGTTCGTTTGTTCTATCCAAGCCTATCGGGGTTGGACTGCGTAAGAAAACTAAGCTTTCTCCGATGGATTCCGCTCACCGCCCTGAGTAGCTATGCAAAGACTCGTTGCTAGGCAAAGACTGCCGTTCAAGCCGCCTCCGCGGGCGCGATTTGGCTGGGATGGTGCTTCAGATACTCAAGTATCTCGGCATTCATCTTCTCGATTTCAGAGAGATAGCTTCCCGCCATTAGCTCAAACTCCGCGGGGGAGGTAGTGACGCGAAACTGCGCTACCAATCCTTCAAAATAGGCGATCCGTTCTTGCGTGGCTTTGAGTTGCTGATCGTTTTGAATCATCCCTTTGCCTCCCATAAGAGTCAACGGCTTCCGTGGGAGTTAACCCCGCTAGGGGTGACATGTTTATAGATCGAGGTGCCCCAGACCCCTCCGGCTCCGTTCGGAGG
>JBOGOU010000100.1:0-3229 GCA_050748205.1 Pyrinomonadaceae bacterium | reverse complement strand
TAATAATAAAATCTTTTAGTTTCCATTATAAATCACCGTTGCCTAGAATAAACCGCAATCGTGGTCGTGCGGTGGTGCGGAAAGTAGGAGTTCAACGAGGCTGTTTGGCTGCAAAAAGGCCAGCTAAAGTCCGAACTCAATGTGAGCGGCCACCTTTAACTATGGTTAGCGCGGACCGAAGATCAACCGATGTTCTAGCAACCCGACTACTGCGGTCGCGTACTGCAGTTCTTGGCGTCGATGGTGGCGGGAGCAAGACACACGCCGTCATTCTGGACGCGGACCAGCGGATCATTGGCGAAGGCATTGCCGGTCCATCGAATCCCTTGCGCGTAGGTATTGCCAGTGCGGCCGCGGCAGTGCGTGAAGCAATCGACAAAGCCTGCGAAGCAGCGCACATCCGGCGCGAAGACATTCTGGCGGCGGAAATTGGTTTGGCCGGCGCTCGTCGCACAGAGTTGCGCGCGCGCGTTCGGGAAGCTTTGAGCAGTCTTGGCATTGCCGATATTGAAGTCGTCAGTGATTCCGATATCGCCCTTTATGGTGCGACCGACGGAGAAGCTGGCGTGGTCGTCATCGCGGGCACAGGATCAATTTGCTGTGGAGTTAACGCGCGTGGTAAGCGCGTGTGCGCTGGTGGCTGGGGTCCCGTAGCAGGCGATGAGGGGAGCGGCGCCTGGATCGCGCGGCGAGCGTTGCGGGCCATCGCTCAGGCTTCTGATGGCCGCGGGCCGAGGACTTCGTTGATGGCTGCGGCCTGTACGTATTTCCACGTCACCAGTCCCGAAGATCTTGCAACCGCAATCTATGCGCCGACAATAACAAATGAGCGGCTTGCTGGTTTTGGCAAGCTAGTAGTTGAAGCGGCAAACGCAAAAGACCCGGTAGCGCGCGAGATTATGGTTGAGGCTGGAAATGAACTGGGCTTGGCGGCTGCGGCAGTAATTCGCAACCTGAAGCTCGAGCCGGAACGATTCCAGGTGGCCTATGTCGGTGGTGTTTTCGCCGCAAGTGGCGAGTTGGTGCTCGGGCCCATGCGTGAAAAGATCGCGCAGACAGCGCCCAGGGCGTTTGTCGCTCCGCCGCTGATCGCTCCGCCTGTGGCTGCAGCCCGAATGGCGCGCGAACGCTCGAATCTTGCCCTAGCTGTCTGATCAGGTGTTACACCTGGTTCCCACGCGGGCAGCCCGCGCTGGGGTGCTGAGCCAAAAATGAAATCTGACTCGCTACCCATCACGGAACAAGAAAATACCCGCACGTCGAATCTCAGTTCGCTCTCGCTCGAGGAAATAGTCCGCCTGATGAATGAGGAGGACGCGCTTGTAGCGGCTTCAGTATCCGAGGTTCTTCCTCAGGTAGTTACCGCGGTCGCGGGTATCGTTGAACGGCTAAGCGGAGTGGGACGACTCTTCTATATTGGCACCGGCACCTCGGGACGTTTAGGAGTACTCGACGCTTCGGAATGTCCGCCTACATTTGGCGTTTCGCCGGATCTCGTTCAGGCAGTAATCGCCGGTGGATACGAAGCATGTTATCGTGCGGTTGAAGCTTCGGAAGACGATGCTGAAGCGGCGCAACGCGACCTCGCAGGGCGCGGTTTCACAAGAGAAGACGTCCTGGTTGGAATTGCGGCATCAGGACGAACGCCCTATACAGTGGGCGCGGTGGCTTACGCTCGATCGCTGGGTGCTTTTACGGTTGCCGTGACGTGCGCTCCTGATTCTCCCATCACTCGGGTCGCGGAGGTTAGCATTGTGCCGGTCGTTGGTCCGGAAGTCGTTACCGGCTCGACGCGACTTAAGGCCGGAACTGCGCAGAAGATGGTCCTGAACATGCTTTCAACAGCTACGCTTGTGAAACTTGGTTATGTTTCGGGTAACCGCATGTCGAATGTGCAGGCACGTAATACTAAACTTCGCGCGCGTGCGATTCGCGTAATAATGGCGGAAACAGGCATGAACGAGAACGCGGCAACGACGGCGTTGGATGCGGCAGATGGCGATACCAAAGTGGCTTTAGTGATGATCCGTGTTGACTGTGGCGTTGAGGCAGCAAAACGGGCGCTCGCGGATTCAAAGGGAGTTGTCTCGCTGGCAGTTAGTCGAGTGGCTCAACAGAATTAGGCTCTATGTTCAAGGTTCACAAATTCGTTCGGTTACATTTCGCGAACTCAATTTTTTGCAAAGTTTATGTCCCGAGCCATCTTTAGATTTCTGATCGTTCTAATTTTATTTACCGCAAATGCGAGTGTGTTTGCGCAAACTTCCGCGCCAGCAGTCAAGCAGGAGAACTCGGGAAGCTCCTCAAGTCACGAAGCTCTGGACAAGCGTCTGCGCGCAGAAATCTCGCAGTTCAAAGGCAAGGTAAGTCTGTTTGCAAAGAACCTCGATACGGGTGCCGTATACGAAATAAGTGGCGACGACCCTGTGCGGACGGCAAGCACAATAAAAATCGCCGTCATGGTTGAGGCATTCGCGCGCGTCGCCGAAGGAAAGGTGAAGTGGACCGACGAGCTCGTGCTGACTAAAGATAAAAAGGTCGGCGGCTCGGGAATCCTGTTCGAATTCGCAGACGGCCTCCACCTCACATTCCGCGACGCCGTGACCCTAATGATGATCTTGAGCGACAACACAGCAACCAATCTCGTGGTCGACGTGCTGACGGCTGACGCGGTCAACGCGCGCATGGCTTCGCTCGGCCTTAAGGAAACTCGTCTGATGCGAAGAGTGTTTGGTGGCGGCGAGAGTGTGGAAGGCAAAAAAGAGGAGAACAAGCGGTTCGGCCTTGGGCGCACTTCGCCTCATGAGATGGTCACGATCCTGGAAAAGCTCGAACGCGGCGAAGTTATCAGCGCCGCAGTCTCAAAAGAGATGCTCGAACTAATGAAGCGCGAGCAGGGACAGAACGGCATCTGGCGCACGCAATGGCGGGTGCCGAGAGCCACAAAGTCGGGTGCGCTGGACGCTCTCCGCAGCAACATCGGCATCATTTATCACCCGCGCGGACGCATCGCGTTGGCGATCACCTGCGACGAAATGCCTGACGTGAACTGGACCGCTGATAATCCGGCGCTGATCACGATGTCGCGCCTGTCTGAAATAATTATTGAAGGGCTGGGAAAGTGATGGTGAAAACTTAAAAGGACCTTACAGTAAATTTGCAGGTCAGGAAGGTGGGCTTGCCCCCGCTCAAGCTGGAGGACACTCTGGGTCACAGGAGACACTCAGAC